>JAKPYU010000423.1 GCA_029568995.1 Candidatus Omnitrophota bacterium | reverse complement strand
GGTTTATATGGACTGCGTGCGATCCATCGAAAATGTCCTGATCCCTCTCGCAGAACGACTGGAAAGAGCCTCCGAACCGGGCGATCTTGTGGCAGCGCACGATGTCGGTGTCCTGGGATATTTCAGCAACTTTCCGGTTTTGGACCTGGTGGGGCTGACCGATCCCGCCGTGTCGAGACCCCGTCAGACCGGTGAGTTTGATATCCGGGATTGGATTCGCAGTAAGGGGCATGGATATCTGGTCATACACCCGATTTGGGACGAGCTTTATCTGCACCTCCGCCCCGATGAACCGGCCAGCGGATTCCGATTCCTGTTTGAGACAGACCGCGCTTTCGGTGACGGATACGTTGTGTACAAGTTTGAGTGATCGTCCAGATGAACCGAATTCCGGTTCCATCTCGCTCCACTGCAAGGACGATCTATGCTAATATCCTGACTACAGACCGAGGGCAAGCGAGGCATCTCGACGAGCTCCATTTTTGAGCCTCGTTCTGCTCTCCCCAATAGGACAATACTCGACAGCAAAGGGGGTCGTTATGTCCGGCAAGACCATCTTGATCCTGTGCTTAGCGATTGGACTTCTTGTGATCGGAATCGTCGGCGCGGTCATTTATAGCTATTGGAGTGACTGGAGTCACCCCTGGGGTACGGCGGACCAGGAGTTTCTCATCGATATCGAAAAAGGCATGACCGCCGAACAGATCGCCAATCTCCTCAAAGACAAGGGGGTTCTGAAAGACACGACGTTCTTTCTGATTATGGCGGATTTGCAGGGATTCGGGGGATCGCTCAAAGCCGGGGAGTACCGGATCAGCGGAGCATCCAGTCCGGTCGAGATCGTGGAAATGATGGGGCGTGGGGACATTCACCGACGTCGTTTTGTGTTGCCCGAAGGGATCACGATCAACCAAGTTGCGCAGATTCTGGAGGAAACGCAGATCTGCAAGGCGGCGGATTTCCTGCAGGCAGCCGGATTCGGCCAGGTTTACCAGGATGCAGGACTGAAATCCGGTGGGCGAGTCACTGCTCCCGGTGCCGAGGGTTTTCTGTTTCCGGACACGTATTTCATGGAAAAGAATTGCGAACCACCGTCACGAGTCCGTGACAGGCTGATGCGGCGATTCAATGAGGTATACAACTATCTGCTTGAACAGGTTCCCGAAGCAGAACGATGGTGGATGCTGGAAGAAAACGGCAGCGTTCCCGCCATGGTGACGCTGGCCTCCCTGGTGGAACGGGAAGCGAAACGGGATGAGGATCGTCCCCTGGTCGCTTCCGTGTTCCGCAACCGCATCAAGCAGGGGATGCCGCTCCAATCGGATGCGACCATTCACTACATTATTGGCGACTGGAGTCGTCCCATCACGCCGGAAGAAAAACAGATTGACGATCCGTACAACACGTTCCTGAATAAGGGGCTGCCTCCGGGACCGATCTGCAATCCCGGCCGGGCTTTTCTAGTGGCCGCGATGGCTCCCGCGAAAACCGATTACTTGTATTTCATGGCAACCGGCGACGGCAAAACGGAGTTTTCGAAGACTCTGGACGAGCATAACGCCATGCGGCAGAGGGTTCGAACGGATCAGAGTCAGCCGGGACAGTGATTTCTCCTCACCCCCGGCCCCTTTCCAAGGATGGAGAGGGGAAGAAGACGATGAGGGCAGGCACGGAGGCCTGCCCCTACGACATCACGGTTGAACTATAAGGGCAACTCCCGTGGTTGCCCGGAATGCCTTTGTCAATCCCCAATCCGCAATCCCCAATCCCCAATCCCCAATCCCCAATCCCCAATCCCCAATTTCAGTTCCCGATCTTCTGGATCAACGGTTGCCGCACGATGGTATCGATGGCCTCCACTTTCTCATAAGACGAACCGGGTTTGAACAGGAAGGGGTAAAAGACACCCCTCTCGAAATACACCGATCCCGGTTCCATCATGATGTTGGGCCGTCGATCCTTGTACGTGAACGGAAACACCCACGCGCGTGTGAAATAGGTCAGCGGCGTGGACCATTGATGGTGGCTGATCAGGAAATATCCGGGTCCGTGCACGGGGCGGGTTCCTTCCTCGCGCTGATAGACCTCCGCTGTATTCCAGATCGCGGCAATCCCGTACCCATCCAGCTCATTGGTCATGGCGATCCATGGAATATCCGGTTCCGTAATCATGGTGACATCGTCATGTATCCCGGTCTGAGGCAGAGTGGGAATCCGGTTGATCTTTCCCGCCTTGTCTTTCCAGACAAAATGGGTGACCAGGTGGGTGTCCAGAACCAATTCGCCGTTGCGAAGCGCCGATGAACTGTACGGGTCCCGGACCTCCATCGTCGTCGATACCCCAACGTACGGAACCCCGGCATAAAAGCTATAAGTTACAGAGGCATACACTTGCGGCGTTTCATCAGGCATCCGTCCGGAATTGGTAATACGAAGGAACATCGGGCCTTGCGCGTGAATGTTGGTGTTGTCCGGCGGGTCCCAGGCAAACGTGTGCCCCCATTTGCCGTTCGAGCCGTAGGAGTCGGGATTCCAGTGGGCCGCCGCAGTCAGGCTGTTGGTCAACGGTGGAAGATTCTCCGTGCCCTCACCTTGAAATTCCACAATGTTGAGCTGGCCGCATTTCGGATGCAGGGTGCATTTGTAGAACTCGTTCGATACGATAAATCCCGGCGTTTCTCCCTCGATTTTGAGGGTCTGTTCCGGCTGAGGAGCCGGAGGCGGAGTGGCATCTCCGTAAGTGATCACGTAGGGAACAGCCTTGTTGGCGGGCACATCGGCCAGGAAGAAAATGCGTGCCGTCTTGGAGGGAGAATACAGATAGAACCTCGCGTCAGGTCGAATCACTCCGGGAACACCGCCCACATCGAACACCTGAATGGGCACAGGAATCGGGTCGCCCTTTTCGGGAATGCGATACAGCCGCAACTCTTTGGCGATTCCACCCTCCTCGTCGGAAAGTGCCAACTCATCGAGATACACGCTGACAGAGACCTCAACCGGCTCGTTGTGGCGATCCATCCCGGCTTCTTCGACCAGGGCGAACGATTCGTATTCCTTCGCGCCGGAAGGAACACCGCCCGTCTTGGGGGATTGTCCTTCAACGGTGATCTTCTGAGCGCCGTCCTTGGCGGTAACGTCTATTTCGGCAACGACACGCTCGTCATTGCCCCAGACGGCCCTCGCCAGAATCACCACGTTCCTGGCGGTGTCGCTCTGTTCGGTAATCCAGGCCCCCTGATGGTGCGAGATGCCGGCGGAATAGATCGTGAAGACTCTGCACTGGACACCGTTGATGGTCAATTTCGTAACAGTGGTGTTCGGCCCGCCGGTCCAATCTCCCAATGGAATGGCGATCTCATACACCGGCCGTTTGGGGGCTGGGACAAAGCAGGTCAGTTTGCTCAGGGTCTTCGGGTTGAACGAGATCGTATCCGGCAGGAATTGATCCCCGACCCGGATTCCCTCCGGCGTGCGATCTACGACAGCGCCACCGTAAGTCAGGGGTGAGATCAGCGAGAAGAATAGGGCTGCAAGGATGAGACTCTTCATTTCTTGGGCACCTCCCGGCTGCTGTGGGCGTTATCGACACCTTCATCAAAGGGCATTGTCAGTAACGGCATGATCCAACTCTTGGGCGTGTTCGGATCCAGGTCGATCCATTCGGTGATCTCAAGCGGCTGCGTCAGGATGGTGTGGTATTTCTCCAACTCCGCGAAGGGATAGGCTCCTTCCGCCAATCGGAACGGCAGGAATCCCAGAATCTCACCGTAGATGCTTCCTTTCTTGACCGGCATCATGCGGGTGAAATTGAGACCCCCGAACGGGTAGACCAAGCCACGAGACCAATAGATCCACGGGCCATTCTGAACATAAAAATACGGCTGTGCCTGGGATATCGGGCTGCCGTACAGGTTCGCATTGAAGTAGTCCACATTGATTCCGGCAAATCCGACACCCGCTTTCCGGCTGATGAACGCCATCCAGGGCGTATCGGGCGGAATCTCCAGGGCGTGAATCGGGTGCTTCTTCGTGCCCTCGATTTTCATGCTTCGAATTTTCCCCATGGAGTCTTTCCAGACGAACTCATCCAGGACGGCATGATTGAACACGATTTCGCCGTTCCGCAGGGCCTGAACGAAAATGTCCTTCTTGATCTCCATGGTGGTGGACACTTTCATATACGGCTGTCCGGCAAAGAACTCATAAGTCACATGAGCGGCGGCGAAATCAATGAACGGCAGATCAGCATATTTGCTGACGCGATGGACCACCGGACCGGTAAAGAAAGTCGCCGTCGGATTCTCCCAATCGCTTGCATGGACCCACGGCAGCGGCGGGGAATACACGCCGGGATTCCAGTGGACAGCCCCATTGGTTTCGAGCTTGTGTTCGAGCAGGATTTCCGGGCCGCCTTCTTTGATCATCACCGTTTCGATGGCTCCGCTGTTCTTGGCAAGCCCCATCCGGTAGCGGGTGTTGGACACGGTCTGCCCCAGCCCTTCGTCTTCCACTTGCAGATCTGTCTTGTATTCGGGAGCCGTCGCGTCGGGATTCCCGTAGCAGACGAGAAACACACGCTTCTCGTACGCTTCCAGATCGGCCAGGAAGACAAACCGCACCGTCGTGGTCGCCATATATCGACGGATCGGTTCGCCGGTTTCGTGGTCTTTCTCGTCATTGTCGATCAGACTTCGGTCATTCCACGGAGTAACCTCCAGCACCTGGCACGGCAATTCAACATATCCTGCTGCATCGGCGTTGGGATGCCCCGGTATACAGGTAACCACGCGCAGTTCCCGATTCGGATCGGTGACCCGGTCATAGATCAGGCCCAGCGTGGCCTCAACCGGCTCGCCGCGTCGCGGAATCCCGGCGGTCTCCCGTGCGACAAGAGAAGCCGTGTATTTCCATTCGGGACGCCAGAATCCGTTGGAGGTTGCGTTGCCCCCGGCGTTGACCTCCTGCACCTTTCCCGCATCGGCCTTGCCGGAGACCGTGACCGTGACGTTGTCACCGGCCTGCCAGCGATATGGGAACACAACGGAGAATCCGACTTCGCCGGAAACCGTGAGGTCGTTGGATTCGCCGGTCCGTTCCGCTTTGGAGCCGGGAAGGACCATGCCGTCATTGAATACCCGGAACTCACAAATCGCCTTGCCATTTGCAAGGACAGACTCGATTCTGAACGATTCGTAGTTCGCCGGGTTGAATGTCGCCCGGACAGCAAAGTAGGGGAATTCAGGAGACGGAGACTGGAAAGCGAGGGAGTTGCTGCAGGTCTTCCGCTCGGGCGCTTTGCCTTCGATTGTGATAACAACCGGTTTGCCCTTCGGATCGACTCCCGACACCGTGACAGTCAGATTCTCGCCGCCGCGCCAGTCGGCAAAGGTATAAATGCGCAGGTTTTCCTTGCCGTTCGCCCGCCTGAGATAACTGACATTGGACTCGTTGTAGACGATGAAATCCCCTGTCGGGCGACCGTTGACCTTTATTTCCTGCAATTCGAACTCGCAAAGATCCCCGGAGCCGATATGTACGGTCATATCGTATGGAAGATCGCCGAAATAGGCGAGTTCGCTGCATTGCACGGAGCTCGTCCCGGCAACATGTCCCTGGGGATAGTCCCTTGGTTGCGGATGACGGTAATCGAAACCGGCGGAAGTTCCCCCTGTCCGGCACGACAGCCCAATGACGGACAGAAGCAACGCGACCACAGCCAGCCCCACGCCTGCACGCACGTGTCCTTGTCTCATGGTTTCTTCTCCATTCGACCATGAAGTGTTTGCGCCAATATTCCTGGCAACATCGGGCGCTATCATAACCGATATGGGCGGTGATTTCTCTAGGGGAGTACCGGGCATTTCTTCCATCGCCCCGGATTGCGGAACGCTGTTGGAAAGGCCATCCGGATGATAGACTTTCTACGAAATATTCAAAAAATTCCCTCACCCCAACCCTCTCCCGGAGGGAGAGGGAGAACAAAAAGAGAGATTGCCTGTGCAATCGCAGATGTCCAAACGAGAACGCTTTTTGCGGGCGATTCGCCAGGAACCAGTGGACCGTCCCCCGGTATGGCTGATGCGCCAGGCGGGACGGTATCTTCCCGAGTACCAGGCGCTGAAACAGCATCATTCATTCAGCGACCTCTGCAGGACACCGGATCTTGCAGCGGAAGTCTCCCTGCAGCCATATCGGATTTTCGACGTTGATGGAATCATTGTATTCAATGACATTCTGATCCCGCTGGAATACATGGGATTTTCCGTGCTGTTCACGGAGACCGGGCCGGAGGTCCAACCCCCGCTGCGTTCCGAAGAGATTCTTGCCGATATCCACAAGGCCAATTTCGACAAAACGCCGCCCGTGTTCGAGACCATCCGCAAGATCCGGGCGCAGGTCGATTCAAACGTTCCCATTCTCGGATTCATCGGTGCGCCTTTCACCATGGCGGCCTACGCGGTCGAAGGGAGTATGAGCAGGAATTTCGTCCAGATTAAAGACCTGCGCTTTCAGAATCCCGGCCTGCTGAAACAGATCCTGGAGATCATCACGGAAACCGTTCTCGGCTATATCCGGATTCAGATCGACGCGGGCGCGGATGTTGTTCAGGTATTCGATACATGGGCCGGAATCCTGACCCCATCGGACTATCGCGAATTTGCCCTGCCGTATCAGAAGGTCATCGCCGAGGCCGTTCGGAAAGAAGGCCGACCTGTGATTCTGTATGTAAACGGTTGCGCCCCGTACCTGGAGGCCATCGCGGAATCACAAATCGACGTGCTCAGCGTAGATTGGCGGACAGACTTGCGCGATGCCTATCATGGGCTGCACAGTCGATGCGCCGTCCAGGGCAATCTCGATCCCTGCGCTCTGTTTGCATCCCCGGACACGGTAGCCGATCTGACAAAAGCGATGATTCAAGGATTTGGGCAACACACCGGCCACATCGCCAACCTGGGACACGGAGTCTTACCCAACAGCCGAGTCGAAAGCGCCCACGCATTTGTCGAAACGGTTCGAAATTACAGATATGGCTAACGCCCACACACTCGCTCACATTAACACTGACGTCATCCGCAAATACACGTTGCGCGGACCACGCTATACCAGCTATCCCACGGCTCCCGAATGGACAGAATCCGTCGGCCCGGAAACCTATGCCAGACATATTGCCGAAACAAATCGGGCCGAATCCCCTGCCCCGCTTTCTCTCTACTTCCACTTGCCGTTCTGCCCGAAACGCTGCTATTACTGCGGCTGTAATGTTATTGTCACGCCGCTGCATGAGGTAACCGGGCATTATGTCGATCTTCTCTCCATGGAAATGGACCTGGTCGCACCCCACATCCATCCGGATCGCAGCGTGATTCAGCTCCATCTCGGCGGCGGAACGCCCACGCACCTGACACCACCGCAATTACAGAAATTATTCGTTGAAGCGTCACAGCGATTCCCCATTGCCCCGGATGCCGAACGATCCATTGAGGTTGATGTAAGAATTACCACTGAGGAACATCTTCATGTCCTGCGTGAATTCGGATTCAACCGGATCTCATTCGGAGTCCAGGATTTTTCGCCACAGGTACAAGAATCTATCGGGCGGATTCAGACAATTGAACAGACAACGAATTTTACCTCTCTATGCCGACGACTCGGCTTTGACAGCGTCAATATCGACTTGGTCTGCGGCCTGCCCCACCAGACCGCACGGTCCTTCGACAACACACTAACCGAAATCATTCGAATCGGGCCGGATCGGATCGCGTTTTACACGTACGCGTACCTTCCCTCCAAGATGCCGTACCAGCGCCGGATCGATCCCAATACTCTTCCATCCAGTGATGAGCGGTTTGCGATCCTGCGTTCGGCAATCGAACGATTTACACAGAACGGCTACGTTTATATCGGACTGGATCATTTCTCCAAAGAAAATGAGGAACTCACAATCGCCCAGCGTCAGGGAACCCTCCAACGGAATTTCATGGGATTTACCACACGCGCGGGTACGGACCTGTATGCGTTCGGGGTGTCCTCCATCAGCAGCCTTCCAAGCCTGTATGTGCAAAATACAAAGAACCTGAAACAATACGAACAACTATTGAGGCGACAGACTCTTCCCGTGGAACGCGGAATCGAACTGACAACCGATGACCGCATCCGCCGCTGGGTGATTATGGAATTGATGTGCAATCTTCGCGTCGATTTTGCACGTTTTCGCCAAACCTGGAACGAAGAGTTCTCATCGTATTTCAAAGAAGAAATGCCGCGTCTCGATCCGTTTGCTCAAGATGGATTAGTCGAAGGCGATTTATCTAAGGAGATTCGCGTGACCGCGCTCGGCCAGATTCTTGTCCGCCCGATTGCCATGACATTCGATACATACCTGACGCGAACGCGGACCGACACAAAAGAAAGGCCCACGTATTCGCAAACACTATGAAACACATCGCCATGATCGGAGCAGGAATATCGGGACTGAGCGCTGCCCACTGGATTGCAGAAGCCGGACATGAAGTCACAGTATTCGAACAATCCGACCGCGTGGGCGGCGCGATTCTCTCCGTTCGTGAAGATGGATTCCTGTTCGAGGCCGGACCGAATTCTTTCCTGGACAATACTCTCGCAACCCTGGAATTATGCAACTCTCTTGGGATAACGGAGGACCTCGAAAAACAATCTCTCCGCACAAAATCCCGCTACATTTTCCTGAACGGTCATCTCCATGAGGTTCCAACCGGACCAGGTGGATTGATCGCCACAGAAATTCTTACACGCTCTGCCAAGTTGCGTCTCCTGAAAGAACCCTTTATCAGGGGTAATCGCTCACTAGACGATGAGAGTATCGCGTCGTTTATCCGGCGGCGATTCGGCGAGGAATTACTGGATCATGTTGTGACCCCCTTCGTGTCCGGTGTGTATGCGGGAGACCCGGAACAGTTGAGTTTGCAGGCGATCTTCCCGCCGTTGTATGATCTTGAACGCAAATATGGCAGTGTCATCGGCGGCGGCATTCGCAAAATGCTGGGCGGAAAAGAGAAGGAACCGGCGCAACAAGGCGAAAAACAGCGCTCCAGGAATCTCTGCTCCTTCCGCAACGGACTTGCGTCTCTGCCGGAGAAGATTGCCCAGCGGCTTCGAGATCGACTCCACCTCCATGCGACTGTAAAGGAGTTCATTTGCGCCGATGCAACATTTCGAGTCCGCACAGCGGAATCCGGCGAATTCCCCGTCCGATTCGATGCTGTAGTCCTTGCGGTTCCCGGCTACACATTGCCCGAATTGCTTCGATCACATCTTCCCCAGGTTTGCAGCGCTCTTGAAACGCTGCCCTATAACCGATTGTCCGTCTATGGCATGGGGATTCCGAAAAGCCAGGTGCGGCATTCCTGCGAGGGATTCGGCTACCTGATTCCTCGAAATCAGGGTCCCCGCATCCTGGGCACAATCTGGAGTTCGAGTATTTTCAGTCATCGCGCGCCCCATGACTGCCACTGTTTCACTATTTATGTCGGCGGTGGCCTTGATCCGACCGCGTATGATCTCTCCGATCATGATCTCCGCGCACAGGTAATGGACGACTTGAGCACTACGGTTGGCGCACAAGCCCCGTTCCAATCCGAGAAGGTCTTTCGCTACCAGCGCGCCATCCCGCAATATCCAATTGGGCATGTGAACAATACGAGGAACCTGTTTGAGGCTTGCGCACAAATTCCCGGGCTATTTCTTACCGGGAATTACATTGACGGCGTATCGGTAAACGACTGTATCCGCAACGGCAAAAGGACTGCCATGCATGTGCTCTCGTATCTGGGTTGACCCATGCCTGAACGAGTCGATGCCATATTGGTCACGTACGGTGAGCCGGAGAAGAACTCCGTTCCTATTCATTATGACTATTCAAAGAGAATCCTGAAGCGAATCACTCAGAAAGTCGCTCCGATTCCCGATTACGCCATTCCGGTTATTGCCGCATGGCGGGCTGTTTCACGATATCTGTCATGGCGAAAATATGGCTACAGATCGCCATTGAATGAAATCACGATGCGTCAGGGAGAATCTCTTGAGTCACACCTGAAGGAGAAATGCCCTTCTGTGCAATGGAATGTTCATGTTGCGCTGCAATTCATGCCAATGTTCCTCCCGGAGATACTGTACGGGATTCTTGAGGCTGTTCCAGATCGAGTCCTGGTCATTCCCATGTATGTCCCCCGTTCCGATTTTACTTCCGGCCTTTGTGATGAAGACTTCGAGATATTCCGTGAGAAATATGGCAATTTGCCTGATTCTGTGAAACGGCTCGATCCAATTGAGCAACGCGATAAACTCGCAGATGTCATGGTCGAATTCGTGAAACATGAAATGGTAAACCGGGGCTTGAATTCAGCGAGTGCAAAGGGGCGCGCCCTGATTCTGGGCGCGCACGGTACGGTAATCTCCCCACCGCCGGGGATTCGGGATACCGGATTTGCGGACACGGATGCACTGGGGAAAGTGCTGCTTGATCAACTGCACCCTTATTTTGATTCTTGCTCTATCGGCTGGCTCAATCACCGTGTCGGTGGCGAGTGGACCTCGCCATCCCTGGAAGCAGCGGTACTGGAAATGCGGGGCAATGGCATAGAGGAATTCGTCTATTTCCCGTTCGGATTTCTTGCCGATAATGAAGAGACTCTGCTGTCGGGCAGACAAGTATTCGCGGATTTAAACATCGAGAACGTTATTCACCTTCCCTGCCTGAACGACGACACGGCGTTTATCGAACTACTGGCGGAGGCGGTTCTTTCTCAAAATACAGCAAGAGCCGCGCACGGAAGTTCTCCCCTGTAACTTCCTCAATCACATCATAAACCGTGCCCATATCGCGGATGGGCGGTCTGTTCTCGTCGGGGCTTACTTCCGGCAGAGGGATTTCACGGAGCCGTTTGAAGATTTTCGGGATGATTTCCTCGCCGTGTCGGTTCACCAGGCCCATGATTTCGTGGGTTGCGTAGGCGGCATGGGCCTCATTGAGTTTCTCATCTTCAGGACGCGGACGTTCCCCACTGTCTCTGTCCGGCTTCCATGTCACCAGATTCACCTGCCCCGTCATGTCCTGGTATTTATCAATATTGAATTTATCAATCAGGAACTTCGCAAATTCCTGGGAGACACATTTGCCCAATGCAGCTGTAGTGAGATAAGAGGATACCCCTTCACAGAACCACCGCCGATCGGGACCCATGATATGATAGTCCACAATAATGGAAAATTGAGCTGCTTCATGAATGGGTAGAACCAGAGAAAGGGGGAGGCTCGTATCGAGCATCTCTTGCAGTTTGGGCTGCAGTTCTTCAAACAGACCCTCTCCATGACCGGTGAGTATAAACGGGATGGGACCCAACGCAGGAGAAGCCTCGGTGATGCCACCTTTGTTAGATTCGACCTGGACCTCCATGAATAATGCACGTTGTTCGCGATCATATCTACAACCTGGAACTTCCCCGCCGTCTTCAAGATATCGAAGAATGTCCTCCTTTTGCCAAAGCCGGATATGTTTCGGGGTGGGAAACAACGAGACGAACTTCTCTGATGCTTCGCGCATCTTGTCCCAGGCTTTCCGCATGATCTCTGTAGGCGCTTCAAATGCTACTTGCTCTGCGATAAATTGAAGAATCTCTTCCTGCTTCTCCTGGGAAATATCCTCTGGTGATGTGAATTCGGTTCCCGTCGCATTTTGCACAATCCACTCATGCGTCTTCTCCGCCAGATCTCTCCACTCCGGTGGGTACTCGATAATGATCCCGTCCCGTTCAAGCCGCTGGAATTCGGGCGTTGCCGAAACGGGCGACGCATCGCACGGCAACATTCCCAGCGAAAGAAACAAACCACACGCGAAAATGATTTGCATGGAAGGATGGTGCTTCATGATGATACCCCCGTGTCATATAAACTGCCGGATACGGGTATACAGAATAATACCCTTACCCAATCAAACAATATATCGGATTCTGCAATCTGTCAACTAGAAATTTCGAAGAAATTGTGCGACAGAACCGGCATCTTCATTCAGGGCGGTGGTACTCCTGCCCCACCGGATTGGCATCCCCTTCGGAGTACTCATCGAACCACTTGTCGATCTTGCCTCGCAGTTCCAGCCGAATGGATTTGTGGAACGGATCCTCCGCGACATTCCGATCCTCACGCGGATCAAGAATCATGTTATACAATTCATGCGGGCCACCATCAGCGCGATGCACATATTTCCATTCGGACGTGCGAATCATGCGGGTTCGTCCATATTCGCCATAGACAATATCCTCCCACTGGGCATTCTCACCTTTCAGTAACGGCGAATAACTATGTCCGACATAACGCGGTCCCTGCGGCATAGAGAGTCCCGACAGGTTCAGAATAGTCGGCATGAAATCATACGCGCTGACCAGCTGATCCAATACCGCCCCGGTGGGCAACATTTCCGGGCAACGGAAAATCAGGGGAATCAGTATGGATTCCTCATACATATTGCGCGGATTCGAGGCATTCCCCTTTCCCCATAATCCGTTATGCCCACACTGAAATCCCTGGTCACTGGCATAAATGACAATCGTGTTCTTGTCGATTCCCTTCTTCGCCAGCGACTCCATGATTCGCCCCACGCCTGCATCCACAGCAGAGATTGACGCGAAATATTTCTCCAAAGTCCTGGAATTACCGATATGATTGATATTCGCCGAGGCCCAGGGATGTACCGGTTCTTTGGGGATGGAATCAAACGGGCAGTCGCGATACAGACTTCCGAATGGTTCCGGGTGAACCGCGCTGTCCCAGGGGCTGTGCGGCGCATTATATTGCACGCTGAGGAAGAATGGTTTCTGGCCGGAATGTTCAATGAAATCAATTGCGTGATCCGTAATGTGGTCCGTAATATAACCTGGAACCTTCTCGGTCTTGCCCTGCCAAATCACCTCAGGATCGTTGTAGGGACTGGAGCCGCCCGGAATGGTGAACCAGTAGTCGAAACTCTTGTGTGGACAAAGGCTGTCGCCGAGATGCCATTTCCCGGACAAACCGCAGGTGTAGCCGTTCTGTGCCAGGATCTCAGTCAGGAGGGTGAATCGGTCCACAAGGCACCGCGCGCGAGGACCGACATTCTCATTCTTAATCCAGTCGTGAATGCCGTGCTGAGAGGGAATCAGCCCGGTCATGAATGTCGCCCGGCTGGGCGAGCAGACGGGCGTTGCGGCATACGCGTGGGAGAACCGCACGCCCTCAGCGGCCAGACGGTCGATGTTGGGCGTTTGGATTTCCAGGTTGCCATAGCAGCCCAGCGACCATTGCCCCTGGTCGTCCGTCATGATGAAAACAATATTCGGGCGATTGTCCGCCGCTTCAGCGGACCGAGGGAATGGCATGCGTCCCAGAGCCAGGGCGACTCCGCCGGCCAGTGTGGTTCGAATGAGATCGCGACGGGATAGCTGGGCATGTTCGGTCATGTTCCTGATCTCTCCTTGCGGGATAGATGGAACTATGTTCGCACAAACACCCGGACGGGACCACGGGGGAGGCAGGTTCCAGAAAAGGGGATGAAACCTGTCTTTCCCTCACCCCAACCCTCTCCCGGGGGGAGAGGGAGAAGAGCCTGCTCTCCAAGAGGGACAGGGCTAGATCACTCCTGTCGTCGATTCGCCTTCAGATATTCCTCACCGGCGAGCGCAAAACTGCGCAGCACGGTCCGGTCGCTGACACCAATGACTTCCCAGTTGATCTCGCGCCCCTCCCGTTTGGCCTTCAGGCGCTCATTCTCTTCCTCGCGCAGGGTATAGCGGTCCCACAGCCCGACACCGACATTCGGTTCCAGGTGGATGAA
>JAKPYU010000412.1 GCA_029568995.1 Candidatus Omnitrophota bacterium | reverse complement strand
ATTCCGCACGGTTCCCGAAGTGCATCCGGCGATCCGGGGTGTGTTTAACGACCATGAAAAGGTCGTTCCCGTGCTGGATCTGGGATATTTCTTGCGCAAGACACCGATTTCCATCGACGGCCGTCACCGGGTGATCGTGACGGAGTTTTTTGGTATGTTGAATGCGTTCCTGGTGGACAACGTGGAGACAGTGCATACATTCGGATGGGATCGGGTGATCAACGCGCAATCCGTTCTGGAAAAACTGGAAAACCCCTACGTCATTTCCATTGTCCAGCCGAATGAGGATCAGATGATTCTCCTGCTGGATTACGAGACCATCATCTTGCAGTTGACTCCGGATCGTGTGAAAGAGGAAACGAAAAGCCGGGAATTGGTGCGTATGAACGGCGACAGTCGAAAGGTCTTGGTTGCGGAAGACAGCTCCTCGGTAAGGGATATGCTGGCACTGGAACTGGAAGAACGCGGATTCGAGCCGATATTGGCGCGTGACGGTCGGGAGGCGCTGGAACTCATCGAGCAGAACCGGGATGTCAGTGTCATCATCTCCGATGTCGAGATGCCGCATACCGATGGATTAGCCCTTACGAAAAAAGTGAAAGAAAATCCCGAAACGGCCCATGTACCGGTGATTGTCTATTCGTCTATCGGCGATATCGGGATGAAAGAGCGCGCCAAGTTTCTTCAGGCGGAAGAGCACATTACCAAGCTGAATCTTTCCGATCTATTCTCCAAGATCGGGAAGTTGATCGGGGAGTCGGAGACGAGGGAGGGGGGGTGAGGAGTGCTCAGAGGGGCGAATTTCCGTGAGGCCGGAGATCGCCACGTCGTTTCGCTTCTTCAAAGATAGCTCGCCCATCGACAAGCACAGAGGCCTGTCCCACCAGTAGGCCAGGCGTCTCTGCCTGGCAAAGAAAGGCGTCGGTTCGGCTACAGAATATCAGTATGTCACCCGCAAGGTGGCTTCCCCTTTCTGTACATCCAGTTTGTTGAACATAGGGTCCTTCCCGACAATTACGGCATTGCCGGTTACGGACGCTGTGCCGGGACGGAATTGGTGGAGAGATACGGTGGTCGGGGTGTCAGCCTGGATGGTCCAGGTCTCTCCGGTCTTGTCAATCCGTAGCGATGCGGTTATGGGTCTGTCTGCGTGGAGAAGGCTCTGTCCATCGACTTCCAGCATTTTCGCGGATTCTACGGCGAGCGCAGTGAGTTGATTACCTTCGTAACCGACGTATGCGGAAGGGCCATCGGTTGTTACATTTCCTTTTATCGGAGCGTCAGCGGCGAAATAGAAAATCTCCCTTTCTTGTCCCGAGGTGATTTCTACTGCGTAAGAACCCTCCTGCGATATGTCTTTTACCTGTACCGGAGCGGAATCTTCCTTGCGGCCCGGAGTCAACACAACAAGGAAATCCTGATTTTCCGATGGTTTTTCATGGGTAACTTGCAGGATGGCGCGGGGCTGAATGGGATGCTGCGGGAACTGGCCCAATTCGTGCATGGGTACTGGAATGTCCTGTATTTTCAATTTGGCCTGTGACGGCAGAATAGCGTTTACCTGCAACCAGGCATTGTCCCCTCGATACAAGGCTGTTGCGCCACTGACCGAAAGCCCCTCTTTCTTGGGCGGAAAGAGCTGCCATTGGTAATGATGAGGGCCGGACTTGGATCGGACGCGGTCATGGATCACAAAGAACCGGGAGTCGGCAAAGCAGACGGTTCGTGTGAACTGTTCCAGCATTCCGCGATACAGCATTCCGAGTTCGGCGCGGATCAGGCTGAGCGGCTGTGACAGGAACACTCGCTCCAGCCGGGCATGATTATTAAACGCTTTTGTTTCATTCTTGAAATCGCCAATTTCCTGGCTTTCCGGGTTGCCGTCTACAAGAATCGTGTTGTGTCCCGCCGATTGGATAATGAACGACCAGTAATAGGGATCGGTGTAATAACCGCTCGGACCGGCTTCATTGACCAGTTCTTCGTTGTATGCCCACAGGCGGAACGTTCCCTGGTCGAGATGCGTGTGATTGTAGTTCGGGCCTGCCCGGAAATTGAAGATGAGATCGTCTTCCTCCCATCCGGTTCGGAGAACGATATTCCCCTTTTCAGGGAACGCGCGGCTGACGGGCAGTGTATCCGGGCCTTGTGAATCCATGGTGTCATCCAGGTAAAGGAAATCCCCAAGATCATCACCGGGCGCTTGATTATAGAACCACGTGAAAACCGGGTCCCTGAAATGGTGAGCAAACCACGCCCAGTTGCTCGACTCTGAGCGGGAGCCGCCGGAATCGCCCATGTCCAACAGTCCTTTCCAGTTGCCATAGGAAATGTATAGGGGATATAGATGTGCCCGGTCGAAATACAGCTGCTCGGCAAGATCCTTGACCCCGAAAACCTCTTCCAGCCCTGCCAGGAACGGCCATGCGGTAGACATGGTAAAGTTCTGGTATCCGTACCCCTCGCCGTATCCGCCATCCGATTTGAGTGTGGATTGGATGTGGATTAAAAATTTCTCGGACAGGCCGGAGAAATACGGTTCCATGTTGTTCTCCATATCCGGCCTGTCGAGTTCGCCGTAAAAGGCCAGGAGCGCGACCAGGGGACCGGCAGTGCAGTGGCTGATCCAATTGCTGGTATGCGTGGGGATCTGGTTGTCAATAAAGTATTCCTGAAAGGAGTTTGCGATACCGTTTCGGAGAACTCCGTCGCGAATGGCGGCTTTCTCTTCGCGACTCAGGAGCGGCTGGAGCCAGTCATAAGCAAGCCCCAATTCCATTGCGGCGATGCCGACCGGGTAATAACTCTTGCGGCCCATTGTGCGAAAATACGGATGGACCCATTGTTTCCACCCGGCCATGCGCATCAGCCCCTGCTTTGCGTATTGCCCAGCTTCCTCATCGCCATCCATCGCATACACCAGGGCATTTCGATAGACGTTTGCGGAGTTGTTGCGCAAGACGCTGAAATAGGGAGGCACATCGGAAATGAGATAATCGGCATGAAGCAGCTGGATTTGCCCGTCTTCGGGGACAGGCGCGGATCGCGCGTTCTTCGCCAGTCGGACGATGTTTTCCCAGATCGGTTTTGTCTTTCCCGCCTGGGTCCGCGCTTTCAGGTTCGCAAGATCGTCTTGCGAGAAGAGCACGCGCGGATGTTTCTTCGACTTGATTGAGTTGAGAAACCAGAGCCGCATATCCGTGCGAACCGTGGTTCCCTCTGCGGTCTCGCCGATCAGGACCAATTTGTGCGGCCCGCGACGGTCGCTCTCCTTGAAACGATAGAGCGATTCGCCAACCCAGTTCTCCCCCTTTTGAGACAGACATAGATTCTCCGCGAGGATTCCACCGGCGAAGGTCTCCAGCCGGGCTGTGACCTTCTGCACCGGAACCTCCGGGTGTGCCTTCACAGATAGAGTCTCTCCGGGATGGAAATGGCGCTGGCTGAAGGCGAGATCCCAATGCTCATAAGTGAATGTCTGGGGATTGAGGATTTCGAAAGCGGCTTTTCGAAGGCAACTCATGTAAAGGTCGTCGATAGCGAAATAGTGAATGGTGGCGGGATCGCCCCGATCCAGGCAGGCCATGATACTGATGGCCTTGAGGGATATTCTTGAGTTCAGGCGCGATCCGCTGCAATGAAAGGAAGACAGAGGGATTTTGACAGATTCCCATTGTTCCCGTTTCATATCCGGGATCAGGTACTGATACCGTTTGCCGTCTCCCCCCGCAAATTCCACCAGAAGACTTGCGGGCGAGGCTGTCTGTTTGAGCCAATAATTGAATCCCAACTCTGTGTCCGCGTTATAGAATGGAAGTTGCCGTGTGAATCCGATCCGTTGGGGAGAAACGGAATTGGTTCGGTAGGCTCGCAAGCCGTAGTAACGGTCTGGAATATCTTCCCACTGAATGTCCGTGGGTGAGTGCGTGGGCAGATCGACCGGAAAGAAGAACTCTCCGCTGGCGACGTAGCCTTGAAAGGAATACGGCTCGCGGTAATAGCCGCACAGGAGGGAGAAATCATACGCCGTGTCCTGAAAGGGAGGATAGCTGGACCAACCATTGACTGTGCCAGTCTCGAAATCCTCGCGCCACATATAGGGCACAAGCGTCGGATTCTCCTCGGCGAGGACCGGAAGAATGAAACAGGCCAGGCAAACCATCGGAAGAACGTGTGCGGCCTTCAGAGTTTGTCCCATAGTCAATTCTCCTCGATTTGTGCTATTGATCCTCAGACTTTATCGGAAAGGATTTTGGCTTCCATGAAACGACGGAAGTTTCTCGGTGTCACGCTCGGTTCCGCAACCTCCCTGGCAACGGTTTCGTGCCGTTCCGCATCGGAAACATGCTCGAAACGGAACGCAGCGGAACAGCTCGCCGTGCCCGACGGCTGCCGCCTGGCCGGTCGTACCCTGCCGGAACTGCGCGATGAATACCGCTTCTGGCTTTTCGACGATTTCCTTCCTTTCATGGACCGTCACGTGATCGACCACGAATTCGGTGGCTTTCTATGCACCACGGACCGCCGTGGTGTCAACCTTAGTGACAGTAAATCCAGCTGGTATGAAGGGCGCGGGATCTGGGTTTACTCATTCCTGTACCAGCATCTTGCCCGCGAAGAGAAGAACCTGGAAGCCGCACGGAAATCAGTTGAATTGATCCTCAAAAGCAAACCGAAAGACCCGGAGGGAACCTGGTCCAAGGAATTGGACCGGCAGGGAAATCCGGTTTCGCCGCCTTCCGTGCAGGTTTACGGGGATCTGTTCATCGCCGAGGGACTGGCGGAATACTCCAGGGCATCCGGCAAGCCAGAATACTGGGATCGGGCGAAAGAGATTGTTCTGAAATGTGTCCGAATCTACGACCGTCCGGACTACAATGCCGAAATCGGCAAGACCTACCTGGGACCGGACGCACGTTCGTTTCCGGGCGCTCGGATTCTGGGGGTGTGGATGGTGCTGATTCGGGTTTCCACGCAAATGCTTCGGATTCGGCAGGATAGAGACCTGGAGAATCTCGCGGCACGATGTGTAAATGCGATAATGAATCATCATTTCAACCCGGAATTCGACTTGCTGAACGAGCTGATCAACCATGACCTTTC
>JAKPYU010000376.1 GCA_029568995.1 Candidatus Omnitrophota bacterium | reverse complement strand
GGTGGAACACCCCGCGGTCCTGAGTCTCTGCAGGACCCTGGAACGGGATGGATACCGGGTTACCTACGTTCCCGTTGACCGCGACGGTATGCTCGACATGGAAATCCTGAAATCCTCCGTTGATGACGACACCGCCCTTGTCTCAATTATGTATGCGAACAATGAAACAGGGGTAATTTTCCCGGTTGAAGATATTGGCGCATTTCTCCGTGAGCGGGACATCCCTTTCCACATAGATGCCGTTCAGGCCGCAGGAAAGATACCCATTGACGTCAATGCGATCGGCTGTGACCTTCTGTCGGTATCAGGACATAAGTTCCATGGCCCCAAGGGGACCGGGGCGCTGTATGTCCGGAGAGGTACGAAGCTCCGGCCTATGATTTACGGCGGACACCAGGAACGCAGCAGGCGCCCCGGCACAGAGAATGTTCCAGGAATTGCTGGAATAGGAAAAGCCGCTGAACTCGCGCTGAAACACCTTCCGGGAGAAAAGGAAATAACAGCGCTGCGGGACAGGCTGGAAACGGAAATCCTTGCGCAGTTCCCCAATGTGGAGCGAAACGGAAGCAGGGAACACCGCGTCCCCAACACAACAAACGTCGGATTTGAATTCATCGAAGGGGAGGCAATCCTTCTCTATATGAACGAAAAGGGCATCGCCGCCTCGTCCGGTTCCGCATGCTCATCGGGCTCCCTGGAACCATCCCATGTACTGCGTGCGATGGGAGTCCCCTTCACCTCGGCCCATGGATCAATCAGGTTCAGCCTGAGCCGCTTTACCACAAAGGAGGAGGTCGACTACACCATTGATGTGCTGCCGGAAGTGATTAACCGTCTTCTGGAAATATCCCCCTACTGGGACAGTGCTAAAAAGGAAGGCCGGGTGCCCCTCATGGAAGGAGTGACTCACTGCAAAGCATAATCTCCCGGAATGGGGTTACCCATTAATACTGCTGTCGCTGAAATACGGGACATGTACGGTGAATTCGGTACCTCCGTCCCCGGATTGCACCTCAACATTCCACTTCAGCATTTCCAGCGCATGTTTCACGATGGAAAGGCCCAGTCCGGTGCCTCCCGTTGACCGGGACCTGCTCTGGTCTACCCGGTAAAACCGTTCGAATATTTTATTGA
>JAKPYU010000361.1 GCA_029568995.1 Candidatus Omnitrophota bacterium | reverse complement strand
ACCAAAGGAAAGAGACTGTCGCGAGGCAACCGATGAAGCCAACAGTGAGTGGAGTCGCATGATGGAAGACTGATGGTTCTCCGTAGATGAGATTGCGGACCATCTCGGCATCAAGCGGGATACGGTCTACAAGTGGATTAGCGAACGGCAGATGCCGGGTCACAAGATTGGTCGGCTATGGAAGTTCGACAGGAAAGAAGTGGACGCGTGGGTGAAGTCCGGCGCAGCCGGCGAAAAGGACAATGAAGACTCCAACCCGACAAAGGACAGGTCGAGATAAAGATGCCGGATAAAGGGAACAAAGGTCATCGACAACGATTGCGGGATCGCTTCACGAGTGGAGAGGAAGGCTCCCGCTCAGAGGAAGCCCTGCTGGAGCTTCTATTGACCTATGCAATCCCGCAAAAGGATGTTCAGCCTCTTGCTGAGCGCCTGCTTTCGGATCACGGCAGTCTCTCTTCCCTGCTGGAGGCCCCGATGGAATCCCTTTGTCAGTCCGACGGTATTAAGGAAAACAGCGCGGTCCTTCTTAAACTGGTTGACTGGATTCGCCAGCATTATGGCCCCAAACGGCCCGGCAAAGAAACACTCAAGCCACCGAGGCAAACCACGCTGTTCGAGACGATTTCCCCAGAGTTGGAGCAGGCGTCTTCGGCGGTCGCTGAACCGCGCCGGGAAAAGGCAATCCAGAGGTACGGCAAGGAGATGTTCGGCAAGGCCGTGCTCAAGGAGGCCATTCAAATCCTTCCCAGCCTTCCGGATAGCGAGTCGCTGGACGAAATACGCTCCTTCCTCCGCGCCAAGCTCCATTTCAGCGCGGAACAGACCCGGCACCGATATGCCAATTACATCACACGCAGGATATTCCCGGAAGGCTATGCAGACGCCCCTTTGCGTTTATTCGCCAAGGCTTTCCCGGATGCTCAGGAACTTCGGGATGTCTGCTTCTACCGTTTCCTTCTCTCGGAGCCGCTCGAGGTGGAGATGATCGAGGACCTTATCCTTCCCAATCTCGGCACCGGCCGCTTGAGCCGTGAGCGCATACGAAAACGCCTTGCCGAAAAGTTTCCCGAGGCCAAAAGTATCGTTGATTGCGGTAAGGCCATCGTGGATGCCCTTACCGCGGGAGGGATTGCCAAGGCCGACCGGACTAAGATCAGCTTTGCCTATCGGGATATTCCGGTGACATCCTTCGCTTTTGTTCTTCACAGCGAGTTCCCGGAACCGGGCATGTACGACATCCGCAAGCTCGATGAGAATCGCATGATTCGGGCCATGCTCTGGAACCCGGAACGGCTCCTCCATGCCCTTTATGAGCTGCGCAACCAGGGGCTCATCAGCAAGATTTCGGAAATCGATAACATTCGCCAGTTCACGACCAAACACACGCTCGCCGGAGTGGTCGAGCAGATCGTCTCCGGAGGGAAAAAGCCATGAAGTCCACCGAGATCATCGAAGCCATTCGTCAGAAGCTCACGGTTCCCGGCGGACGGCACCTATATGGCGTTCTGGGCACCTACACTCAACTCAACGGGTTCGCCAAGAAACTGACTCAGGCCAAGACCACCGACGGCGATCCTTTTCCCAAGCCCGTTAACGTAAACCGTGGCATCCTGGATGCCATCCCGGATGACGAGTTCAGACAGCTTGCTGAAAACGAAGCCAAACGCCCTGAGCCAACAGCAGCGCATGTGGCCAGGGCCTTCGAGCGTTTCCTGCGCGCGAATCTCACCGGCAAGGGCATCCTCGTCCTGTCCAATCTGGAGATGCTCTTTGCCTATCACATCGAGCTGAATCTGCTACGAACTATGGCGGCGTACGAGGATCGAGTGCTGCTTCTCTTGCCCGGCCGGAGGTCGCGCGGCCGGATCATCATGTTTCATGAAATGGAAGAGGGCGACTACACGCTGCCCA
>JAKPYU010000355.1 GCA_029568995.1 Candidatus Omnitrophota bacterium | reverse complement strand
TGCAATCCTTCCGGGACATGTTAAGCAACGGCGTCATCAATCCCGGCAACATGGAATACCTGGAGCAATGCGGGGTCCACCCGTTCACGGCGAAGAAGCTGGTCGTGGACTATCTCCAGTATTGCAACGAACACCCACCAGATGAGGCGCCGGATTGGGAAGACCTGGAGAGCTTCCTGGAAAAAATGTTCCAGCAATTCAAGGGATGTTTCCGGAAGGTCCTGGATCAAAAGGGAATCAATCTCATCAACGAGAATTGGTATACGTTCACGGACCACGAAAGGGGAGGGGATGACCGTTAAGCTGAAACTTTACAAAAACGAGGGATCACAACCGCCCACCGGCAACCACCTTGCCGCGGCCAACGTCATGGTAGCGACGCCGGCCTACGGCGGCCTGGTGAATATCAAGACGGCGAGCCTCATGATGCAAATGGCGACGAGCCGGACCAGGCCTGCCGGCCTTGATTGGGTTTGCCTGGGAAACGAAAGCCATATCCTGCGGGCCCGGAATACCCTGCTGTCCCTGTTTGTCCACCACCCTGCATATACGCACCTGTTCTTCCTCGATGCCGATGTGTCCTGTGGCTATCACGCCGTCAACCGGCTCCTGTCCTACGGGAAGGATGTCATCGGTGGGATGGTGCCAATGAAAGGGAAGGGCCCCGATGGCGGCCCTGCCTATGCTGTCGGTCGGATCCTGGGGGAAGCGGGTGCTGATCTCGCCACCGTGGAATGGCTCGGTAACGCCTGCCTCATGCTGTCGAGAAAGGTCGTTAATGACTATATCGAGCATTTCAAGCCCTCGCAATACAAGGGGAATCCCTCGTCCATGCCGCCGGAGATCGTTCAGTATGACTTCTTCGGGCACGGCATTACGGCAGACGGCTATTACGAATCGGAGGATCAATTCATCTGCCGGCGTCTTCGGGAGATCGGATACGAGATATTCGTCTATCACAAAGAGCCCCTGACCCATACGGGCACAGGTGACTTCTGACCAGGTGGAGGCCGTCATGTATAAGATGATAGTCAAGAACAGGGAATCGGAAATCGTGAAGACGGGGCACAGCCTGTCCTTGGGAACGGAAGGGGTCAAGAAGAACGTTCCGATCTATTTCAACTTCCCCTTCTTCGGCAAGAAATACAACCTCGTCAACGTGGGCGCCAACGGGATCTTGAGCTTCCTGGATCCGCTTCCGGGAACGGGGGATGCTTTCTTTCCGGAAACGGGCCCGAACAATGCGGATTTTTGGCCGCAGCGGTTTTTCTATTCGATCATGCCGTTTTTCGCGGATCTGAATCCGACACCGCCATGAGGGAGCTTTACGATCAAATACGGAACCCGTGAGGTTTCAACGAAAGAATTTTACCTCTCCTTCATCAATGTGCCGTGGCAGGCGAACATCACGAAGCGGGCCACCTTCACCGTATTCCTGACCCCGGATGGTAGCATCCGGATCGCCTACGAACAGGCGGACCGTCTGCCTGGAAAGGCCTGCTACATGGGGATCCAGGG
>JAKPYU010000331.1 GCA_029568995.1 Candidatus Omnitrophota bacterium | reverse complement strand
CGCCACAATCAGCACTTTCTTGCCCTCGGAGCGAAACCGCCAGGCCAACTTGCCGATGGCCGTTGTTTTGCCGACTCCATTGACACCAACGATCAGGTACACCGACGGTTTCTCTGCCCCTATTCGCAGCGATCTGCCTTCGGAGGCGATCATCTCGCCGATGGCCGACTGAAGGGTGTCGGTGAGCCAGTCAATATCCGTGCTGCCTTTCTTCTTCTGAAACTTGACCTGGTCGCGCAGATGGTCGATCAGCCGCGTGGTGGTTTCCACGCCGATGTCCGCCGTAATCAGGGTTTCCTCCAGTTCATCCAGCAGTTCATCATCAATCTTTCCCCGTCGCTGGAAGATGGAGATGGTCTTCTGGAGAATGGCATCGCGGGATGCGCGGAGACGGTCGAATAGTTTGCCGAAAAGGCCACGCTTTTTCGGAGTCTCCGGTTCGGATAGCGATTCAACCGGTGGAGATTCAATAGGAGTTTCCGCTTCTGTTGGTGTTACGGTTTGTGCGATTTGACTCTCATCATCAGACGGCAGATCTTGTGATGCCTCGTCGTTCCGAAGAGGCTCTATGGACGGTTCGGGTTCCTGTTTTTTTCGTTTCCAAAACATAGCAGACAATTAGTCCCTGTCATTTCGATTTGGGTTTGATGGATGCAGACATGATAGCGATGGGGATGATTCGGCCACAAGGCGACCTGAGGACACCGCCGTGGGGGCAATCCATGAATTGCCCTCAGGAATTGCACCAAATCACCATTCATCCGGGCGCTCGGGCGAGGGTTCATCCATGTCTCTCGTGTCGATATCCAGTGGCGCGTGGATATGCTCGCTCGACCGAAAGACCCGGATGAAACAGACTACCGTCAGAGCGATCACCAGGGCATTTGAAGAGAGAAATATCAGCCAGCCGAATGTGTTCATTTCTCCTACCTCCTACCCCTCACTCGATTGGATATAGCGGTGATACCGCCGCTGCATGTTCGGCCACGCAAGTTTCACCAGCAGCCAAAGGAAGAAGAAAAATGCAATCATCACAAGCATGGTGTACTTTTCGAGCGGCTCCATTGGCGTCCATTCCACAGAGGCATCGAACAGCGGACGCAACTTGTTGACAAACCAGGTTCCCAGAATGGCCAACAGGAAAACCGGACTGATATAGGTGATAACAAATCCGAACCAGAACGGTAGTTTCATGTTTGCGCCGTATCCCCCCTCCTGAATGCCGGTGGAGACTTTCACCACAAAGATAAAGAGAAACAGCTCGGATAGCGCCAGCAAGGGAATCCCCAGGTCTGAAGCATACGTGTCCATGGTAGCAAGCACGGTCAGCCCGGGGGTAAGCACAACGGCATTTGCACCCAGAAAGGTCAGCATTCCCAGGAGGGCGACCGAGATTCGTCGGTTCATATTGAATCCCTCCTCAAAGAATGCAATCGCGGGCTGAAGCATGGAGAGCGAGGAAGTGATTCCCGCCAGGAACAGGAGAAAATAGAACAACGCCTGAAACAGCCTTCCGGCGGGCATTTGGGCGAAAATGTGCGGCATGGTCGCAAATCCGAGGCTGAAGGAACTCGCGCCGACCACATCCTGCATCTGGCTCATGCCCAGGAACACGAAAGCGGCGGGAATGACAATCAGCCCTCCCAGGCAGACCTCGCAGAACTCGTTTGTCGCGCTGGCTGTCAGACCGGAGAGGACAACATCATCCTGCTTGGTCAGATAACTGGAATAGGTCAGGATAATTCCAAAACCGACCGAGAGTGAAAAGAAAATCTGCCCACACGCGGCGAGCCACACCTCCGGGTCCTTCAACTGCGCCCAGTCCGGATTCCACATGTAACCGAGCGCTTCGCTCACGTTTTGAAGGGGCTTGCTGAGATCCGGCGTGCCGAGAGTCAATACACGCAACGCCACCAGAATGGCTGCGATAATCAACAGGGGCATTGCCACCAGGCAGAACTTCTCGATCCCCCGCGACAGGCCGCGATATATCAAAAAGAAATTCAGGAAAAATGTGATGAGAAAGAAAACATAATTGACCGTAATGCTGCTGAAGAATTCCCCCGTGCTCTCACCGCTGAATTGATTGAAAAAGGCGGTATATTCCCCACCGGGTCCCAGGCAGATATCGCCGGTGAGGGTGAACCAGGTATAGGCAAGGCACCAGGATTCGACATAGACATACCACATATAAATCACAACGGGGATAAACAGTCCGAGCACGCCGAAATAACGGAACTTGCCACCACGGGTCAACACACCAAGAAGACCAGGGCACGAGGAGAGGCCGGAAAGACGTCCCGCTCGTCGTCCCATGATCCACTCCGCCCAACAGACCGGAATCCCCAGAAGAAGCAATGCAAGAAAATAGGGAATCATGAACGCCCCGCCTCCGTTTTGAACCACCACACCGGGAAACCGAAGAAAATTGCCCAGTCCCACCGCACTGCCCGCCACCGCGAGGATCACCCCGATTCTTGTCGCCCAGCGCTCCGGCCGAGCCATCCGTGAGGTGGATTGGGCAATAGATTGAATCTCCATAAGGCTTCCTCGCTTTACGGGAAGATTTGACATCGGGCCGTAGTGTAAAGGAGAAAGGACGAAGGATGAAGGATGAATTACGATTGCGGATTGCGGATTGCGGATTGCGGATTGCTGATCGCGGATTGGGGATTGGGGATTGCGGATTGCGGATTGGGGATTGCGGATTGGGGATTGGGGATTGCGGATTGGGGATTGCGGATTGCCGATTGGGGATTGCCGATTGGGGATTGCGGATTGGGGATTGCAGATT
>JAKPYU010000298.1 GCA_029568995.1 Candidatus Omnitrophota bacterium | reverse complement strand
GGGGTGAGTGAGGTTGGGGATCTTCCCCTGTTCTTCCCGAATCCCGGCCTCGAGCTCGCGCAGTTCGGCTTCCAGCACGGAGACCTTCGGTTTCAGTTCCTTCGCTTCCTCGGAAAGCCGTTGCCGTTGTTCGGCCTCCATCTTCTGCCGGAACAGTTCCGCAATTTCGTTCTGACGTCGCCGGATTTCCTCGACCTCTTGAATGAGCGCCGACCGCCGCCTCGCCAGCTGTTCCAGCCGGTCAAAATCGGCGGACATCTTCCGGTTCCGTGTGTTCTCTTCGACTAACGCGCGATTTTCCAGAATAAAACGCAGATCCAGCATGATTCTTGGTTACACCTGTAGATGAAAGGGCAACCACGGGGGGTTGCCCCTACGATTTGATTGCGAGACCGTAGGGGCAGGCCACTGTGCCTGCCCTCTCGCCCTTCTCCCTCTCCCTCCGGGAGAGGGTTGGGGTGAGGGAGAAAAACAGCATCAGCATACCACTCAAACACAAATCCCCCTATGAATCCTCATCCTTCGCATCCAGCAGCGGGAATTCCGCCTCCGGGATCTGTGGAAAATCAACCGGATACGTCTCGAACTTCGAAAACAACTGCTCCTTCCGCAAGGCGGGCGGTTCGAGAATCATCTGGCGGGCCGTTTCCAGGTACTCAGGCCGGATCTCATAGCCCACACCATTCCGGCCCAGGTATCGCGCAACCTTGAGCGTCGTGCCGATCCCCAGAAACGGGTCCAGGATCGTATCGCCGGGATAGGAATAGAGATTGATCAGCCGGAATGGGATCTCTTCCGGGAACGGGCAGGGATGCGGCAGGTGATTCGGCGGCACGGGCGGGATGTGCCAGACTGTATTCGCGATTTCTTTCTTGAACAGATCGTCGATGGGCTGTTGCGCCTTGGCCCGAACCTCTTCGTCCACCTGCCTGTAAATCGCCTCGCCCTCTTTGCTGAAAATTAAAATATATTCGGTCATGATGTTCGGGTAGAAATAACCCGGAAGATGTTTTTGAATGAACACCCCGGCACGTTTGACGCCACCGGTGACTTTGTACCAGACAATATCCTGGTGAAACCGCCAACCAAGCCGGACCATGCGCCCGGTGAAATCGAACGGAAGCGGATAATGGCGACCCTCCAGCAGCACTGTCCCGATCACAACCGCACAGAACCCGCCGGGTTTGGTCACGCGCAGCACTTCCGTGAAACAGCGGTCCAGGAAGTGCAGGTAATCCTCGTATGGAGATTCATCCCGCGTCCGATACCATTGATTCGGGTCCGCGCTGTGTTGCTCATAGTCGATGGCGTTCCAATACGGCGGGCTGGTTACCGTGAGCGCCACTTCCTCGCTCAACTCAACCATTTGTTCGCAGCTATGTGCAAAAAGTCGGACACTCGGCCTTTTCATCAGCCTCTCCATTTCGGTTCTCCCCCGTTCCTCTTCCCTATCCACTACGTCCCATCTTTTCAATCTTCAATCCGCAATCCGCAATCCGCAATCCCCAATCCGCAATCCGCAATCCCCTTCACCCCTTCAGCGCTCCACTCACCAATCCCCCCACAAACTCCCGCTGAAGCGCAAAAAACAGCACCATCACCGGGACCACCGAAACC
>JAKPYU010000296.1 GCA_029568995.1 Candidatus Omnitrophota bacterium | reverse complement strand
ACAGCGGAATCGAAAACCTACCTGGAGACCTCGGCGATGATGGCGGATCTGAACGGAGACGGCCTCCAAGAAGGTATTCTCGCGGGAAGAGAAGAGTTCATCGCGATTGACGGAACGGGCAAGGAACTGTGGCGATGGCGGACGCCGGGACGGTTCATCACGTATCCCGCTGTGCTGATGCGAGACAACCAGGCCCCCCTGATTTATGCGGCGGATAACAGCGGGACGATGACTTGTGTGGACGGGACGGGCAAGGAAGTGTGGCAGGCCAAGCTGAATGCCCCCACTATTTCCTCTGCGGCGGTGGTCTGCGATCTGAACGGTGACGGTGCGTCCGAAGTTCTTCAGACCGATGAGAAGGCCACGCTCTGGTGCTTTGAGGCGCTGGCGGGAGGGGTGCTCTGGCAGGCACCAGTGAAAGGAATTCCGGTCTCGCCCGCCGTGGGGGATTTGAACGCTGACGGGAATCCCGAAATTGTCATTGCAACGGGAACGGGGATGATTACTGCATTGGATCGGACCGGTGCGATCCTCTGGGAAAGGGAAATCGGCGGAACTTCTCCATCCTGGTCCACCTCTGCGCCGGTCATTTTCGGCTCATCGGATGGCTCCGCAAGAGTCGTTGCCGGATCGAGTCTCGGCTGGGCGTTCTGCCTGGATGGGATTCACGGGGATGTCATTTGGAAGAACCCCACATCCGGGCCGATTGCCTCCGCGATCTCCGTTGGCGACCTGGACCTCGACGGTCGCGCAGACATTTTTTTAATTACACAATTAGGTGTGGTCTACCGATATGACGAAGGCGGAACCGAGCTCTGGCAAATCGACATGCAGGGACGAAGTCTTGCATCCGGCGCAATCCTCGACGTTAACTCCGATGGTCGATTGGAATATGCGTTCGCTACTCAACAGGGGCATTTGATGGCGCTGAATGATTCCGGGGATTTCATTTTCGACTACCAGTTTCCGAATCGAACGATCAACTCGACGCCCATTTTCGGCGATATGACCCAATCCTCCCCCGGCCTCGAAATGCTGATTACCGGCGGCGAATCCGGGAAAATCTACTGTTTCAAATCGCCCGCGAAAACCGATGCGCTCGTCCAGTGGGGCGGCTATCGCTGCACTCCCGATATGAAGGCGTCCTGGTTCGGGCTTTTGCAGGATGACGCCATCCGCATGGTCCCGAAGGAATTGGACTGGCAAAGCCTGTTGACCGGACAGGATATTTGTTTTTGTATTTACAATCCATCGTCAAAGGGAAAAGCGTTGAAAGCCTCCGCCGATATTTTTGCGCCGGATGGATCGCGACAGACCGCGACAACATTGGTACTGGGTAAGTATGCGGAGTTGCGGATGCCCTTCATTCCTGTTGCGCCCGGCCTGCACCGAATAATTTGGAGCCTGACACAGGAGGACGGAACTCCGATCTGTAACGGTACAAAAGAACTCACCTTGACTCCGTTTGCGAATGACCGCGCCGTTCTTGAACGGGCATTTGAAGGAATCACAAATGTGCACCGTTCGCTTGAGAACATCCTGCCGTTGTCCGCATCTGCTTTAGGCCGTGAGCTGGCCCTTATGAAAAGCGAGCGAGACGCGGTGGAATCCCTTCAGAATCAATTCCCCAATGCGGATGCGGCACGGAAACAAATCGCATGTGAGAAGACCTCCACGCTCGTTAAACAAGCGGCCCAAATGGAGAGGATTTCCGCTCTCATCTCTCAGTCCGCACAACTCGGCGCCACAACCAGTATTATTCCTTTCCAGGGGACTCTCTGGGAAAATCGTGCAGTGGACGAACGAGTTCCCGAAAAAGCTACACGTTCCATACGAATCGCCCGAACTGCGCTGCCGACGGAACATGAGGTGTTTGCGGTCAATTTGTTCAATATCACGGACCGCCTGATCGAGACGCGGATTCTGGTTGAGACTTCCGATCCGGCTGTGACTGTAACACCACGTCATGCTATTTCCGTTCCCACCTCACTTGGGGCGATGTCCTGGGACCCGCTGCCGAAACTGGATGAATCCAGCGTAATATCCATTCCATCGCTATCGACCAGACAAATCTGGCTGGATGTTGTTGCGCCGTCAACTTCGGGGAAATATCGGATCACCGTCCGCTGCCAGGCCCTGAACGGCGCGGGGGTATTGGAGTCGAACAATCCGGCATCTCTGCCACCGCCTGAAGTTCAGGCGGAAATCGACCTGGAAGTTTATGCTTTCGAAATGGCCCCGCAGGGTGATTTCCGCCTTTGCACGTGGGCATCGGCGAAAGAATCCGATTATGAGGATCTACTGTCCCACGGCAATAATGTTTTTGTTGTTCCGTTACCTCAATCGAAAGGCAAGTCCGGAGCATCTCAAGGGATTGACTATAAACAACTGGATACCGTAATCCAGGGAGTAAAAGGGCATGATGTACTGTACCTGCTTCAAGGAATGCCTAGCCTGGCAGGAAAACCAGGGGATACGGACTATCAGAAAGGTTTGGAAACGTATCTCAAGGACCTTGTCGCTCATCTATCCGAAGAAGGGATCGACAAGCAACATTTTGCTCTGTATCCGTTCGATGAACCCGGTGGTTACGGCTGGAATGCGGTGAATCAATATGTCGACTATGGGAAAGCCGTTCGGAAAGTCGATCCGGAGATTCAGATTTACATGGACGGCGGTGGGGAGCTGCCGATGTTTGAAGCAATGGCCCCTGTCACGGATATCTGGTGCCCCGGAATCAATATGCTTCCGGAACAGTCACCGGAAATGAAGTTGGTTCGAAGTACCGGAAAGACACTCTGGTCTTACAATTGTTCGTACAGTTACGGCAGGCCGGTTGGTGCGAATCTGAAGAATGCGAATATCGTAGCCGAATACCGTATCGCCGCTCTTTTCGCGTTCCGGCATGATACGACCGGAATCGGGTACTGGTGTTATCACCATGGCGAGGACCCATGGGGGCGCGCGGAATTCGAATACATGCTGATTTATCCGACGAAGAGCGGACCCGTGACCAGTCGCCGCTGGGAAGCGGTTCGAGAGGGCATCGAGGATTACCGAATCCTCAGCGCGCTCTGGAATTGTGTTCAGGATTCTTACGCCGACAAGGAGATCCGGAATCGAGTGGAACGTCTCATAAAGGAAACCCTTGTGCCATGGATGGATCAGAGTTACCAGGAAATGACCGTAGGCCTCTCCCGCGATGTGATCGACCTGACAAACAGCGAAAAAAGCGTCGAGCAGTTCCGGGAAGAGATGATGACCTGTATCCGTTTGCTAGGTGAGTCAGAGATCAAGGCGAGATAGAGAAAGGAAAATGATCATGTCGAAATACACAGTTGTGCTTGCTCTCCTGGTCATTCCGATCGTATTTCCTTTCACCGCCCTGGCACAGGATACGCCGGCGAAACTCGAGACGTTAAGCGAAGAAGCCTACCAGGCCGTGGTTCAGTTCTACCAGTACGATAAGACCATTCCGCTGGAGGCGCGGATGGTGGAACGTCGGGAACGGGACGACTACGCGCGAGAGAAGGTGGTCTTTCGTGGTGTTCGCGGCTTTCTCGTCCCCGCTTTTCTGGAGTTGCCGAAGACCGGTCAGGCTCCCTTTCCGTGCATATTGTTACTCCATGGGTGGTCGGGTGGAAAACTAAATTGGTGGGAGGATGACAATTTTATTTATGGAGGGCTTGCACGGAAAGCATTGCTGGAGGCCGGGTACGCGGTGTTTGCCTTGGATGCACAGGCTCACGGAGAGCGTTGTGCTGAGATAGACTATGCCCACGTGAACTACTCGGAAAAGGACGGGTGGAAGAACTATTTCACGTTGCCTGAAATTTATACCCAGACTACAACGGATTATCGGCGCGGCCTGGATTACCTGGCAACTCGTCCCGAAATCAATATGGACCGCCTGGGAGTGCTTGGTTACAGCATGGGCGGTACGCAGAGTTTCCTGCTCACTTCGGTCGATTCGCGGATCAAGGTCACCGTGGCCTGTGTCACACCGGCGATGACGGAGAAATATTACCCGGTTGCTCCCAAGAACTATGTCCGGGGACTTGCGGGGCGACCGTTTCTGATGCTGATGGGACGCACGGATGAACTGTGCTCGGTCGATCTGGCGAAACAACTGTATGATCTCATCCCCAGCGAACAGAAGGATTTGAAATTCTTTGAGGTAGGCCACAAATTGCCCAAAGAGTATATTGAGGATGTTGTGGCATGGTTTGGCAAATATCTGTAGACGAGTGTGTTTTTATGGAACGCGATTCGATCTGGAACCAATCGTTTGAGCAACTGGCGCAGTGGTGCAGTAACGAAGGTCTGCCCGCGTATCGCGCCCGCCAGATCTTCGGCTGGCTCTATGCTAAGAACGCAACGCAATGGGAGCAGATGACGGATCTTCCGCAATCTCTGCGTCAACGGCTCGATGAGTGTTACACCGTGGATCTGCCGCAAATTATCCACCACCGAACCGACCGCGAAGACGGGACCGAGAAGCTGCTGATCCAACTTGTGGATGGGAAGGCGGTCGAAACGGTAGTTATTCTCCGCGACGCGAAAGAAGAGGAAGGATTTACGGTCTGTGTTTCCACGCAGGTCGGATGCACGTTCGCCTGCCGGTTCTGCGCGACAGGCCGGATGGGTCTGGTACGGGACCTGGAGGCCGGAGAGATTGTCGCCCAAGTACTCCTCGTGCAACGGCTCGGCAAGGCGGTTAAGCGTGTCGTGCTGATGGGCATGGGGGAACCGTTACACAATTACGAGAATGTCCTGGCGGCGATCCGGCTCCTCTGCGGAGAAGAAAGCCTGAACTGGTCGCCGCGAAGAATTACCTGTTCCACGGTCGGCCTTGTTCCCGAAATCTACCGCCTGGCTCAGGATGCCCCCGGCGTCAAGCTGGCGGTCTCTCTTCATGGCACGACCGATCAAAAACGAGCGGAAATCGTTCCCATCGCGGAAATCTACACACTGGACCGACTATTCGAGGCGCTCCGGTATTACCATGAACGGGACAAACGGCGGATCAGTTTTGAATATTTATTGATCCGTGGCGTGAACGACGGGATACGGGATGCCCATCGCCTGGTGGACCTGCTGCGTGGCCTGGTCTGTCATGTGAATCTGATACCGAACAACCGCATCCCCAAATCGGAGTTTACCCATCCCTCCAGGCAGGTAATTACCCGATTTGCGCAGATTCTGAAAGACGGCGGAGTTGCGGTGACGATTCGCGCCAGCAAAGGCCGGGGGATTTCGGGAGCATGCGGTCAGCTTGCCACTGAATCGCGCGGCAGGGAATCCGCGACGACTACCGACGTTTAACGGCGAAAATCGCCACTGACGATCCGAACAGGAATTGCCTAATCTCCTCTACGTTCAATCCCACTGCCGCGCAGTCCTGTGAGATTTCTTCGGGGGATGCAAATATGAGTGCCGATGAGGCCAGGTAGCGATACATTTCACTCGAACCATGTACCAGTCGCGCAAGCGCCGGTATACACTGGAGCAGGTAAAACCGATGCACTGCACCAATCAGGCGACCGTGCGGCAGTCCGGTGTCCAGTATCGCCAATCGCCCACCCGGACGAAGCACTCGCGATATTTCTGAAAGCCCCTCGCGGACATTTGCGAGGTTCCGCAGTCCATAACCGATAGTCGCTGCATCAAAAGAACGATCCGGGAACGGTAGTCGAAGTGCATCTCCGCGCACCCACGCAGGCCTGTCCTCAGAAACACACCATTCGGTTCGTGACTGCGCGATGGTAATCATCTCGGAAGCGAAATCCAGCCCGACCGTGACTCCGCCCATCGTCTCTGCCGCGCAGAGGTATGCCAAGTCTCCCGTACCGCAACATAAATCCAATACACGATCTCCGGGTTGCAGATGCAAACCGCGCACGGCCTGCCGTTTCCAATGACGATGCAAGCCGAACGTCATCCAGTCGTTGATGCGGTCGTAATGAGCGGAAATCTCCGCAAATCCGGCTCGAACGAATTCCGGCTTTTCGCCTCTGGGTGGGAGAGATTGCTCAAGCGCCATCGGTAATGGAGTCGGCGATTCTTGCGATATCGTCCTCGGTCAGGACCGTCTTCTCTGTGGGGATGGTGAAAGCGCGAAGATGTACCTTCGAACCCGCCGGAATCATCGCGGCGATCTCACCAAGAAACGGCGGCTGCAAGACACCGGGAGAGACCTCCGGTTCGACTACCGCCAGGGCCTCCAGTTCGGCTACCTGATTGATGATATCCCGAATCGCCAGGGGACGGTAACAGAGCGGGCGGATAAACGCGCACTTGCCGCCGCTGCTGTCGTAGCCGTTCTGCTCGATATCCGCCGGTGCGGGAAGGAGGGAGACGATAGCCCGGTTGGCTTTGTTTACCTTCCCGGCTACCGGAAGCGAATCCTCTTTCGCCTCATAGCCGCATTGTTTGTACAGATCCGGCAGTGCGGCGATCAGTTGCCGATAGCTGCCCGGAAGGCTGGGCGGTTCTTTTTTGCGCTCCATGCGGGCGAACGCTTCCTCAAAGGTCATTTTGAGTTGCCCGGCCCGCGCACTCTCCAGGCCCTTGAGCGGGCTGCCGAGATTGAGTTCCTCGCGTACCCGGAACGTGCGCTCACCCCCGCCATCCATGCAGGATTGCATGACCATCACCGGCAGGCGGATCTTCCTTTCCTCATGGAGCAGATACCCCAGGCAGAGGTGGTCGTACGCCTCCTGGTAGGTGTGTGTCCAGAACTGAATCCACGCGGTGTCCCGCAGAAAAAGCGGTGAGACATTCGGCAGGGATTGTCTCCCCAGTTCATCCCGCAGGACAAGGATTACCACCGGAACCATGTCCCTGGACATCTGGATAAACTGGTCGTACGCCGTGAACAGTTCCTGGTATGCGCAAAACAGCAGGGCGCGCTTTTTGTCGTCCGCCTTGTCCGCCGCGTAGGAGAGGCCGTTGCGGGTGGAATCGGCGTGTTTGAACTGGGTCACTCCGCCGCTGGCGACGGCCATTTCGAAATAGAGTTGTTTGACCGCCGGGGTGAACAGCACCCGATCCAGGCCCGCCTGTTTCGCAATCGCCGTAAGAAGATCCTGCATGGTGAAGTCCTCCAGTTTCAAATGATTCTACCACCGATGAGCCTTGCGGAAAGTGTTGCGAATCCGCTTTGGAGTGCGGGAGCTGCGCTCCCGCACTCCAAGGACAATTCTCCGAAAGATTTTCCTGCCCAATTTCCACCCAAAAATGCCAATTCACAGGTGACTCACAAAGGGCATCCACGGGATAAACCCAGCAAAATCAATAAATTACATAGGGTGTAATTTACATCTATCCACAGATCAATATGTAGTTGTTTAACAGCAAAAAAAACACGACAGATTGTGTTTTTTTGTCTTGACGAGCGGATTTCCCTATTCTATACTTGGGACCCAGTGTAGAAACATTTGCAGATGTTTTGACCGTTTGACGTACTGCGCATGGGTAGCGAGGCGAAATGTATCTTCGAAAATTGACTCTCAGTGGTTTTAAGTCCTTCGCCGACAAGACCGAGGTGGAGTTCGATTCCGGCGTGACTGTCGTTGTCGGTCCCAACGGATGCGGGAAATCCAACATTTCGGACGCGGTGCGCTGGGTGCTTGGGGAGCAGAATCCCAGGAAACTTCGTGGCACAAAGATGGGGGACCTGATTTTCAACGGAACCTCCAACCGCTCTCCGCTCGGTCTTGCCCAGGTTACCCTCGTTTTCGACAACAGCGATAATCTCCTGCCGGTGTCTTACCAGGAAGTGGCCATTACGCGCAAATTGTTCCGCGACGGCGAAAGCGAATACCTCCTGAACGGCACCCCCTGCCGTCTGAAAGACATTACGGACCTGTTTCTTGATAGCGGCATTCGGACAAGCACGTACTCGCTGATCGAGCAGGGGCGCGTGGACATGATTATCAACGCCAAGCCGACAGAGCGGCGCGAGATCATCGAGGAAGCCGCCGGGGTCTCCCGGTATCTCCACCGTCAGGCGGAGGCGCTCCGTAAACTCGAACGGACCGAAAACGACCTGGTTGTCATCAACAATGTCATTGCCGAGTTGGATCGACAGATGCGTTCCCTCAAGCGGCAGGCCACGCAGGCGGAACGGGTCCAGCAATACCGTCGCGAGCTGAAACTGACCGAATCGGTTGCCGAGCGGCGACGCGGACGGAAACTCCTGACCGACCTCGGTACGCTTACCGGGCAGATCGAGGAACTGACCGCCAGGATTCAACAGTCCGAGGGGAGCATCGCCGATTTGCGCGGTCGAAAAGCAGAACTGATGAAGGCCGCACAGCAGTTCGACCATCGCACCCGCGAGTTTCGCGATACCTATCTGCAACTCAATAACCGCCTGGAGCAGACGGAGAAGCAGATTGAGGCACTGCGCAACCGGATCACCGAGCATCGGCAGCTCGCCGAGCGGTTTCGCGCGGAAGTACAGACGGATCGGGAACGGATTGCCCAGGAGGAAGAGCGAATCAAACTCGCGGATGAGAATCTGAAGACGATCTCCAAGGATCTGGTGGGGATTGAACAAGAAGTCACCTGGGCGGAGAAAGAGGCGGATCTTGCCCGTGAGGAATGCCGACAAATCGCCGCCGAAGGGGGACAGCGAAAGGTCCGGTTGAATGAAGTTCAGCGGACCATGACGGATTACCGCAACTTGTCCCGTGAATGGGAACGAGACTACGAGTTTTATACCTCCCGGATGGAGAACCTGGCGGCGCAAGAGCGTCAAAGCGAATCCGATCTCCGCACACACCAGGCACGTCGCGGCGAGCTGGAAGGATCGGCTGCCGACCTGACCCGGCAGATTGCTGCGCTTGCTACGCGCCTGGAGCAAGTCAATTCGCTTCTTCAGGAGACTTCAGAGAAGCGTGACCTGACCGGCAAGGCGCTTCATGAAACCGAGGGAACCTGGCAACAGAAGAATTCGCGGCTGGAATCATTGGTTCGTTTGCAGAACAACCTGGAGGGATTCGCGCCGGGTGTCCGGTTCCTGCTGCGTGAAGATAACAAACGTGTGGAAGGCTTGTCCCACACCATTGCGGAGCGAATCGTTGTCGAAAAAGGATTTGAGCGAGCCATTGAAAGTGCGCTGGATAAGGCGCTGGAGGCGATTCTCACATCCGATCTCGGCACCGTGGAACGCGCAATCGAACGTCTCCGCGAGAAACGAAAGGGTCGTGTAGCCTTCATGGCGAACGGGAATCCGAAAAGCTCCATCGGAGAGGTTCCCGAATCGCTGCGGGGATTCCGTCGCGCCCATACGCTGGTCCATGCGGACGGGGAAACCACCGAGGTGGTCGAGTCCCTGCTTTCCAACACGTTGATCGCGGAAAACCTGGAAGAGGGATTGCGGATCTGGTCGGATTTGCCGGCAGGTTGGCGGATCGTGACCCCGCAAGGCGAGCTGCTGGATGGGCGAGGCGTAATCATCGGCGGTTCGGTGGAAGAGACCAGCCTGCTTTCACGGAAGAACGAAATTGAAGGACTGCGCGCCGAGACCGAGCAATTGGCCCGGCGTCGGGAAGAACTCACCCGGCAGGTGGCCGAACTGCGCGAATCCGTGAATCGAATCCGAGGCGAGCGAAATGAAATCAGTGAGCAAACCCTGGCCACGGAAGCGAATCTTCGTCACGCGAAGGAAGATCTCCGGCGCACGGATGAACAGATCGCCCGCATTCAGAAAAGTCTGACTGCCACGAAGGAAGAACAGACCCGTATCGAAGAGGCAATTCAGGAGGGCCGTGAGGCCGAGGAAGATCGGCAGCGCATCCTGGCCGAACTCAAAGAGCAGGAAAGCCTGCTCCTCGAAGAGATGGATTCCTGGGATGCCAAGGTTGCGGGATCGGAAGAAGCGCGGAATCGCATCCAGGAACACCTGGCCGAACTCCGAATGAGAATCCTGGAGCAGCAGAAAGATCAGGAACGCTGGACCGATCAACGCGAGACCATTTCCCGACACGTTGTGGAAATGATGCGAAGCATTGAAGAGAAAGAGGAATTCATTTCTCTTCAGCAGCTTCGCGAAAAGGACGCCGAGGGTGAGATTGCCACGCTGGATGAACAGGTCCGGTCTCTGCGGTCGGAACGGGACAGTCTCTGGACACAGATCCAGGAGAGCGATTCCGGTGCGGCCTCTGTGCGGGAACAGATTGACGCCCTGGAAAAGGAGGAGAAGACTTTCCTGGAGAGTATCCAGACAACAGACGAGGAGCGCAACCAGCTGGAGCAGCAACGGGTGCGCAACACGGTGGAGAAGGAATACTGGGAGCGCCGAATGCGCGAGATGTTCGACGGCGAGATTCCCCAGGATCTTTCCGATGAAGACACGCGGCCAGACGAAGAGATTGAGGAATTGCTTGCTACGTTACGCCGCCGCCTGGAGCGCATCGGTGTGGTCAACGAATTAGCCATCGAGGAATACGAGGAGGTCCGGGAGCGGAATGAATTCCTCACCGCGCAGCGGGATGACCTTGAAAAGGCGCGGAATACTCTCGTACAAACCACTCGTGAACTGCACAGCACAGCCGTAGAGAAATTCCTGACGACCCTGGAACAGGTTCGGGTCAATTTCCACAACATGTTCCGAAAGATGTTTGGTGGAGGTCGTGCAGAGCTGCGACTCCTGGAAGGCGACCCCATTGACGCCGGAATCGAGATCGAGATTCAGCCGCCCGGCAAGAAGCTTCAGTCGATCAGCCTTCTTTCCGGTGGTGAAAAAACGCTGGTTGCCATTGCCCTGCTGTTTGCGATCTACCAGATCAAACCCAGCCCGTTCTGTTTTCTCGACGAGATTGATGCGGCGCTGGATGATGCGAATGTCGGAAGATTCACTTCCATGCTGGATTTGTTTACGGATCAATCGCAATTCATCATTGTAACGCACAACAAGTGCACCATGGCAACCGCGAATACCATCTACGGTGTCACCATGGCGGAGGAAGGCGTTTCATCGCTGATCTCGATGCGTTTCGACAGTGAGAAACCCGAAGGAACGTACGAAATCGAAAGCACCGGGGAACAGCCGGAGTCCGAGGAACAGTCCCCTGCCGGGGAAGCGCCGGTTGAACGGGAGCGGTCGATCCTGGAACCGGAGATCCTGGATTCCGCATTGCCTTCAAAAACCGAAGAAGTGCCGGAATCCGAAACGATTGAAGAGTCGGAACAACCTGATGTGGCCGGTGATTGGCCGGAGCATTCAATGGATCTCAAGGAGGTTTGAAAATCACGGTCGGGGGATGTTCCCCGGCCGATGAGCCAGATATCAAAAGATCAGAGGTGGCCGCCTAGCGGCCACTAGCTCTGAGTCGCCTCCCGCTTGCAGTACTGTGTGCCGGTCTAACCTCTAGACCGGCCATTTTTTTTGCGAAGACGATGAGGGATGGGACAGGCTTTGGGCGACCGAGGCCACCAAGGCCAAAGGAACCTGCGGTTGTGATTGACCGGCGGGGGGTGGGGATTGTATTGTTTGACCGGGAAGGAGATTGCGCGGGTGGAAGGAAATGTGCGGAAATGAAAACACTGATTGATTTTGAGGGCCGACCCGTGCGGTTGACCGACGAGCGGCGGGAACATATTCTGGAACACCCGGAAATGGCCGGTATGGAGAACGCCTTGGCGGACACGCTGGCTGACCCGCAGCTGGTCATTCGCTCACGGACCGATGAGACGGCGATTCTGAACTATCGGTACTATTTGCGCACACTCGTTGGCGGCAAGTGGCTGTGCGTTGTGGTAAAATACAACGATGGGGATGCGTTCGTGTTGACAGCATATCTGACGGAGAAACCGAAACGAGGTGAAATCCTATGGCACAAACCGTGAAAGTGTGGTACGACCGGGAAGGAGATTTTCTGGAAGTCCTGTTCTCGGACAAGCCGGGTTTCATGCGCGAGACCGACAATGATGCGGTAATGGAACGTGTGGACGAACAAGGCCACGTTCTCGGATTTTCCATCTTGCGCGTCAGTTCCATCGAAAAGCAGAAGCCGCTCGTCGCCGAACTGGCGTAGGAGAGCACAAACCAAATGAGCAAAGGCGGGAGCTGCGCTCCCGCACTCCAAGTTCCTGTCAACCGGGGAAGGGACTACCCGGCTCCAATAAGAACACCTCGAGCCGGTCGATCCATACCGTTGTCTGCGCCGAACCGCCCGCGACCTGGATGAACGGACTGACCAGTTCGCCGGAATCGGGCTTGAACAAGACCAGGATCTCATCTTCCTGATTTACATAAGAGGTCGTGGTGACGAAATTGCTGTATCCCAGCGAGAAATCCAGATCCTGCCCGGTAAACAGATTGCCTTTCAAGGCTCCGATGAATACTTGGGCTGACGGCCCGCTGCTGCGTATCTTTGCGCGCATCAGGGCGTGATGACCGTTTGTTGAAATCGCTGTCTGGGTGAGCAGGAAAGTCACCTCGCCCGGATCGACCGTGATTGCCAGCCCCTTGCTGTCCTGCGAAGAGGTGAACTGACCGGCGGTGAAGCTCACCAGGGAGAGACTTCCCGGAGTCGCGCTGCTGAATCCGCCCGGAATTTCCGCCCATCCGTTCTCAGCCAGTGTGGAGAGATGGAACTCCGAAGCCGCGACGGGATTTGATCCACTACTCGGTGTGGATGTAGCGGTTGGGGATGGCGGTCGTGTCGGAGTATAAGTTGGGGTCGACATGACCGTGGGAGTCCGTGTCGGCGTGGGTGTTTGTGTCGGTGTGGAGGTGGGCAGCGCGACACTCCCGACAGCGAAAGTCAGGCTTTTTGTGTCGTTACTTGGATTCTCGTCCCCGGAGATTGACAGTCGCCATTCGACCGTATGGAGTCCCGCCGTGCTGGCACTCCAGCTGCCGCCTGTTTTCCAGGTCCACCACGTGTTCAGTTGAATCGGCCCGTTGTTGTATGACCGGCTGTACAGGCTCCCATCGACATAGCATTCCCAGCTGTAGTCGGGAATTACCTCGTTGCCGACATTCTTGATGACACCTTTAAACTTAATCCCCTGGCCCGGTGCGGGATTCGTTACTACGAGGCTGTCGTTTGAGGCATCCACCATAGCCACCTCGGTTACCGCGCCATCCAGATTGTATTTCACAGCGATCGGAGTTGGACTGGTATTGCGCGGGGGCAAGGTTGGTTTGGGTGTTGGCGTGAAGGTCGGCAAGCCGGAGGGCTGACCATCGGCGAACTCCACGTTCAATACGTAGTCTTTGGAAACCTGGAATCCATCCGTGGTCGGATGCACAAGCCCAATCCAATGCCAGCCTGTTTCTGTCGGTGTGAATGTCATCGAGGGGAATTCCGAAACGTCGCTCTCTTTGTACTGCCCTGACGAATCGTACATCTCGATCATGACATCGCCATTATAGCGTATCCCTGCATTGCTGATCGACCAGAACCCTCCGTAGAACGAAGAGCCGACGGAGACTTGAATTTCAATCGGTCGGCCCAAATCGGACTCCACAACAAAGAAGGCATACCAATCCTCGGTATCCTGGAAGTCTTCTTCGCGGTCGGTTGCATAACCATACTCGGTTGCATACGAGGAAAGTGCCCCCAGGATCGGTTTGCCGATTTCCATGATGAACGGTTCATTGAACGAGTCGTTCGGCTCCGCCTCCTGGGTGAGGATTTCCTGGGCAAGAGGGGATTTTTCCTGGTATTCCTGAATGGCGGCATCAAGCAGCTGTTGCGCCCCGCTGAGATTGAACACGCCGTAATAGTGGGCCAGATAGGCTTTCACATTCGGCGGCAGGTCTCCGTATACATGGTTCGACGGGGCGTCGTAGGTCATAAAGGTATTATTGAGTCCCCTGCTCCAGCCGGAGCTGAATTGCCCTTCGCCATTGACTGTCCAGGCGATGGCGTCCGGCGGCGGGTTCCCTACCTCCGGCCAGGCCAGCCAATCGACCAGGTAACTGTTCGTGTCCCCCTGCTCGTTGTTTGCCAGGGCGTCAAACGGATGCATCAGGCCGACCAGGTGGCCTACCTCATGCAGCACGGTCTTGCTGAACGGAGAGCCGTACAGAGTCTGCCCGCTTCGCTGAAAGGCAAACACATCGATCGGAAAGACACAGACAAACGGATTCCCCGGCGGATATCGGTAAGCGGCGAGAGGCGCATCGTTCTCCAGCAAACCCAACGAGGGTGCGAAACGGTCATACGAGCTTCGAAAGTGCAGGACCGGATCGTCCACACCGAATGCGCCGAAATAAGTCCCCAGCCCTACATATCCCTGGATATCCGCCGAGTCGGTTGCCAGGGCGGTAACATGCTGGCTGCCGTCGCTGACCTCTTTGAACTCGAGACCGACATAAACGAGAGAGCGGTTGTAGATTTCCATACATTCGCGGAGTTCGTTTTTCAATGCCTCAATTTCGCTCTGAGAATATCCGCCATCCGTGGCGAAGTTCCCGAAGTCGATGGCGTATCGGCATTCCCGAAGCCCGTCGCCATCGGAATCGGTCCGATTGGCCAGGATGTAGTAATACTGACTCGGCCATTGATAGGCATCCATAGGCCGGTGCATTGTGGCCTCGTTGGCGGGGATATACGGCGCGGTGACAGCCGCTTGAAGGCTTCCGTTCACCAGTTTCTTGTTCGCCTGAAGATAATCCGCCAGACTGCCGGAGTAGCTGTCGGCGTGAATCACATGGCCGGGATGGGCCAAGACGGGAACACACACGCCTGATGCGACGACCATCCAGGCGAACAACCCGATCATCAGAAAACTGTTCATTCGAGCGACATAGTTGTTCTTTTCTCCGGTTGGAATGAAACTTGTCATGAGGCGATCCTTTCTCTCTTGGATTTCCGGACCGATAGTAACGGGCATTATAGAGTCCTTTACTCAAACTCGCCATTATTCCATAGACCGGTAGTGTATCGAGCCTGCAAAGGTATAGAATCGCTCGAAAAGAAGTCTGTGAGATGGAGGACACGCAATGAAAGTTTTTGGAGAGACATACCAGGCCAATCAAATTCGCCGTCTGGTCGGACGGACACAGCAGATCGGTGGGATCCGACAGGGACGATTCGAAGGCGGGCCGGAAGACGGCGCGCGGTTTTTGCAGTTCGAGACCGGTACCGGATTCACATTCACCGTGCTGCCGGATCGTGGGATGGACATCGCCTCGGCGAAATACGGTGGGGCCTCGCTTTCCTGGGACTCGCCGTGCGGGGAAGCGCATCCCTCGTTTTACGAACCGGAAGGATTGGGCTGGCTGCGCACTTTCTATGGCGGACTGGTGTGTACCTGCGGGCTGACCTGGATGGGTGCGCCCTGTGTGGATCAGGGAAAAGAGCTGGGGCTGCACGGACGGTATTCGCATTTGCCGTGCCGCAACCTCAAAGTGGGTGAAGAATGGAACGGGAACGAGTGCATTCTCTGGGCGGAAAGCGAAATGCGGGAGACGGTCGTTTTCGGGGTGAATGTCCTGCTTCGGCGCAGGATCTCCACCGCGTTAGGCTCGAATACTCTGACCATCGAGGATACGGTGACCAACGAGGGCTTTCAGTCCACCCCCCATATGCTGCTGTATCACATCAACCTGGGATTCCCGGTGGTATCTCCGGGGAGTTGCTTGCTCTCACCGGCGAAGCGGGTGAAACCAAGGGACGAAGAGGCCGCTGATGGTCTCGATAGATACAACCGGTTCGACCATCCTCAGACCGGATACAAAGAAAAGGTGTATTTCCATGAAATGCCGTCGGACCGAAAAGGCATGGTTACCGTCGCGCTTGTGAACAAAGGATTTCAGAATCGGCGTGGTCTGGGAGTTCTGGTTCGATACCGGCAGAAGGAGTTGCCCCGGTTCATCCAATGGAAGAACATGGGAACCACGACGTATGTATGCGGTCTGGAACCGGCGAACGCGCTGGTAATGGGCCGTGCGCACGAACGCAAGCACGGCAAGTTGCAGACACTTCGCGCGGGGGAAACCCGACAATACCATGTGGAAATCGGCGCATTGCCGGATAAAGCGGCCATCGCGGAGATTGAACGTGCTATCGGGGGATAGAGGCCACAGGCTGGAAGCCTGTGTACAGAAATTATCCTGTGACGGAATTGGAAGGAATCTCCGAAGGAGAGCCTTGTTTTTCTTTCAGGGTTTCCAGGCGCTGCCGGAATGTATCCAGGTAAGGACTCTTGTGCAGTTGTGAAGACAGGATCCGTATGGCTTCCTCGCACGCTTCCTGTGCCTGATCGAAATGCTGACTTCGCTCCAGGGATTGGCAGAGGAAGTCATACCCTTCTCCCACTTTGCCGGGGAATATGATGTCGAAGAAGTACACGGTGCTGGGGCGGTCGAGCACCTTATCGAAAAAGTCCTGGGAGAAATAGAGAGTGCGCACAACGACCTCGTTGGTACGGTAGAGGGGAAGGATTTCCTCGAAAAGGGGCATGAGGCGATCCATCAGTTTTCGGGCGCGGCGGATTTGAACGGGCATATCGCGACGGGCTGCGGCCAGAACCTGACGATCCAGTTGGCGGAGTCCGCGCAGGTGGTTGCCGTCGTTGATCTCATCCTCGGATGCGTAGGATTCCAGCAGACGGGCATTTCCGCGCGCCTTGTCCAATTCATGCCATAATTCGCCCAGAAACTTGTCGAACAGCCGTTGTTGTTTGCAGCTGATATCGCCCCTGTCCGCCACGCGGTACAGAATGTGAGAAAGGTCTTTCAGAACACGCAAGTGTTTCTCGAGAATCCGGTCGATGTAGGTGTGAGTTGGCTGCTGAGTGCGTTCCGAGATCTCGAAGAGGCTCTCCAGAACTTTTCTCAGTTGATAGATTCCTTTGATAAACTGGACGCGAAGGTTGTTGCGCCAATTCATCTGGGGATCGTGTTCGTACACAGGTTTCTCCCTACCGGCCCACCAGGGCGAATTGTTCCCGAACGGCGTTCCAGACCACGTCCGCTGAGAGGGATTGCATACAGTCCGGATTTCGGTCGCAGTCGGGCAAATAACACCCCAGGCAGTCCACAGCCCCCTGCAAGATTGTTCCTTGACCGTACAACTCCAGTTCCGCCGAAGAAGTCGGTCCAACGGGGACAATTACACGCTTACCCAATCCCAGGGCAAAATGCAAGCCGAGCGTATCCCCGGTGACCACCACATCGCATAGATTCATCACGGCTGCGAATTCGGCGAGCGAGTTGTCACCACCGGTGTCAATCAGGGGCGTCGGAACGTGTTTCAGCAGGTATTCCGCTCGATCCAGGTCCTCCGGGCCGCACAGCAGGAGCACAGTTGCGCCGAGTTCTGAGTGCACCCGTTCTGCAATTGCCTGAAATCCTTCGAGAGTCCAGGCTTTCTTTTTCCACCGCCCCCCTGCGCCGATATTCAATCCGATTGCCGGTTTGGACGGATCGACATTCCATTGTTCCCGTGCTCTCCGGTTCACGTTCTCGGTGCATTGCGGTGAAATGGGAACCTGGATCTTTCCAATGGGGCCATCGAGGTGAAGGATTTCCAACATGAGGTCCTGGTAGGTCTTCGTATTGGCCCGCTTGAGATCGTCCCAAAGACTCATTTGAAGGTACGGGATTCCGCTGGGATCGAACGGTTTGACCGCTCCCTGCGATGTACGACCGAATCCGCGTTTCTCCTTTGCCTGAACCAGCTCTGAAACAGCCGTGCTTTCCGCGTCCAGGTCCAGGCCGCAGACCAGGTCGAATGTCTCCACAGCCAGGATCGCGAGAGTTCCGGGGGTAAGGGGCAAGACACGGTCGATCTGCTCGATGTTCTCCAGCAGGGGAACGGCGGACGGTGCGGTGAGCCAGGTGATATGCGCATTCGGTTCCGTACGGCGCAGCGGCTCCAGCAGGGATGTGGTTCGCAGGACGTCTCCTGCTGCGCCCAGCTTCACAATCAGAATGCGCTGGGAGATCTTCATTTCGTATGCGCAGTCTGCGCAGACAACACCTTCCCGTTTATGCGGTCGGCAGGGGCGATCCCCGACATACCAGCGACAATCCGTATGGATAATTTGTTCGTTCATGCGGGAGATTGTGGCGCGAGAGAGGCGGAGTGGACAGGGTGGACACAGTGGACCGGGGATTGAACCCGTTCGCGCCTTTCTCAAATTGCGTTCGTCCGTGCCTGCCCGCGTTCTTCCGCCAACTCAATACTCTTGCCAGGATTCCACGGGGGTCTCCACCCACGGTTCCAGTCGGGTTTCGCCGGTGATCCGGACCCCATAAGTCTTGTTCAGAACACGGTACGACGTCTGGCCGGTGATCTTGTACGGCCCGTGAACGTTCTCCGAAGGCTCCAATTCATAGCTGAGTTGGGTTGCTCCCTCCGGGATGATATACCACCAGATCGAAGAAGATCCGAGAACCTCGCCGGGATCGCTGATTTTCCGTGGTGTCCAATCTCGCGGAATATGCTCAAGGAAGTTGTACGGTTGAATGCCCGTATCCCCATACGAGTGGATGGTTAATGTCACTTTCACGTTCTCACCCGGCCGATACCTTTCGGGAGAAAACGAGCGAGTTACGGTGAAAATAGAACCAAAATCTTCCACGAGAATTCGCTGCGCACGGATGGAATAGGAACCGGACCAACCATCGGAGAGCACCTTCAGATAATAAGTGTGTCCGGGATTCAATGTGGCGGACATCCTTATGACCAGGGGAGAATCCGAACGAGGACTACCTTGAACCTGGAATTCCTCCACGGTGTCGGGACCGTAAAGTAAGAGTATGGGGCCGGTTGTGAACGGTTCGGCAAGGCTGCTCAATTCAAAGCGGGTATAGCACGTCTCATCCGGAGACTCGATGGCAAACCAGTGCTCGGCAGGTTCGGGCACAGGGAATTGCCTTGTCCGGGAAGGACCGTCAATTTCGAGCGGCGTGATCTCCCCGGTTGCGGCGGTCGTTACTCCGATCTCGTACGGAATAAACGAACCCTTCGCAAGCGACGCTTTGATGAGATAGGTCTGGTTCTCCTGCAGAACTCGTTGGACCCATTCTCCCGGATTGCTCGAGCTGACGAATTCTTTCCCCAGCCCTTCTCGACTCAGCAGGATGCTCGGAAGGAAGCTGATTTCCGCCGTCTCGGATCTCGTTCGAATGACATGAGTCCCGAAAACACTGGTCCGGAAAGAGTAATACTGATCCAGGTCTTTTGTTCCGGTTTCGTTTGACGCATAGGGACCATTCACGATCAACGGGATGACGCCGGGGGATGGAGTATCTGTGGAAGGATACACGACAATGCCGTACGGGCCGGTCGTGTTCTCGTAACCGTTCACCGTGACATAATAGGTGCGATCCTTCTCAAAAATGTATGTGATTTTCGAGAGTGTTGAATACCCGCCGTCGTCGTTGACGGTGAGGATTGTTTCGAGATTATCCGGGCCATACAAGGTCAGGATCGTATCCGCAGGATACAGGTTCCACAGAGGGACGGTCTCTATAGAGTAGGTGGCGGATTCAGGCGGCTGAAACACAAACCAGTCGATGTCCCCCTGGGGATTGATACGGCTCGGCTCGACCGGAGCCTCGACGATCAGCGGGATCATTTCCGTCTCATTGAGAGTGTAAATGGAGATGCTTCGGGTTTCAGTTGTCGTGCGATCATTGGAAGTCACGGTTGCCTGGATGGTGTGGCTCCCGTTTTTCACGGTGGCGCTGTTCCAGGATATGCTTCGGGCAAACTGGAATAGCGGAGGATCGACGGGGACGATCCCTTCAACCGATTCCGTGGACGGGTCATCGATCGTCACGTCATCCACCTTGAATTCCACCTGAATGGCCCCCTCGTTATCCAGGACAGAGAGCTGAATCGGAATCGTCCCATCAACAATGTCTTCGGAAGCAAGACCGGTGAACACGGTGTGCATGACATGAGGCATTTCACCGCCCAGTTCAAGACCGGAAATACACAGGGCATACTCCTGGATCTGTCCCAGATCCACCTGTCCGTCGATCCAGACGGCGTAGGTTCCGGGCACGGGTGATTCGATATAGACCTGTTCGACGTTATCGAGATGATTCTCGCGATCCTGCCTGGCGGCGATTGTGGGATCTGACACATCCAGTGTCCACGGATAATGCTCGCCGTCGGGACCGTACACAAGAACATCCAGGTCGTTGACCAGATTCGGAGATGTGTCGTCTGAGCCTGCATAACTGGGTACTCCAGGCGGATCGGTCCAGACCAGTGTTACCTTGATCGGCCCGGAACCGACATACTCAAATACGTAATTCCTTGTCTCGTCGGAGTAGAAGCCCAGGTCGATCAGATTTCCTTTAGATCCCTGGTTGCGGATGAGATCGGCAGCGGCACGGCCATCCACCAGGCCCCAGCCGAACCGGCAATCGGGTCCGGGCAGGTTGCCTCCGTCCCGCGCGGTGTGAATCAAGATCGCTTTGATCAATGCGGCGCTGGGACTGCTACCCGCGAATTGTCGTCGGAACTGCTGGACCAGGCAGGCAATCGTGCCTGTCACAACCGGCGCGGACATGGAGGTTCCCGAATAGGGACCGTATTCGATATCGGTGCTGACGGCGGTGGATGTCAGCCTTCTCCCGTTTGCGACAACATCCGGCTTGATTCTGCCATCATCCGTCGGCCCCCAGCTGGAGAATTCCGTCATGCTGCTTTCGATGGGATTCGGGGGTTCATTCGTGAGATCTTCGACTGCTCCAACGGTGATTACATTTTTCGAAGTGGCCACCGGCAGGATGGTGTTGTACGCGACAGCGGATGTGGCGGCACCCGGCTCCACAAGGTACCGGCGTTCATTCCCCGCCGCTCGAACCACAATCAGATCGCGTCGCTTAACCAAGTTGTCCCACGCCTGAGACCGGGAAATGTACTTGCCGTTTATGCTTGAGCTATAGGAGGAAGCGGTTGGCATTACGGATTCTTCTTCACGCAGACTGCTGGCGTAGGAATGGTTGGATACGGAAATGCGATCCGCGTATTTCTCCGCCTCGTAGAGATCGTTCCCCGTATCAAAGCAGTACAGTCTTGCATCGGGGGCCATTCCGGTTGCGCTTTGCGGTCCTACCCCGCCGGCACCGATGATTCCGGCGACGTGGGTTGCGTGAGCATCATAGAAACCGAGGGACTTGCCGTCTTCTTGAGTTGCGCGGCCTTCGAATTCAACATGCGAGAGTCGAACCGCGCCGACATCCCATATCCCCACGCCCACGCCTGCCCCTGTCAGGTTGTACCCGGTAATCCCCCCCGGCTGGATTTCATCGAGGTTCGAGGTGTCTCGCGCATTCACATTCAGCGCTTCCGCAGGCGGATCGACCTCTGTGATCAGGAACACACAATCCTCCTCCGCAAGCGACGGGAGCGCCTCGGCAGGCAGGGAGACGGAGTCCAGGGTTTGCTGGTAATCGAAACGTGTCCGGGTCGCCTCCAGGATCGCTCCGTGTGCAATCAGGGCTTCTTGTGCCTGCTCGAATGAAGTGTCCGGGTAAAAGAGGACTTTGACGGTCTGCAATTCCGCTGCCTCCAGGGTTTTTTCCGTCGCTGTCTCCGGGTCCGGCGGGATGTTGTAGAGAGCCGGGTCGATCTTGGTTTGGCTCGGAACGAGGATCAGTCCTGCCACGGACTTCAGGCCTCGTGCTTCTGCAAGCCTGTTCCCCGGTCCGGCCATGAAATAGGCATTCGGGTGGACATAATACAGAAACCGAATGCCGGTCTTTTCCATTTCCTCTCGGTCTTTCGGGCCGAGAGGCGTCTTGAATTGGACGAGTGCGTGATACCTGGCTGTGCATTGCAGCGGATCGATGGAAAGCGGTTTCTTGCGGGATACAGCGGCGACATCCATCGGGATGCCGTGAAGAAGGACAGGTTCAACTCCGAGCTCAGCAGCGCTAGACGGCAGGCAGACTCCGATCATGAGAAGCACTATAAGAAGCAAGGACTTCTTCCCGTGCATCTGGGCGTTTTCTCCCTCTGCGAGTGGTTGAAATAATCATCGACCTTGGTTGCACGTCCGTGTGGAATGTCCAAAAACCTTCCGTATCTCTCCCTGATCTCGCGGAGATACGGAGATGCTTGATTTTGCTCGACTTAGTTCCCTCACCCCAACCCTCTCCCGGAGGGAGAGGGCGCCATTCCCTCGAAATTTTCCCTCGCCGATACAAATCTGTTGCCTCTCCTCCAAAGGCTGCACAATAATATAGCCTAAGGTGTTACGACCGTCCACAAAAAAGATTGCAAGCTTCGCGACCCGCCCGGATTTGAGTATTCTTTCCGAAACACGCCTTTTTCTGAAATGGCAAGCCTCCCTCCGGCGGGACCGGTGATTGGGAAAAGAAAGCACGGTCTTTTGTACCATGCGCGAAGGAGTGCAAGATACGCACAACCCCCTCTGTGTCTCCCTCAAACTTTGGGGAGAGGTCCCTCCCCCGAAGATCGGGGGAGGTTAGGTGGGGGTTGACCGGATAGCACAAGATTCCTCGGCGTGACGGTTGCAGGCGAGATTTCTTAGGAGGAGAATCACGAAAGGATCGGCATGAATCCAGGCAATCGCAATAGACTCAATTTATACGTGGACACGCTCGGCTACCTGGCATTCGTTGTCCTGTTGGCCAGCGGATACGTTATGAAATACGTATTGCTGCCGGGCAGCAGAATGGCGGCGGGAGATCCGACGAGCCTGATGGGGTACTCCCGGCACGATTGGGGCGACATCCATTTCTGGGCCGCCGTGGTATTCCTGACCTGCATTATCGTGCATCTTTACTTGCACTGGAGTTGGCTATTGAATGCCTGCAAGAATCATTACCGTATCCGAACGGCGGTAGGAGTGGGCCTGGCGCTTCTTATCCCTTTGCTGATCGTGTTCATCCCATTGCTGAGCGCGCGGGGATTCGAAGAGGAAGGAGGGCAGGGACAGCGCAGAGGACGTGGAGGACAATCCTCCCTCACAGAAGAGTCTGAACCATCGGAAGGGCAATCCGGGGCTGGATTCCATATTCGTGGCCGGACCACCTTGCAGGAAATCGAGCAAGAGACCGGCGTCAGCGTTCAGGAGATTCTCTCGGCGCTCGGTCTTCCTGCAGACACGCCGACCGATGAACGGCTCAGTGTTCTGCGCGAACAGTACGACATCGAATTGAGTGAACTCCGCGCGGTTGTGGAGAATCTGGCCGCGGGAGGGACGGGAGAGTAAGAGGCATCCGGAATTCTCAATCCTCACCCCGACCCTCTCCTGGAGGGAGAGGGAGCGTTCACGAGACTCTTCACAGCACCGCTCACTCAATCCGGGACATGGAAACAGACTACATGTTGGAAAAGCAGGCGATTCGGGATCGGATTCGAGAACAAAGGCGGAACCTGGAGCCGTCTGTGCTTGCCTATAAGAGCCACTGTATCACGCTGCAAGCGCTCGAATTGATCCGGCGGGTGGGGGCAAGGAACATCGCGGTCTTTGCCAGCCTTCCGGGGGAGCCGGACACGACCGAGCTGATCCGTGAAATCCTGAGTCTGAATGGCTTCCTCTTTCTTCCGCGCGTCGAAAGAAAGAATCTCACATTCTACAGGGTATTCGATCCCTTGAATCAACTCTTGTCGGTTCCGCCTTATGGTATCCGGGAACCTGTTCCGGACCGCTGCGAAGTCGCGAACCTTCAATCCTTGGATCTGGTCTTCACTCCCGGCCTGGCATTCGATGTTGACGGGAATCGCCTGGGACAGGGAGCGGGATTTTATGATCGGTTCTTTGCTGCATTCCCCACGCCTCTGCCGATTCGGGTTGGGCTGGCCTTTGAGTTTCAGATGTACCGCACGATCCCACATCGGGAATCCGATGTGGCGATTGATGGGATCATCACGGAGGAGCGGTTCTTTCGTCCCCGTCATAGCGCCATCATCACCAATTCGCCCGAAGAGACCCGCAGACTTGGAGAGCAGCTGGCGAATCGGCTGGCTTTCAACACGATCCTGGGATTGCAGGGTCCGTTAGGCAGCGGGAAGACGGTCCTGGTGCAGGGATTGGCAAGGGGATTCGGTGTTGCAGAAGACATTGTGAGCCAGACATTCACCCTGGCGAAAGAATACCGGACATCGAAAGGCGCGCTCTGGCATGTGGATCTCTATCGCTTGACGAGCGAGTCGGAGATCGACATGGGATTCTGGTCGGAGATTCTCGAAGGGCCGGGACTGAAAGCGATTGAATGGAGCGAGCGGTTAGGAGATCATTTGCCGCTGGATGCCGTGATTGCAGAAGCCACCGTGACAGGCGAGAATCGCCGAACATGGTCACTGGCAACTCCCCTGAACAGCCAGTGGGACATGCATGATCTATTGCGTGATTTCAGACACATCGAGAGTTGAAGGAGGCTTGGCGTGCTCGTTCTGGGTGTTGACACTTCAACGAAATTCGTTGCTGCCGGATTGTGGGGCGATGAGGGATTTCTTGGAGAAATCTGCGGGGCCGGACATTTGCTTCACAGCGAACGCCTTCTTCCATTGATAACGACTTTGTTGGAGTCATCGGGACGGCAGTTGGACGATCTGACCGGGATCGGCGCCGTGGTCGGGCCGGGTGCATTTACCGGCCTGCGAATCGGGATCGGGACCGTGCAGGGGCTGGCCGAAAGCCGACATTTGCCGGTTGTGGGACTCTGTTCCCTGGAGGTGCTGGCTTTCGGATGTGGTGTAGTGGGACAGACGGTCTGCCCGTTGATTCATGCGCGAAAGGGGTATGTGTATGCGGCACTGTATGAAGCGACAGCCCAAGGCTTAAAGGAGTTACAGTCTCCCGCGACATGTCAACCGGAAGAGATCGTTTCCTGGATTGCAGAGCCGGTATTGTTTGTCGGAAGCGGCTTTGGTGTGCACCGGGAGTTTTACCGGGAGGTCCTCAAAGAAAAAGTTCTGGAACCGTCGGAGTCTCTTCTGCACCCTTCTCTGGGTCGAAGTGCCGCCTTTTTGGCCTATCGAGCGTTGCTGGAAGGGAAGGGACATGACCCTGCTCTTCTTCTGCCGGAGTATCTTGGTGCGTCCACGGCGGAGATCAATTGGAGGAAGCGGCACAGCGAGTCGGTTTCTTGATTACTCAAGATCATCGTGATGAATCCGCTCCAGAAGTCGGGGACCCTGGTACTCCTCACCAAGGGGTTGGATTTGAATGTGGTCGTCCTGCAGAACGAATTCGCAATTGGAGAGCGGCTCGTCAACCCGGTAGACAAACCGGCCCATTCGGATCTCGGTTCCCGGCCAGACAGTTCCGACGCACCGGACGGCATGGCCCACACGAATCAATCCGCGAATCTTGATTTCCAGATCGGTCACCTGTCGGCGAATGAGTTCGGCTTGCCCGCGCATCCCCCATTCCGTCCGAACAGCTGTCATCAGCATCATCTCTTTGTCGGGAGGAAGAGAGCCTTGATTGGCCTTGAGTTCTTTCAGGGTCAGTGAGAGAGAGCGGGCTTTTCGGAGCTGGCTGTCCTTATCATCCAAATCCGCTTTCAATGCGGCGAGGTGTTCGTTGACGCGATTCAGTTCCTCACCCACGATGAGTATTGTGCCCACCTCGTTCTTGGAACCGATTTCCTCCGCCCAGATCTCATGTTCCGCACGGGTTGTTCCGCCGAGAATTCGGCCGTTTCCACCAGAGAGGTGGATAGCCTGACCGGCTGTCAAATCCGATTGGACAGCCGCTCCCACGAGGAAAAGGATTTGACCGGCTCGGATCTCGCTGTAATGAACGGACCGGACGAGCACAACCCCCTTCGCTTCGACTTTTCCCCGTTTGGCGCCCTCCATGGTTCCCCCGATAACCACGGATCCATCGGAATAGATCGAGGCGGCTTCCACGGACTCACCGATCATCACATCGCCTTTCGCTCGAATGACCGCATCGGATCGTGCTGTTCCCAGCACGGCCACCGTTCCTTCCGCAAAAAACTCGCTTCCGTTTGGGACGACATCCCCCTTGTGCAACTTTGCTCCCACAACCTGATAGGAGTCTCCATCATACGAAACCAATCCGTCCCGCTCGGCCAGCAGTTCTCGGCTGTCTTCGGAAAGCATCGTTCCCGCTCCGGGGATCAGCTCTTCCTGGTAAGGAGATTTCCAGGGAATGGCTTTCCCCAAGACGTCCTTGCCATCCTCGCCTTCGGTGCCGGGGATCTCCCGGGCGATGGGCTTATCTCGTGTGATAGTGAGAGCACGGACGAATTCACGCACAAACTGGCTGGGATCCTGGCATTTCAGCAGGGATTTATAGATTTCCTGATAAGCATATAGATACTTGATTTTTTTGGGTTTACCCTCGTTGATCGGGATGCCTTCTGCAATAACGACGGATTCATCGAAACGGTTATCCCGAAAGATGGCGTGAATGGCTGTGGGGAGGATTCCGTGCGTGATTCCATGGCGGTTGAGGAACTGAAGCAGGCGTTCCACATTCCACCGGTCGGCGAATCTCCGCTGAATGGATACCGTGGCCGATAGAGCGTCTTTTGAGACGCTGAGGGTGATTCCGCCTTCTTTGATTGAGCCACCGGCTTCCAGTGTGGTCTGTTCTGTCATCAGGACGGAGCCTCCTGCACTCCGCGATTCCTCGTGGAATGAACGCGATTTCATTTATAGAGTCAAATAGAGAAAATGTCCATTGAAGGGTCCCGCATCTTGAAAAACCAGATTGGCTTCTGTATCGTTGTATGGACGTAGGTTCGCGCAGAATTCCGGGTAAATCGCGCCGCTGATTGCGCGTGAAAATACCTGTCGCTTGCATGGAGGAAAAGATGCGGACAATTCGGTGGCTTCTTATTCTGGCATGTTCTCTCGGTCTGGTGGCGGGTTGCGCCACATCGAAGAAAAAGAAGGCTTCTGTCGTGGACGACAAGGCGATTTGTACCGAGATCGAACAACAGCTCCTTGCCGAAACGGGTCCCGCTGGACCGTTTTCTCTGGATATTGACTCGTATCGAGGGACGGTGACTTTGGATGGCGTGGCCGGTTCCGAGGACCAGAAGGCCGCCATTTTGAATGTCGTGAAGGGCGTCGAAGGGGTTGTGGAAGTCCACGACTATATAGAAATGTCCACAACTCCCTGAGGATTCCTCCCATAGGGTTTTCGTGCTGACGATTGTCGGGGGAATGCAGTCTCTCCATCATAGTGTCACTATGTCATTCTCTCGAGCCGCACCATGAATGTCGATGCGATTGTTGAGTGGATCAATGAGACTCTCCCCGAGATCTTAAAGCTGATTTTTTTGCTTGCGATCCTGGCGGCCATTTTTTGGGCCGTGGTCATGTTTCTCCGCCGGCAGCGCAAGCAGGATGGGCGGGAGAGAATGACGCAAGCGCAGATGAAAGCGGAAGAGGATGCAGTCCAAAAGCTCCTGCGCGCACAACAGCTGTTGATGGAAAGCGATCAGAATGTGACTGAGGCCCAGAAACTGCGCGATCAGGTTGTTGTAGAAGACCTTCCTAAACACAAAATTCGCATTCTCGGCAAAGATCCCAATAGTCTTCTTATGGATATCGACAGCCGCATTCGGGGCGCAAATATCCGCCTGCATCGCACCGCCGCGATGGAATCGAGCCAGATGCCCTATTCTGAGGACGACGACACGGTGTAAACCGACTGTGGGCTTGTTGGCCATAGCGGACGAGGTGGACAAAGAGATCAATCACCCTTTCACAAGTCCCAACACCTTCTGCACCAAGTCCTCAATCCCCTTTGCTATGTCCTTGATTGATGGGCCAAGCATATAAGCAGGTGTGGTGACAAGATTCCTTTGCGAATCCACAATGGCTTGATCCACCGGGCATTGCTGGTGAACAGCGCCCATGGATTCCAGGGCACCGGCTGTCTGCCGGTCGGTCCCGATGGTGACAATGGGTTTCTTTGCGCCGAGCACCGCCGCAAGGACAGCCGGAGCGATACAGATTGCGCCGATAGGTTTGTGTGCCTCCGCCATCTCGGAAACCAGTCGCCGAACCTCCGGCTGGACGCGGCATCCGGGGCCATCCACCGCAAACGTGCAGAGATTCTTCGCCGCACCGAATCCACCGGGGATAATCAGCGCATCCAGATCTCCGACCTTCACTTTGGCGATATCCTGAATGGTTCCTCTTGCGATCCGCGCGGATTCCGTCAATACGTTGCGGGATTGCCCTTTTATTTCCTCGTTTGTGAAATGATTCACCACATGCATTTGATCCATGTTGGGAGCCATGCAGACAATTTCCGCTCCGGCCCGGTCCAGGGCCAGAAGGGTCAGTACGGCCTCATGGATTTCCGACCCGTCAAAAACGCCACATCCGGATAGCAATACGCCGACTCGAACCATGGTCATCCTCCTGCTCCTTACAGATTTGCGCTGTGGACACACTCTCTTTCATCACCCTATCACAGCCCCGCCAGTGTTTTCGATCATGCGACGGCTTGCGACTTTCGAGAGAGTCTCCGCAAAGAAGGTATTTTCACGGAAGATTGCCAGGAAGTGCTCTTCGGAGAGTCTCAGTAATTCGGTGGATTCCGTTGCCTGAACCGTCGCGGTTGTAGGCCGCCGAAGCATCAGGGAGATTTCTCCGAAATACTCACCCCGCCCCAGGCGAGCCAGTTCCCCTTCGGAACCGTCGTCTTTCTTGTGCGATACCCTGCAGGAGCCGTTCACAATGACATAGAACGCCTCGCCCCGTTCGCCCTCATGGATGATGATTTCGCCTTCCCGGAGTTGACACGGCTGGAACCAACCCGCGACCTTGGAAATCAGGGCCGGGGGAAGGCGGCGAAACAGGGCGATTCCACGCAACAGATTGACCCGATCCACGGAAACCTGAATGCTCTCGCAGAGTGCCGACGAGTCTACGAGATAGGTTCGGAAGTCATGACGGCCCAACACAAAGAGATCGAGCGGAGTCTGCGCCACTACGGTCGCGGTGCGGGGAATATCCTGCAGCAATGCTACTTCTCCGAAATAGTCCCCGTCGGACAGATGCGCAACCGTGCGCCGCTGTCCCCAGGCATCTTCCACCTCCACGGAAGCCGTGCCGCTTGAGATCACATAGAACTCCGTCCCGGGATCTCCCTGGATGACAATGGCCATTCCTTCCGGGATCTTGCGCCGACGAAACAGAGAGGCGACCTCCGACCGCTGGTCTTCTTCGAGATTGGAGAACAGCGGCAACCGGACTAACAGGTCCTGTGTGTCGGCAGGTCTTTCGTGCTCTCTTCCGATTCGAGACGCCACTTCGGGAACGTGTTGGATCAGCACTTCACGCTCCATCCAGAAAACCCGGTTCAGTGCCGCCGCAATCAGGTCCGGGAACAGGGAAAGGCCGATGATCTTTTCCATCCGGGCAAACGAAATTCGGCATTCTTCGTCGATACGGACTGCCAATGCGCCGATCTCCTTTTCCTCCTCCAACCCCGAAGGCACTTCATCGAGACGCCCGCCGCTCTG
>JAKPYU010000287.1 GCA_029568995.1 Candidatus Omnitrophota bacterium | reverse complement strand
GAAAGTGGGCCAGATCAAGAACGAACGCGGGGAGCCTTTTTATGTCCCGGCCCGCGAGAAAGAGATCCTGGAACGGCTGACCCAGCTGCAGGAGGGATCGTTTCCCAAAGAGGCCATCGCTGCCGTATACAAGGAGATCATTTCGGCCTGTTTGTCTCTGCAAAAGACCATTCGTGTCGCCTACATGGGACCTGAAGCCTCATACCACCACCTGGCGGGAATGAGTCATTTCGGCAGTTCGGCGGTTTTTGTTCCGGTGCGGACCATTGATGCGGTGTTCACCGAAGTGGAGCGACACCGCGCGGATTACGGAATTGCCGCCATCGAGAATTCGTTCGAGGGTGGCATTGCCGTGACAATGGACCGATTTGTCACCTCCCCGTTGCGGGTGATCGCGGAGATTTATCTGCCGATTGTCCATGCCCTGATCAGCCACGGGGATTTGGGCGCGATTAAGCGGGTTTATTCGCACCCCCAGGGATTTGCTCAGTGCCGTCTTTGGCTTGAACGAAACCTGCCCGCTGCCGAGCTGGTTGAAACCTCAAGCACGACACAGGGGGTCCTGATGTGCAAGGACGATCCTGCCAGCGCCGCCATTGCCGGACGAATGGCCTCGGAAATGATGGGTGTTCCGGTCAAGGTCAATGGGATCGAAGACAGTTCCGGCAATACCACCCGCTTCTTCGTCATCGGCAGGGAAGAGGTTCCTCCCAGCGGCGACGACAAAACCGCTCTCATTATTTTCATCCGCGATCGTGTCGGCGCGCTCTATCACACCCTCGAGCCGATGATGAAACATGGAATCAATCTGACCAACCTGGTCTCCCGCCCGACCAAGCGGGAGGCCTGGCAATACATGTTTTTTGTGGAACTGGAGGGGTATATCCGGGACAAGGCCATTCAGGAGGCGGTGGAGGATCTCGATTCCACCAGCATGTATCTGAAAGTCCTCGGTTCGTTCCCAAAGGGGATTCATCGGTAAGGGATCATGGTATTTGAACGAGTCGCGATTCTCGGCGTGGGACTTCTGGGGGGATCGGTGGGGCTTGCCCTGCGATCCAGGGAACTGGCGCGTTATGTAACCGGCATCGGCAGGAATCGAACGCGCCTGGAAAGGGCGCTGGAGTGCAATGCTGTCACCGAGATCTTTCTTCTCGACGAGAAATGGCCGGAAGAGATCTCGCTTCTGATTCTGGCTGCCCCCGTGGAGCAGATCGGGAATCTCTTGAAAGAGCAGAGCTCCAAAGTCGGGAAGGATACGATCATTACCGATGTGGGAAGCACCAAGTCACGGCTGGTCTCCACCTGCCAGAGAATTCTTGGATCAGGACATCGGTTTGTCGGCTCGCACCCGATTGCCGGTTCCCACCAGACGGGGGTCGAACATGCGGATGCGGACCTGTTTGTGAATCGAACCTGCGTGGTAACGCCCACACAGGAAACCGACTTGGAAGCGAAACAAATGGTTAGTCGTTTCTGGGAGTCTTTGGGGGCAAACGTGATGGAACTCTCTCCGGAAGAACATGACTACCTGGTTGCACGAACCAGCCATCTGCCGCATCTCGCAGCCGCGACGCTCTGTTCGATCGTCGCGAGATTGCCGCATGATCGTGCCCGCAAGGTAATTGGGTCCGGCTTTCAGGATGCTACGCGCATTGCGGCAGGCGAATCCGGCCTGTGGGCCGAGATCTGTCAGCACAACCAGGAAGAGATTTCGAGCGCGCTCGATGGGTTCATTCGGGAACTACAGAACATCAAAGAGGCTATCGGGAAGGAAGATCTTACCGGAATCGTGCAATTCCTGGAAGAAGCACGGAAGTATCGTACACAACTGGGCAGTGATGCGGATTTGGAGGCGTGATATGTTTCGGACTCTCATTATTATTTTGATGGTCTCAATCAGCCTGCCGATATCAGCGGAACAATCGACTACTCCAGAAGACCGACATGAATCGCCGCCGACTTCCGTGGAAGCGGCGGGCAAGAATGCAGACTTCGCTACCATGCTGAACCGGATTCATCCGGGGAATCGGATCGGCTACCGTTTTTTTGAACATTTTCCCATTGTATTCGGTCCGGTTCCCGGTGATAGCGTATCCGCCGGACTCGATCCCGCACAGGTAGACAAACTGGAGAAACAATTCCAGGCCCGCGCCGGTGTGTATGTCTACCGACGTGAGATCCGGGAAGAAAAATGGCTACCGCAAAATTGGACGTTCTATGTCGTTCCGGTACAGGAGGGATTCGATCTACTGTGGGTCATTGAGACATTCGACCAGGGACTGAACACGTACTACGGGGTTCAGCAATGCTTTCGAATGGGCGGGCTGACGAATGCGGAATGGCGGCGGGAAATTGCGGAAACCCCCGCGTTCAGCGAGTACGACCTGTGGGCCGAGCAGGAAAAGAAAGGCGACAAGTTCACCAGCCTTTCTTATGTCCGCCGTAAAGACAAATGGGAATCGCTGCCCGCGATTCGGCAGCATGTTGTCTGCCGGACTCCCCTGGGGCTGGAAATGGACCTGGCGCGTTCCGGCGGGAATCTGGAGACCATTACCGGAATCGAGCCATACGGTCCCAGTGTGTTCCAGCCGGATATCGATTGCGGACTGGCGACTCGGAGTACGTTGGACGACACCTGGGTATGCGGCATTTATTGGGAGCGTACCGCACATATCACGAATCACCATCCGGCAGACTGCCTTCACCCATTTGTGAACATCGGCCCGATTCCCGCGCACTCCAAGCGTGCCATACGCGGGAAGATCTACTGGATGAAAGCCACACGGGATGATCTATTCACGAGATGGAGTGAGGAGTTCGGTGCCCGCTGATTTGGTGACATCGCTCCCAAGGGTCGAAATTCCGATATACTGGAACCATCGCGATTCTGTTCCTCTGTGGTAGCATGAAGAGAGTCGAGGAATTAAACTGAGATTGTGTGCAGAGCGCCGGAGGTGCAATTCATGATTCGATGGATTTGCCGACTGAGCATGGCGATCGTGGTATTCGGCTCACTGGGAGCCTGGTCGGAGGTCATCCATCTGAAAGATGGCGACAGGATCTCCGGCAGTATCGTCAAACAGGATGACCGGGAGCTGGTCATCAACGTGGGCGGTGTGGAGGTGACGATTCCGGTGTCCCAGGTTGCAGAGATCACCGGTCTCCAGCCGACGCCAACGCCCACCCCGGCGGTCAGTCCGTCTTTGCCTCCGTTTTTTCAGTCCACGATCGATTTCGAATCGCCTCTTGAGACTTCATCCCTTCCTCTCCCCGCCGTTGTGGGCGATGTCACCTCGGCCACCGTTGAGGATCTTCCAATATTGCCCGTGGTGTTGCCGTCCGGAAAAAGCTACCAGATCAAAGGGAGCGCGGTCCGATTCCGCGATGGCCCCGGCCTGGATTACGATGTTGTAGACAGCCTGATTCGCGGCACATTGCTGACCTCTGTCGAGACCGTTGCCGACTGGGTGCATGCCCGGACAATAGACGGCCTGGAGGGGTGGCTGCATACGGATTACCTGGAACCGATGGCAAATATCCCCGTTGTGGCAAGAGTGGATCGTTTGAACCTGCGGGATGGTCCGGGAACGGCCTATCGGTCCATTCAGCGTTTACGGCAAGGGGATATCCTGATGCTGTTGAATGAACAGGGCGACTGGTGGCGGGTTCAGTCCTCGAGCGCCAAGGTTGGGTGGTGCAGCAAAGAACATCTGACAAGGGTGGATTCGCTGGAGGCGATCTGTCCGGTGCTGGTTGAAAAGCCGGCGGGCGGGGTGAGTCTGTCTCGTGCGGCTTCTCCGGTGGGAATTGCGCAGCGGGTCACACTTGGTACAGTCGATGAGCGCTTTGTCGTACGTGGACTGACCAAGGTGGTCGCTTTCCATCGGGATGCCTCCACGCTGGCTAGTGCGGATCTGTGGTCCGGCAGCGACTTGTTAAGAATGGAAATCCTTCCGGATCAGGAATCCCTTGCGCGGTCGGGATTCGATGCCGCACTTGTCGCCCGGTACAAGGGGGCGCACCTGTTCCTGGTGCGGGGACGGAAAGACGCGGATACGTGGAACTATACGTTGGATGGCCCCAGCGGCGAGACGATTGACTATGCGTTGGTCATTCAGAACGGTCCCGAGCGGGGCGGGGTGGTTTTCGCGGCTCCATGAGCGGGATGGGGAACGGTCATACTTCCGTATGGATGGGATCGCCCAGTTGGACATTGCCGAATTCCTGGGCAAACTCGTAGACCCCGACAAAATCTTCGATTCGATCTTCCTCGGTCTTCTTGATTTCGCCGGTCTCAACCAACTGGAAGACAATCGCGCCGAAATCCCGGGTGTTCGTGACACCCCATTCGGTGAGCACGGTCAAGGCAAACGGCCCGAACTCTTTCCTGGCGAGCTCGCTGATTCCCTCCAGCAGTTCGCGGCCGGTCACGTGACGCGGCCGGTCATATCTCCGTTGGGCGTGTTTGAGCGCCTCCAGCACAAAGCGGTATGCGTTGGGGTGATATTGTTGCTCCTGTTTGGAGAGCCACTGCAAGAAATCTTCTTCGTTCATGACCCTGCTACGATAGCCTTCATCATAACAATCATCACAGTATCGAAGTATAACCATGCGTTCCACGGCTGTCCATCCCGCGCGGGATAGAACGCACCGGCAGAGACACAATCCTAGCGGTTTTGAATGGTCCAGATATCGGGGAATTCCCCCACACCGGCCCGGATCTCATCGGGATGATTGCGGTCGTACGGTTCCGATGGGATATTGACCAGGTAGGTCACTTCCGAAAGCGACATCTGGCCATGCCAGACTCCCGGCGGAATGCAGAGCAAAGCGTTTTCCCCGGACTCTCCCAGTGCCACTTGCATGGCGACTCCTTTGGTGGGACTGCCCTCGCGGTCGTCATACAGACCGATTTTGGACGTACCGGACACGACATAGAAGTGATCGGTCTGTTTCTGGTGCTTGTGCCAGGCCTTGATGACGCCTTTTCGGAGGTAGCTCACATAGATCTGTCCGAATCCGACATAATGGGGATCGTCGCGACGAAGGATCTCCACCAGGTAACCCCGGTCATCGGCGTTGCGAACCAGCGGGATTTTCTTGACATCGTGGATCATCGGCAAATTCCATCCTCAGGCGTAGATTGCCCCAGAATAACCCACGGCGTTGCCTTGGGCTATGCCAGTTGTGCCTGTTCCGGGGCATGGGGGAATTCAGCAGAGATGGGATCGGCATCCCCCCTCAATCCCCCCGTAAACGGGGGGAATTCTTCTCCCTCCCCGTTTACGGGGAGGGTTGGGGTGGGGGTTCTGCAGGTGTTTACGGGTTGGGGTGGGGTGACGGTCTTGAAGCCCAAGGAACCCTTTTCTTGCTTTTGACATGGGGCCTGACTACCATCGGCAGAAGAACATTGGTTGGAATGGATCCTCAACGGATCGTCTGTCAGATACAGGAAAATCCGCCGATCAGGAAAGTCTTATGAATTCCGAATACGAAGTTGTTGTCGGTCTTGAAATCCATACGGAGTTGTGCACGCGCCGGAAAGCCTTCTGCGGCTGCCCCAATAATTTCCGAGTGCCGCCGAATACCAATATCTGCCCAACCTGCCTGGGCCTGCCGGGAGCGCTGCCGGTGCTCAACCCGGAAATGCTGGAATTTGCCCTGCGCGCCTGCCTGGCATTGCACACGAGGATCAACCAGCGCTGCCATTTCGACCGTAAACACTATTTTTATCCCGACCTTCCGAAAGCCTATCAAATCAGCCAGAAATACAGGCAGATCGGCGTAGAAGGATTTATCACAATCGAAACCGATGACGGCAGCGAAAAGCAAGTGCGTATCTCGGATGTTCACATGGAAGAGGACACGGGAACCCTCGCCCATGCGGAAGCCTATGTCCGCAAGGGAACCAGTACGGTGAACTACAACCGTTGCGGTGTGCCGCTGCTGGAGATTGTCTCTCATCCGGATATGCGTTCTATTGCCGAGGTATCCAGTTATATGCACCGGATGCGGGACCTGCTCGATTTTCTGGCGGTCTCGGATTGCCGCATGGAAGAAGGCAGCATCCGGTACGAGGCGTCGGTTTCTCTGCGGCCGTTTGGTCAGGAGGAATATGGCACGCGGGTGGAGATCAAGAATCTGGGGTCCTTCCGCTCGGTGGAACAGGCGCTGGAGGCGGAAATCCATCGGCAAAAACGCATCCTGGCCTCGGGAACCCCACTCCGGCAGGAAACGGTGTTGTTTGATGAGAATCTCAAAGAGACTCGTCCCATGCGCAGCAAGGAATCCTCTTCGGATTACCGATATTTCCCGGAACCGGACCTGCCCCCCATTGTGATTTCGGATGAGTTGCTGAATGAAGTGAAACGAACCATGCCGCCTCTGCGGGATACCGTGATGAAGACCATGATCGAAGATCACAGTCTCACGCCTTACGCCGCCGAGGTGTTGACCGCCTCACGAGCGCTGGCCGACTATTACCGGGATGCGATTCGGGCAGGTGGAAAAGAGATGGCGGTGCCGGTGGCGAACTGGCTGCAGAATACGGTCCTGGGCTTTCTCAATGAGACGGGAGTTGAAATTGCGGCCTGTCCGGTTTCGGCGCAGGAACTGGCGGATCTCGTCCGGAAAGTCGAAGAGAAGAAAATCACGGCCAACGCCGCGAAGACGTGTATGCGCGAAAGCCTGTCGGGAAAAGGTCCTTTGAAAGACCTGCTTGAGAGCCAGGGCGAGGCGGTCAGCGATGATACCCAGCTGATGCAATGGGTTGGAGATGTGATGGCGGAGAATCCCGATAAGGTGGAAGCGTATCGCGGCGGAAGAACCAACCTGATTCAGTTTTTCGTCGGTCAGGTGATGCGCCTCTCGAAAGGCCGTGCCCAGGCACAGAAGGTCAAGGAGCTGCTGGAGAGAGAGTTGGGGGGATAGCAGGGAGTCACGGGGCAAGGAGTAGCACGGGCGTCTCGCCCGTGCGCCGGTTGGACATAGACCGGCACTCCAGTAGAGCGTATCGAGCGCGTCCTGAGTTCAAGGAGAATCCGATGAAAACAATAGAAACCATTGCCGCAGTGACGTCGGATGGGAAATTGGTAGCCACTGTGCCGACTGATATTGCTCCCGGAGAATACTCTGTTGTCCTGCTGCTTGAAGAGACGACAGAGCCATCGGAGCGCGATACGGAACGGTCTGTTCTGCCGATTCAGACTGTTGCACTGAAGGGCTGGCCGCTCGATTGCACGTTCAGAAGGGAAGATATTTATGGCGCTGAAGGGCGTTGATCGTCTGTTTGTTGATACATAATCCCGCCCTGAATCGAATCCGTGAGCCGGGAAGAAGCAGCCCGCTGGCTTGGTAAAGCCACATCCCTCTCGAATTTCAGCCGTCTTGGGGATGCTGCTGACCCGGTCACAAACTTGCTCCGAACAGACGGATCGAGGTGAAATATGATTAGAAAGACCCGCATTTATGCAGACACGTCCGTGTTCGGTGGCGTCGCCGATGAGGAGTTCAAAACTATTGCCTTCCGGTTTTTTGAAGAGGTCCACGCGGGCAGGTATGCACTCATTATCTCTGAGATCACGGCGAGGGAGTTGCGGGATGCTCCGGTCGTGGTCCGCCAATTCGTTTCAACACTGCCGGAGGATGCCGTGGAAGACCTACCTTTCACCCCCGAAATGCTGGAATTGCGTAATGCATACCTGAGCGCGAAAGTTGTGGGACAACGGTGGAGCGATGATGCCGCACATGTTGCCGCAGCAACCGTCGCCCGCGCAGACTTGATCGTTTCCTGGAACTTCCGACATATTGTGAATTGGGACAAGATCCGATCTTTCAATTCTGTTAATCTAAGGCTCGGCTATCCGCTGATGACCATCCTGAGTCCGAGAGAGGTGATCGCCAATGAAGAAGACCTTTGATTGCGTGGAAATGAAAAGAAAGGCTCAGGAAAGGATCTACGAGGAAATTCGTGACCTCACACCCGAGAAAGAGATCGAGTACTTTCACAAGGCCGCAGAGGACTTCTGGAAGGAGATTCGTTCACTGCGGGGGGATAAGCAGCCGGAACCGGCACGAGAGAGAATATAGACTCACTGAGGTAACCCAATATGCCCAATACCGCATCTTCCGATAGAATCGAAATCTCCCTGCAGCAGCTGCGGGATATCGCATTCCTTTCCCGCCTGGAGGTTCCCGACGAGCGCCTGGAAGAGCTGCGTTCGGACCTTCTGGCCTTGCTGAATCATTTCAAACAGATTGAAGAACTCCCGACGGACGGGGTAGAGCCAATGGCCCATCCGATGGAACTGTCGAATGTGTTCCTGCAAGAGGGCGTTCGATGTCCGGCGGAACCGGATGAGCTGGTGCAGAACGCGATTGAGGTCGACGACGAGCGGCGAGTGATTGTCCCCAGGGTGGTGGAATAGGAGCAACGAATGGCTGAGCAGCTTTGGCGATATGGTGCAGAGAAACTTCACGAAATGGTGTTGAGCCGGGAAGTCTCGTGCAGGGAAGTGGTGGAGAGCCACCTGGACCGGATCCGTGAGGTTGAGCCACTGCTCAATGCCTTAATCACGATCTGCTACCGCGAGGCTGTCGCTCAGGCCGACGCTCAGGACAAACGTCTCGCCAAGGGCGAACCGGTCGGCCCGCTGGCGGGCGTGCCCATCTCTATTAAAGACATTATCTCAACCAAGGGGATTCGCACGACCTGCGGATCGCGAATGCTTGCCGAATACATTCCGCCATACGATGCCACGGCGGTTCGGAAGATCAAAGAAGCGGATGGGATCATCATCGGCAAGGGGAATGTGGATGAGTTTGCCATGGGTTCCTCTACGGAAACCTCGCATTTCGGACCTTGCCTGAATCCCTGGGACCACAGCGCCGTGCCCGGTGGCTCGAGCGGCGGCTCCTCGGCCAGCCTGGTTGCGGGAGAATGTGCCCTGGCCCTGGCTGAGGATACCGGCGGTTCCATCCGTCAACCGGCGGCTTTCTGTGGCTGTGTCGGCCTGAAACCGACTTACGGGCGGGTTTCCCGCTATGGAAACATCGCGTATGCGAGTTCATTCGACCAGATCGGCCCCATGGCCCGCAGCACGTTCGAAACAGCAAGGTTGTTTGAAATCATTGCGGGCCGGGACCCATTCGACTCCACCTCCGCCGATAAACCTGTGGAGAAGTGGACAGAAGCCTGCGGACGCGATGTCAAAGGGCTTCGAGTGGCCATTCTCAAGGAATATGTCTCTGAAGATCTGCCGCCGGAAATCAAGGCGGGGATCAACAAGACCGTTGACATTCTGCAGAAGGCCGGTGTGGAGATCTCCACAGTCAGTGTGCCGACCGCTTCCTACGGTGTTCCGATCTATTATGTCATCACCATGAGCGAAGCCTCCTCCAACCTGGCCCGTTACGACAGCATCCTGTACGGACATAAGACCGATGCCAATGAGTTAATCTCTCTCTTTACCCGCTGCCGGGCGGAAGGATTCGGCAAAGTGGTTCGGGAGAGGATACTGATCGGGACGTACGCGCTCTCGGCAGGATTCTTCGATGCCTGGTATCTGAAGGCCACCAAGGCGCGGCGATTGGTCAGCAATGAGTTTGCGCAGGCGTTCCGGTCCTGCGATGCCATCCTTGCCCCCGTTGCGCCCTGCAAGGCATTCAAAGTCGGCGAAAAGACCGATGATCCCCTGGCGATGTACCTTACGGATGTCTATTCCACCATCGCCAATGTGGTGGGTATTCCGGGACTCGCGTTTCCGGTGGATTTTCACGAGGGCCTTCCGGTCAGTGTTCAGCTCATGGCCCAGCCGTTTAATGAGACGGTCCTGTTCCAGCTCGGCAGCATGATTGAACAGGAAGTCGATATCCCCAGGCTGTGGGATTCGGCGGAATAAAGGGCTGTTCTTCAATCATGTCCGATCCCGATACCTTTAAACTTAAATCCATCGGGGTGATTCACACTCCTTTTAAGGTTCAAGAGGGAACGCCCATTCAGCCGGTTTATGCAGAGGGAACTACGGGAGCGGTTGAGGTTTTCGGACCGTACCGGGCCTCTCTTGCGGATCTGGCCGGATTTGAGCGGATTTGGCTGGTGTATTGGTTCGACCGCGCGAAAGCCAATCAGCCGAAGGTTGTTCCATTCCGGGACACGGTTCCGAGAGGGCTTTTTGCCACCCGTGCCCCGTCCAGGCCGAATCCCATTGGGCTGTCTCCGGTGAGGCTCCTTTCGGTGGATGAGTTGCACGGCATTCTTCGTGTGGCGGACCTGGATATCTTAGATGGAACTCCCCTTCTGGATATCAAACCCTATGTACCTTCGTTCGATTCATTTCCTTCTGCTGCCGCCGGTTGGATTGACCGGCTCGCCGTAGATCGGGAAAAAGCGGATCGGCGGTTCGAGAAGGATTCGGATTCGTAAATATGGGAGGGCGGCGAGGCTCCTGCCGAGCCGATTTTTCTCATTTTTCGCGGCTCGCCTGGAGTTTCTTCTTCCCTCTCCCTCCGGGAGAGGGCTGGGGTGAGGGTCCGTGCGACCGCACTTATCTTGCATTGAAAACTTCCCCACGCGGCGATAGCGTAGTTGACCCGTTGATTTCGAACATCCCACCCGAAATGATTCCGTCTTTTCAACCCCCCGGACGATGAATCACGATGGAGCGTACCATGTTTTCTTGGCGGGAGCATTGGGAAAGCGAGGCCGGATACCGCGATTTTCTGCGGATTGCCTTTCCCCTCATCCTGAGCAGCGGGGCTGCCACGATCCAGCATTTCGTTGACCGGATGTTTCTGACCTGGTATTCGGCGGAATCGGTTGCCGCTGCCCTGGCCTCGGCGATGCTTTATTGGGTGGTCGGTGGATTTGTCTGCGGGACGGCGGGGTATGTGAATACGTTCATCGCGCAGTATATCGGCGCGAAGCATCCCGAACGGGTCGGCCCGGTGCTCTGGCAGGGCGTTTATTTCAGCATTCTATCCGGGTTGCTGGTGATCCCGGTGGTTTTCTGGGCGGAGCCGTTTTTTAATTGGGTGGGGCATGCCCCGGAAGTCGTGGCGCTTGAGACGCCATATTTCCGCATCTTGTGCTATTGCCTGCTGTTCAACACGGCCAGTACGGTTTGGTCCTGTTTTTTCACGGGGCGAGGGGAAACCATGACCATTCTATGGGTCAACCTGGCCTGCACCCTGGTGAACCTGGTTCTTGACTGGATCATGATTTTCGGGAAATGGGGATGTCCCGAAATGGGGATTGAGGGCGCGGGATGGGCGACCTTCATCAGTGCTGTTGTGAACGCAATTCTTTATTGGATATTGGTGAGTCGAAAGATTCATCGCGCGAAATACGGCATCCTTTCGGGCTGGCGATTTGACACGGCACTATTCAAACGATTCATGTACTACGGTTTACCGAGTGGGGTTCAGTTGGGATTGGACATTCTGTCCTGGGCGTTGTTTGCGCTTCTGATCGGACGGATTGGCACGCTGGAGCTGACCATCACCAGCATTGCTTTTAATATCAACACTCTGGCGTTTATTCCCATGCTGGGATGCGGAGTGACCGTCTCGACCCTGGTGGGGCAATACCTGGGAAAAAACCAGCCCGATATGGCTAACAGGGCCACCTGGACCGGTGTACATCTCACTGCATCCTATATGGGGCTGTTTGCCGTGGCCTATCTCCTGTTTCCGGACCTGTTTCTGGAACCGTTTGCCTGGAAGGCGGACCCCACGCAGTTTGAACAGCTTCGTCCGATGGGAGTCGTGATTTTGCAGTTCATGGCCGTCTACAGCCTGTTCGACAGCCTGAACCTGATCTTCTCCGGTTCGCTGAAAGGAGCGGGTGATACCCGGTTTGTCCTTTACCTGACCGTGGGGTTGGGTTGGCTCCTGATGGTGGTTCCGATTCTTGTGTTCTGTGTTTACTATGATTTCGGTCTGTACGCTGCCTGGGCGTTTGCCACGCTGTTTATCATTGTCTTAAGTTTCTGTTTCCTGGCGAGATTCCTTGGGGGCAAGTGGCGCGAGATGCGCGTGATCGAGCCGGAGGTCCTGCCGCATCTCCTTCCGGTCATTGAGTCTCCCCCCACGGAAGTTCCATAAGAAGATCGTGATCGGGTCTTTCCGACCCCCGCAAAAAAAATCTTCAAAACGCTCAAGTCCGAAATTTCCCAGCCGAAACCTATTGGCGAGCCTACTACAGCACCCACCCATGGCAACCAGGCTCAGTAATTCGTACTCATAGCACCCTTCATAGCTGTCGGTTGCCAAGACAATCTGAAGTAAGCAAGTGCCCAAGAGCTCCGTGATTTCGCCAAAAGGCTGCTGGTAAGCAACCTGTTAAGATCCGGCAACCGAGAGGATCACGGACCGGATCGATGGACTGAATCGCACCCGAAACCGACACTCCACAATGGAGAAAAACAGTATTTGGTGAGGCCGACACGGATGTCGGCTCAAAGTATCAGGGAGGATACGACCAATGAGCCTCACACGTATCAACAACAACATCGGCGCCGTGACCGCATCACGCAACCTCAACGCCGTCAGCACAAAGCTCCAGAAGAATATCGAGCGTTTGTCCAGCGGCCTGAGAATCAACCGCGCCGGGGATGATGCCGCCGGATTGACCATCCGCGAACGATTGCGGGTCCAGATCCGGGGTGTCAACCAAGCCATTCTCAACGCACAAAATGGAATCAGCATGTCCAACACGGCGGAAGCTGCATTGGATCAGCTGGTTCTCGGACTTCAACGGATCCGCGAATTGGCCATCGCTGCCGGCAACACCGGTTCTAACGATTACCGGGCCATCCAGGCGATCCAGGACGAGGTGTTTCAGCAGATTGACGAGGTCAACCGCATTGCGGAGACATCACAATTCGGCACACGCGTCCTGTTCAATGGGGATAATGCCAACAGTTCCGATGTCCGTGCGGGCCAGGATCCCATCGGAGTGAATATCTCCGATGATCCGAACGCTTCCAACCTGCGTTCCGGCACATCCATTCTGAACATTATCCGGACTCAGGCCGGTCGTCAGACTCTGCTTCCCGCGGAAACGCGCGGCAGTCAGCAGATATTTGCCACCGGTGTCCGAGACGCGACCGATATCGCGGTCAGCAGCCTGCAGATCCGCGACACCGCCGGTAACCGTGCTGCTCTTGCGGATAATATCATTGGTAGCCAGCTGGGACGGTATACCCTGGCGGACGGCACAATCATCCCCGGATATACCCTGGCCGCCACGGATCGAATCTCATTCCAGGGCGTCCTTTCGGATGGGGTAACTCCCTTCGCCGGATCGTACTCCATCGGAGTTGGCGCCACCTGGACGAATATGCGGACGGCGATTCAGGCCGCCATTGACTCTGCCGAGAATGCCCTGTTCGGCGGCGGCACGATTCCCTCGAGCTTCGTCCAGACGCGTGTCAGCATGACCGACGGCGCGGCGGGTGGACTGAGCGGCGCAACCGGTGCCAACGCCGGTGGACGCTTCTACTTTGCCGGCAACGACGGAACGAATGATGTGATGGCCCCATCGGGGTTCGACATCTCATTCACCGTGGTGGATGGCGGCACGGTCTTTGCGCAGCAATTCGGTGTCACCCGCGACCTGGTCGATGGAGATAATGTCGGTGGACAGATCGGGAATACGGTCAACTCGATTACCGGTTCCACGTTCGATACCGGTAATTTCGCTATCTCTGTGACCGATGTGGTTCCGCCTGCCCGGCGGGAGGTCGAAAGCCTCCTGACGATGACGGATCGAACGGGTGCCATTCTGGCCCGCGATGCGTCCCTGGGCACGGCCGGTCTCAACGGGGTCTGGTACAACGGTGTCTGGCGGCAGTACTTCACCCTTACCACCGGCGATACCATCACTATCGAGGGAACCAACGCGGACGGAACGAGTTTTTCCAGCACTCTGACGTACGACACGACTGTCGCCAATGCCGATAACCTGATCGACGGACATGTCCACACCATTTCCGGGATGCTCCGCGAGCTGAATTGGCGCGATCAGTCCAGTGCGTTCGGTACAAAGTCCGCAGGCGATCAGTGGGGATTCAAGGATGCCCGGTTCACCTATACCGGCGCGGGGACATTCCAGCTGATCGACGATATCGCCGATTTCTCCGAATCGAGCTTCCTGATCCGTGTCAATGATACGACCGGAGTCGATTTGCAGAATACAATCAACGACCGTGCGGAGCTGATTATCGCCGGGAATCCCGAGCAGGCCACGATTCAGACCGCCGGTGGTCCCCGTCAGCGGGTCACGGTGGGTGATTTCGTGGTCCTGGCCGCCGCAACCCCGACTGTGTTTGGCGAGACGCCACAACGGTTGGCCATGCGCGTCGGTGGCGGTGATCGCGACGGGGTCATGAGTGCCTCCATCTTCAATAATGGAACCGATACCCTGGAGGTCGAGGCCAAGGAATTCATCGGCAGCCTGAACAGCGGTCCGCTGGTCACTTTCCAGAACGGGGACGCCGATGTCTTCTTTGTCAGCGGCGTGTCCGAGGGAGTTGCCGAGACCCTGCTCCTGGACTTTGACATCATGCTCGATGTGACCGGTCCTCCCACGACCGGCTCTCCGAACACGGGCCTTGCGATCCTGATCTCCACGATCAGCAGGAACCTCAACTTCCAGGTGGGGGCCTTCGCCGGCCAGGATCTCCAGGTCAACATGCCGGACCTCCGTGCCGACAACCTGGGATTCGGACGCGGCAGCGGTCGAACGGTGGATCAGATCAACGTGAGCACCGTCTCCGGTGTCAATGAAGCGCTCGAAATCGTCGATGAGGCGTTGGATCAGATCAGCCGCGCCAGGGCAACTCTGGGTGCGTTCGTGAACCGCCTCGAATCCACGATCAGCAATCTGTCTGTCAGCTCAGAGAACTTGACATCCTCCGAATCGCGTCTGAGCGATGTGGATATTGCCTCTGAGACGACCAGCTATACCCTTCATCAGATTCTCTATCAAGCGGGCACAAGCGTGCTGTCGCAGGCCAACTTCCTGCCGCAGACACTGCTGAGCCTGCTTGGAGGCTGATTCCGCACACCTGCCGGGCGGGGCCGGCCCCTCCTGCCCCGCCCGGTTCAACTCTCACTGCAAATGTATAACTAATTATTAAGACTCGGCTTAGGGCCAGGAGTGAGGCACTGACTTTACGAAAGGGATGGAACTATGTCCGCTTCTGTGTACAACCGACAAGAACCTCACAAACATATAGATTCGTATCCGGCCCTGCCCGTCGGACCTCTCAACGAGGAATGGATTCATAACTTCAGAGATCTGAGCGAGAACCCGAATGAATTGGCGAACATGCACCAGGGCAAAGAACTCACCTCTCTCTTATGGCAAACCATCCAGGATGACTTGCTCCATTTCCTGGAACCTGGCACGGAGCCGAAGACCCCTCAAAAGAATATTCATAACCAGAATGTACTCCTGGAACTGATACAAGAGGAAATCAACATTGAGGAAGATGAAACCGAAACGGCGGTCCGCAGACTATGGAGCGTCGAAATCCGATCCGCCGGCAAGAAGCGACGGATCGACCGGACCCGACGATGGCTGGTCCCCTACCCGCATATCAGAGAGTTGCGCGGACTGCCGTCGGATGAAAAGAAGCGAAAGGAAGAAGAGGAACATTTCCTGGGCGGCGGAAATCCCCGCCGACCATCAGAGAATTAGTCCCGAAGTCCCTTCTCAATGAAGGCGTTTTGGAGAGGGGGCTGAACGGATCAGGCAGTCCGACGGAAAGGACTCACAATATGAAGTACGGAACGGCAATTTTACCGGATGTACCCAGGCGACGAAATTCGCCCGATCCGGTCCAATCCGGGGAGAATTGCCGGGACCGGAGATAGGACAGGGGGGAATTCCCTGTCCCGGACAGCAGGTCTCATGTCTCTGTGTGCAGCCAGGTTCCGGGAGGTCAGTCTACCCGAAGGAATCTGGGGCAGCAGAAGCGTAACGGACGGCTATGGAACCTTTCGACGATCTTGAAGAGAGAACCTCCGGAAGGTTAAAACCAAGCCTCGCCGAACGGAAAGGACATCGGCCTGAGGTCCGTCGACAAACAAGATAAGAGTGCCTGCTGCGGGACCGTCAGACAGGGCGAATCCAGATCACGTTGCCCGACCACTCGGGTAAGTCCGTCCGGACCTGACGGGTCCCCCAGGCAATTTTGGAAACAAGTGGGCCGGTCCCTGTACCAGTCCCGCAGGAGAATAAAGGCATCGGTGTATTCGGATCCCGATGTGCACTTGAAAACCAACTCGTATTGGGAGGAATGGGCAATGAAATCTTTGAGGATTCTGAGAACGATCCAATACCAGATCCTTCGTCGATGGCGCGCCCTGGGCTTTCGGCCTTTCGCGTTCGCCTGATGGCGAGGATTGAGACAGAAATGGATGGTTGTCTTTCCCGAAGATGTACCTCGGAAAGGACTATCTCGTAAGCAATCCGGCGTGCTGTGAAGAAGCCCCAAAGGCCTTAACGGTTTCGGATTCGGAAGAGGAATGATGCATTCAGCCAGACATGCGCACCCAAGAAGAAGGTTATCCTCACCGCCCGGTGTCGGGTGGTCTACCTCCTGGCTGAGGAATCCTTTACCGGTTCGACCCGGCAGAGCCGAATGCTATCCGATTCACAGGATTTCGGGTGGAGAACCATCCGATGTAAAGCCAGAACAAACCCGGCAGGAGTGTACTCATGGCCCCGCCCCGGCTCCAGGACATCACTCGGTCTCTGGATCCGGAGCAGACAACCGGTGGAGTGACTTACAAGATCTGCCGGATTTCCGTGGAGAGAATCAAGATGACCGGTAGTGGATTCAGCTCAGGCTTGCCACAGGGAGGACAGTCCCTCCCTCCAACCCTCTCCCGGATGGAGAGGGCGTCTAAGAGGTTCGCTCTGTCTACTGTGTCCACTCAGGTTTACCCTCCGGGTTCTCCTGGAGGGAGTTATGGAATCGCAAAGGCAGACCCCTGTGTCTGCCCGGATTGAACGATCTTAGGCAATAGCCATCCCCCCAGGGGGATGAGAAAGAATTGTAATAAGGAGGTCTAAGCGGCGGCCCATTCCGGGGCACAGTCTGGTATGGCGGTCCTTCCGGGACTGTCTCCATAAATCTGGGAATCCCTCTCCATAAGACGGGGGAGGGAACAGAGTCGGGTTGATAAGTTGAAATCATTCAACCGACTCCGGATCTCTCCCTTCGACAGGCTCAGGATGACGCCCGAACTTGGGAGAGAGACGATCGTCCATATTCACAGGTTCATGGATAGTCTCGCCAAAGTCCGCCATACTCGGCAATCCTCCATCGAGGTTTTGCCCAATGATGGAAAGAACCCGGTCTCAGACAAGGACCCGATCTTCTTTGCCGGAAACGCCTGGCTCACTGGTGGGACAGGCCCAGGAAAACTGGTGCGACAGGTCTCTATGCCTGTCAATGGGCAAGATTCTTCAGGAGACAGCCCGGTGTCGGTAGTTCCCGACCGGACTGTAGATCGGAACGGATTACGCCGCGACTGAACTGAAAGAGGGCATTGAGAGCCATAGGGATTCGGAGAGCACACCGGATTCACGATGGAATCGTGGATTTCGACAGGTTTTCCTCCGGGGACGGCACGGGATATGCCGAATCCGGGGAGAACACCGAATCTCTGGTAACCGTTCCGGTAAGATCCGGAGCACAGCAAACATATCCAGCACCCGGTTGGCACGGATGCCAACCCAGACATTCACGGAGGAATGACCATGAGTCTCACTCGTATTAACAACAACATCGGTTCGATTAACGCGAATCGCCATCTCGAAGTCACCAGCTACAAACTCCAGAAATCCATCGAGCGTCTTTCTTCAGGCTTGAGAATCAACCGGGCCGGGGACGATGCTGCCGGAATGACGGTGGCTACTCGAATCCGATCTCAGGTGATGGGTCTCAACCGAGCGGTCATGAATGCCCAGGACGGAATGAATCTGATCAATGTCGCAGAAGGGGCATTGGAAGAGATCACCGTCCGCCTGGACCGGATGCGCGTTCTTGCCGTTCAGGCAGGAAACACGGGTGTCAACGACATCCAGGCTCGGCAGGCGCTCCAGGATGAAGTGTTTCAGAGCATCGACGAAATCACCCGTATCGCTGAGACCACACAATTCAATACCAACCGTCTCCTGAACGGTGATTTTCAAATCGAATCCCTGGTCAAACCGGGGCAAGACGGTTTGCAGAATTACGGGATCAAAATCGATCAATCTCCCACTGCGAACACGCTCGCAGACGGGTTGAGTTTCCTCAACATTGTCAAAAGCAACCAGGGGTATGAGCAGATCCTTTCCGGGGAAGGAACCCTGGAGAAACAGACGATCAGTACCGGGATCACCGATCAGACCGACCTGGCCATCTCCCTCGGACGCTGGACCTCGGCGGTGACCATCGACGGAGCCAGTGCCACCGCCGCCACCCTGTTGACCGGCGCGTATTTCCAGGGCGTATCTCTGTACAGTGGAGACACAATTGCATTCCAGGGCGTTCTTTCGGACGGGGTGACCCTGTTCGGCGGAGCATTGTCAATCGGCGGTGCCCTCGATATCGGCGACCTGATCACCCGAATCAACACCCAGATTGAATCCGCAGAGAGGGCGCACTGGGGAGTGACTGCGACGGCAAATGTCCCGGAATCTTATCGGATCACGGCTGCCATGGGCACAGGAGCCAATGCAGGTCGAATCGTGCTTCGCAACAGCACGACGACCTACTCCGAGGCCAGTATCAGTTTGTTTGTCTCACGCACATCCGGCACCGGAGAATTGGCCTGCAAGGCCGAGGGGGTCACGCGAGGCATTATTGGCGAGGCCTCTGTTCTTTCCGGCGCAGGCAAAGTCGGCAACGCCGTCACGGCTGTCACCGGCTCCACATTCGATACCGGGCAATTCACGATTACGGTTGAAGATGTTGTCGGAGCACAGCAACGAATGACCGAGTCCCTTGTCGCCTGGGTCGATGCAAACGGATCCATGATGAATCGAACGGCCTCTCTGGGTAAAATCAGCACGGCTGCGGTGCTGAACGGGACCTTTATCGAAGGCAACTACACCGGCGGAGTTACGCTGTTCAACAACAGCACGATCACTTTGACCGGTATTGAGGTAGATGGGACGTCCTTCCAGGCGACTTTCACGCTCGATACGACACTGACCGCTTCCTCAGATACCACCTACAACGATTTCCGGTTCCAGTCCATCTCCGGACTGATCGAAGAAATCAACTATCGAACGCGCTCCTACACCGCCTATACCGGTACTCTCGACGTGATCGATGGCGACCGGACGCGGTTCGAGATGAGTCAGTTCACTTTCGCGAACACAGGGACCTTCTGGCTGATCGACGATCTCGGTATCACCAACAGCAACAGTACCTTTACATTGACCTTCAACCAGAACAAACACCTTATCGACCCCACGGCAGATCACGTCACCGTCCAGGATGATGCAGCACTCAAGAGGGAAGGTTTCGCAGAGGCCGCAACGTTTCGTGTAAACGGGGGGAAGGCCGTGAGGGCCGAAGCCGGGGATGTGATTACTCTGTACGGACAGGAATCGACAATCGACAAGGTTCCGACGCCACAGGTTACCATTCGGGTCGGCAGCGGATTCTCCATCGGGAAGGACCTCCTGGAGGTGGAAGCCCAGGAATTCGTCGGGAGCCTGAACGGTGGACCGAAAGTGACCTTCCAGAACGGCGATGAGGATGTCGTCTTCATCGACAATGGCACTGCCCGGGAGGGTGTTGCACGGTATCTGACAATCGACTTCGATTCCATTCTGGACATCACAAAGGACTCCAGTGGAGGACCGGATGCCGGGACAACCATCATCATCTCGACCGTAAACCGGTCCATGAACTTCCATGTCGGTGCATTTTCCGAGCAGAACTTCCGAATCAGTGTCGGTGACCTGCGGGCCACGAACCTGGGCTTTGGAGAAGGCAGCGGGCGAGCCGTGGTCGATATCGACATCACGACGGTCAGCGGGGTCAATGAAGGTCTGAAGATCATTGATGAGGCCTTGGACCAGGTAAACCGAACCCGGTCACTCCTGGGTGCCGCTACCAATCGACTCGAATCCACCGTGTCCAATCTCTCGGTCGCCGCGGAGAATCTCACCGCATCCGAATCGCGCCTGAGGGATGTGGATGTCGCGAAAGAATCCAGTGAATTCACCAAGAACCAGGTTATGCTGCAGGCCGGAACCTCTGTCCTGGCACAAGCGAACTTCATCACGCAGGGGTTCCTGGCGCTGCTTGGCGGATAATCGGTTGTGCGAGAATAAGCGTCCCCGCGTTCG
>JAKPYU010000445.1 GCA_029568995.1 Candidatus Omnitrophota bacterium | reverse complement strand
CCGTAGCTGATGATGACGTAATAGCTGATTCCATCCGACATGTAGAGATAGCTGAATTCATTGCCCCTGCCGCGAAACGGTTCAAAGGGAAGACTGGACATGTAGGAAATCGGTGTCGTGAGATATATTCTCTTCGCGCGTGCGCCATGACCGATTTCAGTATAGGCTGAAGCCAGCTCTCCAAACATATTCTTCTGCACACTGGAACCCGATTGCTGAGGTTTTTCGGGCAATGGATAGCAGCCATTGTCCAGGAAGAATGAACCAAGAGCTGTAGAAATCTGACGCTCTTCAGCCGCCGCGCGCCCCGGTGAGTCGCGAACATGACCGATTCTCGTCGCAAAGAACAGCACAAGAATCGCGATAATTGCCGCTACAATCAGCACATCAACTCGTGTAAAACCCCTCAGTACTCTCATGTTCCTTTTTTGCCTCCTTGCACTATGCCCTGGATCGGGAAGATGAAGACGTTTTCGGGCAACAAGGTGAACGGCTATTCAGGGGCAACAAAGAGCACAATTCATACCGCAATTATAGAATATCCCAAATAGCGAAGAACCGTCAACCTGAAAACAAAAAGGCGATGAGAAGTACCTTCTCATCGCCTTTAAATCTATTTGATTGAATGACTTACGGTCCGGTATTGACGATATCGCCCAAGCTGGATGTCCCGTTGGACGGGGCATAAAGCAGCTGGGACAGGGTCAGCTGGCCATTGTAATAGGCCGCCCGATCCCAATCACTTGGCTTGGCACCGGTGTAATCCTTGACAACAAGGAACGACAGATTTGTTCCTTTTCCGCTCCCGGAAATACCGTCCGGACCATAGCTGGCCAGAATGTAATAGCTGGTGCCGTTGGATCCGTACAGATAGCTGTGTTCGTTGCCTTTTCCACGGAACGGTTCAAAAGGAATACTGGACATATAAGAGATCGGCGTGGTGAGATAGATTCTCTTCGCGCGCGTGCCACGACCAATTTCGATACGGGCTGAATCCAAGTTTCCAGGATTGTCTTTGTACAAGTTGGAAATGGTTCGGTCCATATTGGTGAGCGGTGGGTAGGAGCTGTTATCCAGGAAGAACGACTCCAAAGCCGTCTTGATCTGGCGTTCCTCAGCCTCCGCGCGTGAAACCTTGGCGCGAACCTGTGCGTTCAAGAAGTTCGGCACAGCAATAGCCGCCAGGATTCCGATAATCGCCACCACAATCAGAAGCTCGATCAGCGTGAAACCTCTCAGCCTTCTCATCCCTGCTCTCACCTCCTTTCTCGCTTGAAATTAAATTCCTTGCCAGCCCATGAGGCAGGGCTGCATGAATTGCCCCGGATGAGAAAAAAAAGACGTGGATGAGATCGGAGACAATTCATGCGAGGCTGAGTCTGTTTCACACAGAGCTTGCCACTACTCGGAGAATATATTCCAATCCCAAGTTTTTGTCAACAAGAAGGCTGTGATTTTCCTGTAAAAAGTTGTGGAGAGAGCTGTTAAAACGCATCGTTTGAAAGTCAGAAACGGATTTCTGGGAATCTCCTTAGTAAGAACGTTTTATTGTCCTCAGCTTTATCACATGGATAATTCAAATAAAATCAGTATCTTACACAGTTATTCACAAAATTCACAAACAAAAGAAAGGTAATAAAGAATAAATAAGTTTTAAAATCAAACTACTATAACTTATTGAGATTTTGATGGACTGTGGAGAACGAAAGAAATCTGGATTGCGTGAAGGGAAAGCCCGAGTGCAGGACAAAGGGAGTTCCCTTGCGAAATACCTTGGGAAGAGGACGATATTCCAGGATCTGTGAGGCCACCCATTTGGTTTGGGTGTTAATTGGGAGACCGAACAATGAAGTTTCGATGTCCAAGAGAAGTGTGGGTTCGCGGAATATCCGCAGTGCAAAATGCTGTGGGAAGCCCGATTTCGAATCCGATTGTCGAGAATATCCTGGTTTCATGTGAAGGCCAGAAAGTGTCTTTTTTCGCAACGAATCTTACTCTCGCAATCCGATGTGAACGTGAGGTCGATGTCGAAGAAGAAGGTAGTATTGTTCTTCCAACGAAGGTGATTATCGGTCTTGTACGGGATTTGCCGGTTGGAGAAGTGACATTTGAATGTTCAGAAACGGATGTTGTGATTCGTTGTGGGCGATTTCATGGGAAAATGAAGGGACAGCTGGGAGAACAGTTTCCGCCTTTCATGCCAAGTATTGAGGGAAAGACGTGGTCGATCCCGGCAGAAACACTGAGAGGCGCTATTCGAAGAACGATTTTTGCCACAAGCACGGAGAAATCCCGTTTTGAGCTAGATGGAATCAAAATTGACTTTCGTGAGGGGAAGACGTTTTTTGTGGCAACAGACGGGCGCCGTTTAGCTCAAGTGGCCTATGATAATGCAGATTCATCCATTGATTCCCTTGGATGCCTTATTCCAACAAAAACAATGGCGGAACTTCTCAGCAGCCTCCCGGAGGAGGGAGAAGCGCAGGTGGTGGCTTCCGAGCGAAGAGTGCTTGTAACCTGCGGGGATCTGACTGTGGCATCCAACCTGTTGACAGACAAGTTTCCGCCCTATGAGAAGATTATCCCGAAAGACGCGCGATTTACCGCCACGATCTCTCGGGAATCGCTTCTGGATATGGTGAAACGAGTCTCCGATCTGGCAGATCTTGAAACATCCCTGGTGATTTTGGAACTGGACAAAGGGACTTTGAGAATCCATGGCGAACGGGCAGAAGTCGGGGGACGCGGTGAGGAGGACCTTGAAGTCGAATACGACGGGGATCCGATGGAATTGCGGTACAATTATCGGTTTCTGATTGATGTTTTGAAAATCTTAGATACGGAGAAGGTGATGATTGAGCTCTGGGATGAGTCACGTCCCGGCGTCCTTCGAGGCTTGGGGACGGAGAATTATTTGTATGTTCTGATGCCGATGAGACGTCCGGAGGAATCGGACAGAGAGTCGGAATAAACATATTCCAGTTGATAGAGGCAAAGAGAGGCGTGGTGATCATCACGCCTTTTGTGCTGTGTAGGGGGTAATACCGTAGGGGCAGGTCTCAGACCTGCCTTGGGTGGGCGGGTCTGAGACCCGCCCCTACATCCATGTTGGCCCCACAGGAAACGCGACAGAACAGAGCATAAAGATGGCTGATCGTGTGATTTTCATTGAACCGTCCGGCCGAGGAGGCATTGGACAGTACACATATAGCCTCGCCCGCGAAATGGTGAATTTAGGACTGGAGGTCGTTGTCGCAACATCCGAGAACTGGGAATTTCGCGATCAGGTCTCCGGTATCATTCCCTGTTTGTGTTTCAGAGCATATCGGACAAATCCCGGCAAAGTGAGAGCGGCACTTGAGGAGTTTATCACCGAACAGACTCTGGCTATCCACTGGCAGAGTACGACTCATCCCTGTTTATTGTGGTTGCTTCAGATCTTTATTCGTAACGGTGTCAGTGAGAAACCGTGGGTTTTCACAGTCCACAATGTTTTGCCCCATGAAGCAAGGAAGTTGGATCGATTCTTCTATTCCCGGATTTATGATCGGATGCAGGGATTAATTTTCCATGGGCGAACCAGTCGCGCCCGGTTTGAGTCAACCTTTTCCTTGAAAAACAGGCGATGGGCGGTCATCCCTCATGGTGAATATGTTTTTCATTTCGAGAACGAACCGGCACCGGGACCGAATCTGAATGCGAAGACTGTCCTGTTCTTTGGAAATATCCGTCCCTACAAAGGCTTAATCTATCTTCTTCGTGCTTTCCAGTTGGTTCGAGAGCAGATCCCGGGAGCGCGACTGCAAATCGCAGGGCAGCCGCTTGCGGATTTTACGTCTTACCAAAAGGAGATCGATTTGCTGGGCATGTCCAGACATATCGACCTCCAGCTTCGATATATTCCAAACGATGAAGTCCGCCAGATTTTCTCCCAGGCAACGGTTGTGGCCTTGCCATACACGGACATTTATCAGAGTGCGGTCGTTCATCTTGCCTACGGTGCAGGACTTCCTGTGGTAGCATCCAGTGTGGGGGATCTGGCGGATACCGTGGTCGACGGCGAGACAGGATACCTGGTTCCTCCGAAAGATGTTCCGGCGCTGCGGGATGCCCTGATCAAAATCCTGTCGAATCCGGAACGCTGTCGTCAAATGGGTGAAAAGGCGAGAGAATTGGCTGACAAGGAATATAACTGGTCGAATATCGCAAGACGAACCATCGAGTTCTATCGAACCCTTCGGAATAAATCTGCGTGAATATCCCCCCAGTGATTTAAAATTCCCGAATTCCGCTGTATATTTGTTCAGTTGAGGCGGTTGGCGATCGCAAGGTCCGATGGAAGAACAGGCGATAGTGTTCTCAATCTGTTTTATTCCTGTTCTTCACAAACTGTATGTGTGTTCTTTCCGAAGAGATGGCCGACCTGTACGAAAAGATCCGTCGTTTTCAACGTTCTTCTTCGATGGTTTCTCCAATTCAACCATCGGTAGAATCGACCCGGTCGACGATTTCCCCTTCCACAAACCTCGCCTCACTTGCCTCCCTGCCGGGCGTTTCTTTTGCGCGGGATCTTGAGACCAAGATCCGAAAGCGTGCTGAGGAGCGGGATCGATTCCTCTCAACGCTGGGTGGCTATGTGCAGGAGACAACCCAGGGGAGTTTCTGGATGCGACGGACCGTATTTCCGGAACGGGATCTTCCCTTTTCTTGCGCGGATATGGATAGACAGACCGTGGCGCACCTTGGACGGGATGCGGGTCTCCAGGAGTTCGATCCCTCCAGGGCGCTTTTCCTTGATGTGGAGACCACCGGGCTTGCCGGAGGGACGGGGACGGTTGCGTTCCTGGTGGGAATCGGGCGGTTTGTGAAGGGAGATTTCGCGGTCACGCAGTACCTGATGCGGGATTATGATGAGGAACCGTTCATGCTGGAAGGCGTTCGGCGGGAGCTGCGTTCCGCCGAGGCGCTGGTGACTTTCAACGGCAAGTGCTTTGATGTTCCTTTGCTTTCCACGCGGTTTCGGATGAACCGTGTTCCGCAGGGGATGGACGCTTTGATGCACTTCGATCTGCTTCCGCCTGCGCGACGGCTTTGGCGTGCTTTCTGCCAACAGTGCAATCTCACGAACCTGGAGTGGATGCTTCTGGGGCGACATCGGACGGTGGATGTGCCGGGGAGTGAAATTCCTCAGATTTATTTCGATTTTGTCCGGGGACTGCGGTTGGAACGAATGCGTCCGGTTCTGGAGCATAACGTGGAGGATATCCGTTCTCTGGCGATGCTGAGCGCGAAGGCCTGCCGTCTCTACCGGGACCCGGAGAACGAGGTGTCTCATCCGCAGGAATGGTTTGGCCTGGGGCGGTCCCATTTTTGCGAAGGGAACCATGAGAGAGCGCTTATGTACCTGAAGAGATCTCTGGAGAGTGATCTGCCGGATGATCTGCGGTGTGTTGCCCTGCGGGATACGAGCATTCTATTGAAGAAGGGTGGGGCGTTTGATGAAGCGGTTCTCATCTGGGAGGCGATGCTTGTCTCCGGCGATGTGTTCCGGTTGTTTCCCTACGAGGAACTGGCGAAGTATCACGAGCACATTGCGCGGGAACCCGGAAAAGCCCTGGTTCTGGTAGAACGGGCATTGGATCATCTCAACGCCTCTTCTGACAACCCATTCGATCGGGGGCGGATTCTCTCACGGGAACGCGATATTCGTCAGAGACTTGAGGTCCGGCTCAAGCGTCTGAGACGAAAAGCCGATATTGAAGAGCGAGGAATATGAATGGAGGAGAAATCCACGCTTCCGGACGGAACATCCGCAGGGAGCGGAGAGGAGAACTCTGCCATGCATATTCCTGTTGACACCCGCAATGCGGCGGGCTTCATGTTTATGGTCCTTGTTTTCTCGGTGTCTCTTCTCGGTGTTTTCCTTTTGTTGTCCCCCCAGTTCTCCACCTTGTATCATCAGGCCGGGCTTCGAATTCCTTTCCTGACCGCGACGCTGATTCTTCATCGAACCGCCATGGCGATTGCCCTGGGAACGACAGGAGCGTTGTTGACTCTTCTGCCGTTCACCGGTTTCTACCAGCGGATGCCCCAGACGGTGACCAAGGGAGTACTGATGATGTATGGCACGGTGATGGGCACTGTTACGCTCAGCTTCTGTATGCCGCTGGTGCAGTTGGTCTATCGGCTGGGATAGGCGGAAGGTTGGATTGATTTCCCTCACCCCGACCCTCTCCCGGAGGGAGAGGGAGCATTTGTCTGGCTTTCGAGGTTTTATCAAGGCGGAATACCATGGATCTCAAACAGGCACGGCGGATGTTTCTGGAGGCTCTACGGACGGAGCGGCATCGAGCGGAAAACACATTGCTCGCCTACGGACGGGACCTGGACCAGTTTTTCTGCTACCTGGGCGATGGGAATCTCTCGAATTGCCCACCCGTAACGGAAATGGGCGTGCAGGAAATCCGGGGATTCGTGGCGTATCTCATGGAACAGCGTGTCTCCGCCCGAAGTGTGAACCGAAAACTCTCCGCGCTGCGTGGGTTCTTTGAGTACCTGTTTCAGCATGGGATGATCGCCGCCGATCCGACCCAGGCTGTGGATAGTGTCAAGCAGATCAAGCGACTGCCGGTTTTTCTGGATGAGGAACGGGCGAATCGACTTGTCGAAAGTCCCTCGACCAATCCGGCCAGGGAAGAAGTTTTGCAGATTCGGGATGCCGCCATGTTCGAGGTGTTGTACGCTTCGGGAATGCGGGTGTCCTCACTGGTTGGATTGAACGTGGAGGACTATTTCCCGGCGGAGAGATCGTTTCAGATCCGCGCAAAGGGCGGACGGCAGCAGACCGTTCCGGTGGGTGAACCGGCCTGTGAGGCGGTGGATCGTTACCTGGCCCGGCGACCGGAGTTGCTTGGAAAACAGCATGGTGATGAAGATCCCGCCGAGAGACATGCCTTGTTCTTGAACCGTTCCGGCGGGCGGATCACCGCGCGGGGGGTTCAGCTTCGGGTGCGTCGATATGTTCTATCCCTGGGTCTGGGAAAAGTAACACCCCACACGTTTCGGCATTCCTGCGCCACGCATCTCCTGGACCACGGTGCAGACTTGCGCTTTGTCCAGGAGCTTCTGGGCCATGCCAGCCTCTCCACCACCCAGATCTATACGCATGTCACTCTGTCGCGTATCCAGGAAGTCTATCGAAACAACCATCCACGGTCGGAGGAGAAGTGAGGGAGTTCACTTCCCTCACCCCAATGCTTTCCCGCGCGCCTGCATACCCTTCCCCAGCCCAATCTCATTCATTGAGAACTTGTCATGTTCTCTCTCCCCATCATTCACGGATCATACCCGGATCTTCTTCATGATGTTAATGAATCGTGTCCTGCCGATTGGATGATTGGCGATCAGTTCTCCGTTGTAGAGAATAGTAAATACTCCATACGCGGACGGAGCGTTTTGTGCTTGTTTGTGATTATCGAGTTCGACAACCTGCGCCTTGACACCGAATATTCCGGCAGTTTCAACGATGTCTTTGCTGCATTTTGCCACACAAGGACATTGGTCACATTGGATGATGACCAGCCCTGAGCCGTATTTCTGCGACTTTTTTTCCCAGCCACCTTTGAATTTCGGTGAGGGTGCCTTCTTGAATTTCTTTGCCAGCAAATCGAATGAGGGAGGGGCCTGGTCCACAGATTCAAAGCCATGGTTCAGGAATAGCTCGTCTCCCGCCATCCACGTGTCTTTGCTTGTGACAACGGCAACGCCGTGCATCTTCGCCTTCTTGGCATCCCGCACGCATTGCTCCAACAACAGAGATCCGTACCCTCTCCCCTTATACTCTTTGCGATGGATCATGATGCAGTGTATCACCATGTATCCAGGCGCATCGACCGGTCTCCAGGCATACTGGCCAGGCAAGTATTCGATGAAACCGACAGATTCTCTGTCGGGTGTGCTGAGAATTTTGAAAGTCAAGCCTTCAGAAAAACGCTCTTTCAGCCATTCGATTTTTCGTCTGTGTCCGTCTTGCTTCAGGTTCTTGTATCCGCAGAAGCCGTATTCACAGATGTTGCTTGAATCTGTGTCGGTAATCTCCACATCGTTCATGTCCAGGCACTCCTCTCGAATTCAGCTGTCAATTCATTGAATCCGGTTCCCTGCGCTCGCTCCGGCGGCGTATACCTGGGATTTCCTGGATGGGTCGGTTCTTCTCCTCCCAAATGCACAGTCCGAAGGCCAGGCTGGTTGAGCTGAGTTCTCTCATTATTCGCGACTCGGCAGGAGAGACTGTCTCAGAAGGTCCGGAGTTCCCCTCTCCGAGTCAGTGAATGGTGTGTAGAGGGTTCAGTGGTTCAACGAATTCAACCCCCACCTAACCTCCCCCGATCTTCGGGGGAGGGAGATCCAGAGGCTCTTGAGACAGGCTCAGGAACCTCGCATTCCCTAAAGTAATGACATTACCCCCCAGCCGTCCCTTTCAACGGAGAGGGAGCAACCTTTCATCATTCCGGCGCAATCGACAATCCGCAATCGGATCACGGTCCGACACGGAGAATATCGCCGAAGCTATTCAGCCCGTTGCTGGCTTCATAGGGGTAATAGCCCGGATTCTTACCGCCATCGAGCTGTTGTTCGTAATCCGGCCCCGGAGAAACCAGGCACCATCGGTAAGGTTTGAGATTGTATCCACGGGACTTCGCGTCATCCATGATCCATTGCTGGTCGTACGGATCGAAATAGCCATAGCGAGGCGCTTTCTCGCCGTCGTGGTCCAACGTCCCTTTTTTCCGGAATGGATCCTGAATGCTGTCGGAGGATGAAATGAACGCGACCGGAGTCGAGAGAGCGTTGAGATACAGGGGACCGGTGTGATCGCCCCATTCCGGGTAAGGCATGTAGTTGCCGAATTCCAGTCGATACGATTCGATTGCCGTAGTCAATGATCGGAAATCCGCCTGGACTTTGCTGACCTTCGCGCGGGTTTGCGCATTCAGGAAATTCGGCACCGCAATCGCCGCAAGGATTCCAATAATCGCTACGACAATCAGAAGCTCGATCAGCGTGAAGCCTTTGCGTACCATGTTCCCAAGTTCCTCCTGCCGTCCGATATTCCACGTTCCGAAAGTACCTTCTAAGCCGAATGGAACCACTTGTCAAAGGGAACCCTGGGATGCCCGGCGAGGTGGCGATACAACTGTCCGAATCGGATAGGAAACCTCAACATTCCCTGCCGTACAAGAAAAGCTCGCAAGGACGCTTCATCATGAAAAAACAGATCCGGAATGGTGTAACTGGTTTGGCATTTCTCATTATTGCGTTGGCTCTGATTTTCCCCGCCGTGGGATCGGCCCCTCAAGTCCATACCGGTCTCCGGGTTGCGTGCGGAGATTGGTCCCCTTCGGATTTTTTTGCCACCCTTGTTTCGGACTTCACAGCAGAAACCGGTATTCCTGTCGAGGTTGTGAAAATTCCCTGGTCTGAATATCAAACAGTCATACAGAATGCCTGGCAGCAGCAGAGCGATGAATTCGACCTGATCATCGGCGACAGCCAATGGCTCGGTACGGGGGCGGAGCACGGGCACTACGCGGATCTGAGCGATCTGGTTCATTTGGTGAAGAATCAATTCACCAGCCAGTCCATCGCGGCCTATTGCGAATATCCGGCAGGTGGCGGGCGTTATTATGCGCTGCCCTGCGAGAGCGATTGCGCCGCGTTTGCCTACCGCAGGGATTTATTCGAAGATCCCGCGGAACGGTCCTCGTTCCAGGCCCGCTATGGTCGCGAACTGACCGTTCCCCAGACCTGGCGCGAGTTTCGGGATGTGGCGGAGTTCTTTACGCGCCCGCCGGATCTCTACGGCGCCGCCATGTTTTACAGCGATGAATACGATTTCATCACCAGCGGGTTCCAGCAGATCCTCTGGTCCTTCGGCGGCGAATTCCTTCCGGTTCCAGATCGGGGCACACCTTCCCGGTTTGTTAAGGCAGGCATGGTGGGTGATATTAAGGAAAGCATCAACTCTCCGGCTGGCGTAGAAGCACTCACTTTTTTCATTGACCTGCTGCAATTCAATCCTCCGGATGTCCTGGATTATACCGACGTGAGTGACACAGAAGGCGCATTCTTTGCGGGGAAAGTCGCTATATGTCAGCAATGGATAGCCCTGATGCCGCAGTTCACCGGCGCGCTCAATCCATACAAAGAACAGACCGGATTCTTTGTGACACCCGGTCAGGATTATCATTTCATCAGCCTCGGCGGTCAGGGTATTTCGCTTTCGGCCTATTCAAAGAACCAGGAAATCGCCAGGCAGTTCTTATCCTGGTTTGCGCAGGATGCCGTGCAGCTGAAATGGGCACAGCTGGGCGGTCTCAGCTCCAGTGTGGCTGTGATCGCCTCCGAGACCTTCCTGCAGGCGGAACCGTATAATCCTGTGTTCATGCAGTCTCTGCCGCTGGTCAGGGATTTCTACAACATCCCCGAATATGCCGAGCTGCTCCAATCCACCCAGATCCATCTTTATGCGGCGGCGCGGGGAATCGAAACCCCGCAGGAAGCGCTGGATCGTATCGCAGCGGAACACGAGCAGATTCTTTCGGCACGGTCGAACGTGGAAAAGTGGACGGAATACTGACCGGCGACAAGGGTGGAATTTAGCCCACCCTGCCATACAATGCCTGATGTTCCTTTTCAGTCCGATCCTGATGGAGCAAAAGTTCCATGGTCACGAAGGTCATTCTGGCGGACGACCACCGGATACTCCGGGAAGGATTGCGTGCACTGCTGGAGAAGGACCCCAATGTCGAGGTGATCGCGGAGGCGGACAACGGACGATGTGCCGTTGAGTTGGCCGAAAAACTCCATCCCCATGTAATTATCATGGATATCAGCATGGCCGAAATGAATGGTATCGAGGCCACCCGTCAGATCTCCGAACGGTCTCGAGAAGTCAAAATCATCGGCCTTTCCATGCACTCGGACAAGAGATTCGTGTTTGAGATGCTTCAGGCGGGGGCCACGGGATTTCTGCTCAAGGAATGCGCGTTCGAGGAACTCCACGTGGCCATTGAAGCGGTTCTCAATAATCAGATCTATTTGAGTCCGAAGGTCACCGGTCCCGTTGTGGAAGATTTCTTGAAGAATTACGGGAAAGAGGAGACCGATCCGCGCGCTGTCCTTACCAGGAAAGAAAAGGAAGTGTTGCAGCTTCTCGCGGAGGGAAAAACATCCAAAGAAGCCGCCGATCGCTTGCACGTCGGCAGCAGCACGATCGACACCCATCGCTGCCACATTATGAAAAAACTGGGGATCAAGACGGTGGCGGAACTCACCAAATATGCCGTGCGTCAGGGACTCACACCCGCCGAGAAATAGACCTCTCTGAGCTCGTCCCCCCCTTAATCCCCCCGTGAACGGGGGGATTTCTTCTCCCTCCCCGTTCACGGGGAGGGTCGGGGGTTCTTGCCCGAAAAGCCCCCATTGCTAGACGCATCTAGCAATTTTTCCAGGCAAAAATGGCGAATTTTGAGATGAAAATCCTTAAAATTGGGGATACCCAAGGCCTGTCGGTCGCGATATATCTCTGGTTGAAGACGAAGAGCAGAATGCGGCGTTCGTAAGGCAAAGGGTATAGGATCAGGTTGATAAGTGAAGTAAATTCAACCCCCTCTGTATCTCCCCCAATCTTGGGGGAGAAGCCTTGCGGCTGCATCTCCCCGGATGCCTGGGTAGAGGGTTCTTCTTCCCTCCCCAAGGCTGGGAAGGGCGTAGGGTTGGCAAGCGCATGGCTTCGGTTTGCAGACAAATATAGACACTCGGAGGGACGGCTATGAAAAAGATCTTCTTACTCCCCTTAATCGCGGTATTTGGTGTCCCGTTGGTTGTTTTTACCCAGGAAAACGGCCTGAACGCGGACGGATACCGGGAGCAGAGCCGCAAGTTGCCCATTGCGGACCGCCTGGAACTGGCGAAACAAACGGTCCTGGACAGCGCGGATGAGGCAGTCCTGAGCGCGGCGGTGGCCGATCTCGCAAAGTACGCCATCACTCCGGAACGAAACGAAGCGGCCCTGGAATCGGTCAATCTGGTGCTCCGTAAGTGCAGCCGGGACAGCGACTTATACGGGCAGGCACTTCTGGCGAAGGCTCGTTTGACAGCCCGCGCGGGGCAGAAACAGGAGGGGTACTCCCTGTTTCGCCGCGAAATCGCGGAATGCCGACAGAAAAGCGCCTACGGGGAGTTCTTCACCAGTTTGTGGGAGAACGGCGACTATGAACTCTCCGCGCTGGAAGACTATAAACGTCACACCGGCGATGAGCTCAGCGACGCGGTGCGGACGTATTACGACTGCCACGGCAACCTGATCAAGTTCTATACGCGGCTGCGGGTAATCAAAACGACCCGGAAGGACTATTCCGCCGTGGCTTCGGCGCTGCCGCAAGCCCTGGAATCGCAAAGACGTCCCCTGGCGAAACCCATCGCCGAGGCGATTTGCCT
>JAKPYU010000282.1 GCA_029568995.1 Candidatus Omnitrophota bacterium | reverse complement strand
TTTTGCCGAGTATCATGGAAAGCAGCAATGGAAATGCCCCATCCGCACAATTCGCACCCTCCAATGGAAATACAACCTTTCCATCAGTGGCGAGGAGGAACTGTACAACCTGGAGTCCGATCCGGGGGAACTGCACAACTTGGCAAAATCCGCCGAACATGCCGAAATCAGGGGAAAACTATCCAAACAACTTCACGCCTGGCGCAAGAAAACAGGCGACACGCTCCCCTGAAGACCCTCACCCCAACCCTCTCCCGGTGGGAGAGGGAGAAGAAGCCGTCATTCCGGCGAAAGCCGAAATCCAGGCCAGATCACGGGCGAGACGCCCGCGCCAACAGACCGTCATGTCAGTCCAAGAACAAATATCCCGGCAATGTCCTGACACGCCCGGTTCCTTCCAAATCCACCCAAACCGAGCCACGTACAAAGCCATCCGTGTAAATCCATTCTTTTCCGATTGCGTTCTTGAGAATCGCCAATGGTGGACCGAATGCTCTCAAAGCCTCCTGCTCCGACATGGTCTCCCCATCATGCACGGTTAATCTTGTATACTGCAACGCACAGTGGAGCTGGTGGACCTCAAGCAACGAGAACACCAGCGCAAAGGATAGACAGAGCGTCGTTACCAAGCGCATTCCTTTCCAGCGATACACCCACAGGAGAATCGCAGGCCACATTAGCCATAGGATCAAAGCCAAGAGAGTAGAGAAGATCCAGATATATGACAAGTGGCGATACTCGCCCGAAAACCGAATGAGAGCCAAGATAAGTGATTCTCCTCCGAAAGTCCCATAAATACACTCAGGTCGCTTCCAGAGATACAGCGCTTGCGAGATCCACCAAAGAAACACCACATTCCCCAACGTAACCAGGACATACACCAACCAAAACCGACGATTGAGGAAGGAAGCGATACGATGAAGAGCATTGCGGAAGTCTGATAACGTTGTACTCCACCTCCGGAAGACAAAATCATGAAAATTATATCACAGAGTTTTTTACTTCGCAAGATCCAGAAAATCCCTCACTACCCCATACGGATTCGTGGCGCTGGCTACATAATGCGTTAGTTTTCGATCCTCACCGTTCACACATTCATAAATGCCGTATTTCTGGTAATAGGCTACCATGTCATTAAACATCTCGGCGGCGCGTCTGGGATTTCTCTTGTGCAGCGCACAGATAATCCACCCGGAAGCCGTTCCCCAGTATGCACCGTTCTGGTACGTGCCGGGTTTGACCGGAACCAACATCCGGTCCCAGGATGCACCGTCGAGCAGATGGCATACCTGCCCGTGCTGGACCATGCGGCTATAGTTCGCATCGAGATAATTCGCAATGCACTCTATCTGCTCGGGCGTAGCGATTCCGACGTAGACTGCATACGCGCTGCCCCACAGGTCGATTTGATGACAATCCCGGCTCGCGGCAAAGAACATCCCGCTCTCTTCATCCCACAAAGTCTGAAGCCCTTCCTCGATGGCTTTTGCACGTAAAGCGTACTCGTCGGCATCCCCGGCCCCCGATTGTATGGAGAGATCTTCCAGCGATTTGCAGGCTTCCCAGTACAGGAGAGAACTGAACAGCAGATCGCCGGTTTTCGCAATCGTATCGGTGAATCCGAACGGGGATTGCGGATTATCCGGGTCATTCCAGACCAGGCCGTTCGGGGACCGTTCCAGAAAATCGAGTCCCCGGCGTAGCGCCGGTTCCGTCTCGCGGAAGAAATCGAGATCGCCCCGCCGGTTGACATCGAGTGCAACCAATTTCGCCATGAATGGGCCGTTATCCTTGGCGTGATCGTTGATCGGGCTGGAATCCCCGCCGGGGCTGTAGATGGGAACCCCATCGGCGCGGACCCGATCCGGCATACAGCCATCCGCGCGCTGTCCCGCCAGCAGGTAACGGACAGCTCGATGCACTTCATCCGGGTCCATGAGATCCCCGGCGTATTCCACCATGAAACAGAAATCCCGCGTCCAGAGTGCGTGGTAATTCCCGACCCCGTCGGGTGTATACAGCGAGGTTCTATCGTGCGCGGGGATGATGCAGCCTCGAAGCTCTTTTTGTGTGGCCTCACACAGCCAGTCAAACGCATTCAGGTCGATTGTCTCGCGGAATTTCAACCGTGCGTTCTCCTTTGTGAGCGAAGACTGACAGCCGGTCAACAGGATCGGCAGGATGAGGATGGAGAGGGCAAGTTGTCCCATCGGTCCTATTCGTCCCATTGGTCCCATCATTCGCCCCCTCAACCGCCCTCTTCCAGCTTCGCCTGCCGCATGGCCTTCTTCGCCTCGCGCATGGCCTTGATCCGCTCGATTTCTTCCTTTTCCTTTTCGTCGCGCTCCCGTTTGGCCATCTCCAGTTCGATCATGCGCATAAACAGGCCACCGCTGCGAAGGGTCTGCTTGACCTCATCCGAATAAGGGCAGTTGTGGTAGAAGAATTCGCGTATCTTCTTGTCGAGCTTCGGTACACGTCGAGGTTCATTCAGCATCCAGTCCCGATAGTAGCTGCGGAACAGGGCTTTCATATCCTGGCGTTGCTCTTTCATGCTGAACATGCCCAGAAACTTGCCGGTCAGACCCTCGGTCAGCCAATAGTGCATGGCATCCTCTTTGGCGAAGGTCCAACGGAAATCGGACAGGCCGTCGATGAGCGTCTTGAGGGATGCGCGCGGCGGGAACAGGCAGATCAGCAGCCGGGGGCCGGTTCGTTTGAAGCCCGGACTCCAGGGTTCCCAGCAGGCGGCACGTGTCCCATATCCCGGCAGAATCAGCCAGAGCGGTTTGACTTCGATATCCTCTCCCTTGTATTTGCGCTGGAACATCGTGTAGTCGAACGGAACGAGCATCTTGACGGTTCGATACACCCATTCCCGCGTCAAGAGCGGATTGTCACGACTGGGGGTGCAGTAATCGGATGTCAGTATCGCGATCAGGTTTGCGCGCGGACCGACAACCATACGCTGCATTTGGGGGACATTGATCAGCTCGTAACCGACACATTCCTCCCCCGAAGCGTCTTTCTTTGCTTTGCCGCCCTGCAGGGCCATCTCGTCGATGGCGCTGTATTTGATCTCCTGCCGATAGATCGCCTCAAGCCATTCATCCACATAATAAATCCCCGTGTCGCCGACGGAACTGTTTTCGTTGTACAGTGTGCGCCAGATCTCATTGCTCAGCAGATCCGGATCGATGATCCCGAATCGCATAAACAGCCGCTTGGGCCAGGAGAGTTTCCCGGAGCCGGTTCGTTTGCCCATGCGATCCACCGCCGTCCAGAAAATGCTCGTCATCCGGCTGAAGACATTCCGTCTCTCTTCCGGCGGGCACGTTTTCAGTTGATCGAGGCTTCGGAGCATGGGATCGACGATGTCCTCATCCTCGCCGTTGAGCACCTGCCGTGTGAATTCGCCCGGTTTGAACGCGGGGGGAAGAATATCCGGGATTGGAATGACGACGGGTTCGTTTTGCGGGTGGGGATATGCAGCGCCTTCCGAGACGGGTGCGGGGGGCGCTTCCTCGTCGATATCCATAATGTCGCGCACTTCCGGCGCTGCCGCAGCTGGTCCTACGCCGAGATCGACCGGTCCTTCCAGTCTGGGTTTCGGCTCTTCGATTTCGGCCTTCGGTACGGGTGCAGGCGCGGGTGTTGGTGTGAGAAGCGGTTTTTTCCCGATCACGAACGTGGGCGGCTTGTCGGGTTGTGCGGCAGGGACCGGTTTGGGTGGGATGATGATCTTGGGAGCTTGGCCTGTTGCGGTAGGGACGGAAATGGCGGCTTGCACGGCATTCAGCCCGTTGGTTGATTCGCCGGAACGTTTGTGTTCCGCCAGTTCGGTCTCAAGAAATTTCACGCGTTTCTCCAGTTTGCGGATGTACGCGACCAGTTGCTCTCGTGTCGGCGGTGTGCGTCCTTCTGCCATGGTGTTTCAATCCTGACTTGAATTTGGAGGAAGGGCACACAGCTGTGTGCCCCTACGCCCGGAAGTCTGTGCCCTCTTGTTTCCCCCTCTCCCCCTGGGAGACCATCCGTTCCCCTCTCCCTTTGGGGTGAGGGTCTTACACTCCATGTTAGCAGACCGCGATGAAAAGACAAAACGGCAGTCGTGGAATTTCCGGCTCCGTTCTGATACGCTTAGACAGGTCTCTATCGTGGCCGAAAGATATCGACACAAGACAACCGCGACAAAAGTGCACCATGTCCACGATTCTTCTCGCCGGTGTCGGTCCATTACCCTGCTACCGTTCGAAGACCCTTTACGGATTCGGAATTCGGACTTGGCAGTTTCTTCTGCCTTTCCTGGTGGATGGGCATCGTGTGATCCTGGTCACATTCGAATTCGGACAGCCCAAAGATCCGGTCCAGGTGGATTATCTGGAAGATCCGACCACACGAGGCGATGTGATTCATGTCCCGCTGCCGGAACCGAATGCCGAGAATCGGAACGATCTGTTGGCGCGACTGGGCGGGATCATCCAGGAACACCGCCCCGATTGCATTGTCACAGCGGGATCGACGATCTCCTCCTCCATGGCGTGCGGTCTTTCCGCCGATCTGCCCATCTGGGCAGATCTGTTCGGAGATCTTCTGGCGGAGGCACAGGCGAAGTCGGCTTTTGCGGGGAGCGAGCAGCTGAATATTTTCCACCGGATCTATCTTCCGATCCTCCGGCGAGGGGACATGTTCTCCTCGGTCTCCGATGCGCAACGATTTGCCACTCTCGGCCAGCTGGGCGTCCTGGGACGGCTCGATCATCACACCCTGGGCTATCCGTTTGTGCAGAATATCCCGTGTGCCTATGACGGTTCCACAAATCCGGGACATTCTCAAATGGTCCTGCGAGGCAGCGTAGTCTCGGAGGAGGATTTTGTGGTCTTGTGCAGCGGAGGTTTTAACACATGGGCCGATGTGGACACGCTGTTTTTGGGGCTTGACACCGCCATGGCAGAGAATCCGGCCATCCATGTTGTTGTGACCGGCGGCGCGATTACCGGGCATCATGAGGCAGGATTCGATCGGTTCACTTTCCTGGTCAATGAATCGTCTCATAAGGAGCGGTATCACCTCATCGGTTGGGTTCCGACGGAGGATGTGGATGCCTATATGCTGGAATCGGATCTGGGGGTGAATGTGGATCTGAGCATCGCCGAGACGCTGCTCGGCAGCCGGAACCGCTTTCTGTCCTGGATTCGTTCGGAATTGCCCATTTTAACCACGGTGGTTAGTGAAATCTCCCAGATTCTTCATCGCGAAGGCCTTTGCTTCGGGATCGATCCGGGCAATTTGGAGGAGTTCCGGCAGGCCCTTCTCCACGCCGCCGATCACCGGAAAGAATGCCGTGAGATGGCCAGACAGGCGCGCCTGTATGGCGATGAGAACTTCACATTTGAAGCAACAACCCGTCCACTTCGCCAGTGGGTCACAAACCCAAAACCGGCCCCGGATACGACCGCCAGAAGAGAGGCGCAGGGATCTCTTCATGAGTTGGACCGAGAGATTGCACAATGGCTGGATGAACGCGAACATCCCAAAGGAATCCTGCGCCGAATCCAGCGGACTTTCTCCGGCTGAATAGAATGGAATCGACTGTCATAATCTGCGTACCCCATCATGCCGGTTGGCATCATCTTCAGACGCTGCTTCTCTCTCTACGTGCTTTGGTCCCCGAAAGTCCCTCGTACCGGACCCTGATTGTGGATAACGACTCTCAGGACGGGAGCCGGGAAATGCTCGCGGGGCAATTCCCGGAGGTGGACGTTCTGTCTCTGGATGCGAATTACGGATTTGCGCACGCGCTGAACCTTGCCGCAGTGCAGGCGCATACCGAGTGGATCGCCTTTCTCAACAACGATATGCGCGCACATCCGCGATGGCTTGTCGATGCGATGGAATGCGCCGAGCGGAACCGTGTGGACTGTGTCGCAAGTCGTATCCTGATCTGGGATGGGACACGCACTCAATTCGCGGGCGGTGAAATCAACCTGTTGGGGAAGGGATTCGAATGGAGCGAGGAGGACTGCGATGTCGAGGCGGAGCGGGATCTCCTGTTTGCGTGCGGGGGCGCGATGCTGATCCGGCGCGACCTGTTCGTGGATGCAGGCGGCTTTGACCGGGAATACGAACTGATCTACGAAGATGTGGATCTCGGATGGCGTCTGAACCTTTACGGTCACAAGGTTCGATATGCGCCGCAGTCGAGGGTCTATCACCGTCAACATGCATCGCTGGCCCAGGTCGAATACCGTCGAAAAGCGGTTTTTTACGAACGGAACAGCCTGGCAACGATGTATAAGAACCTGGGGGCGGGCAACTGGGCGGTCCTGATGCCCGCTTTGTTCCGCCTGGCGGTCCATCGAACAGAGGCCCTGATGTGTCTGCCGTGCGATGGATACTCCCATCTGTGCGGAGTGCAGGCGTTCTTCGATCATCTGCCCAAATGGCGAGAGAAACGCCGGGCGGTGCAGGCACGAAGACGGATTTCGGATGAGGAAATCTTCAAGCGGTTCTTTGTGAATCCAATGAGGCTGTGGGGATACACCCCGAAACATACGGAGGTGTTGCGAATTTCGCCCTACGAGAGATTTCGGCAGGAGATACTCTCGATTGCGGATTGTGGATTTCGGATTGAGGATTGAAGACCGGTGGCAGGTATCCCTCTCCCTCTGGCAGCAATGTCCTTATGTCGAAAAAGTGCACAGCCGTTCGCCCCTACACCCAATCAATCCTCAATCCCCAATCCTCAATCCCCAATCCTCAATCCCCAATCCCCAATCCTCAATCCCCAATCCCCAATCCCCAATCCCCAATCCTCAATCCCCAATCCTCAATCCCCAATCCGCAATCCCCAATCCTCAATCCCCAATCCGCAATCCCCAATCCGCAATCCCCAATCTATGACTTCGGTTGACATCCAGGCCTGAATATCTGATCCTTGCAAACCCTTAAAGAGAATGGGAGTGAGTTATGGGTCTCACAGGTATCGACTATATCATCGTTCTGGTTTATCTCGTTGGAACGGTCGGTTTTGGTGTGTATCTGGGACGTCGAATCAGGACCGGTCAGGACTATTTTCTGGCCGGACGGAAATTGCCCTGGTGGGCGATCGGCATGTCCCTGGTGGTGACCGATATCGGTGCGATCGATATTGTGGGCATTGCCGGGTCGGCCTATCTCTATGGGATCGTCATGGGCAATTTCGACTGGCTTGGCTCCGTGCCCGTGATGATTATATCGGGTTTTATATTCATTCCTATTTTCTGGCGTACGGGTGTCACCACGGTGCCCGAATGGTTTGGCAAACGATACAACATCGCGGTTCGAACAACCTCGGCGCTGATCTGGGGCAGTTTCCTGGCCTGCAACTTGGGGATTATGTTGTATGCCACCGCTGTGATGTTGAATGTGCTGCTTGACCTGAATCCGAAAGCCGTGATTGTCAGTCCGGCTGAAACAGCCGCTGTCACCGAGGTTCTGGATGCGGTCGCCGGTAAGAAATACGATTGCTTCCGCATGGAGACGGTGAAGGATACGGTGACGATAGCCGTGGAACATCGCCCCAACCTGCTGCTGATGGATGAAGCAAGTCCGTTGAAGGATGAGATCATTACTCGCCTGAAAGACCTTCCTGCTGGAAAAGAGGTTCCTGTGGTCCTCTTTCAGATGGGCGAAGACCTTGTTGCGCTGCAGGATCGGGCCGCCGAATCGGCCCGCCCTCCTGCCTGGCCCCTGTTCTATTCCATTGTTTTGATGGGAGTTCTGATCGGTCTGTATACCTTCTGTGGCGGACTGACCGCTGTCGTATATACGGATGTGATCCAATGCATCGTGATGATGCTGGGGTGCGCTTTTGTTCTCATCTATGGGATTCATCGACTCGGTGGATTCGGGGAGTTCGTGGATTTGATCCACCAATTAGGAGATCGAACGAAAGACCATTTTCATCTGATCCTTCCGGCGGATACTGCGACCCCGTACCCCTGGTCCGGCATTTTCCTGGGGCTGGGATTGGTTCTGGCGAATGCCTACTGGATCGGAAACCAGGCCATCGTGCAGCGCTCGCTGGGCGCACGCTCCGAGGCGGAAGCGAAAGCCTCCTATGTCTGGGGGGCGATTCTGAAGGTGTTCATTCCGTTCATTATGGTCGTTCCGGGCATTGTCGCGCTGGCACACAATCCGTATGTAGCCGATGCGGATAAGGCCATGGCGACGCTGGTGAGGGACCTGCTGCCGACCGGAGTGCTTGGCATCTTCTTCGCCGCATTTCTGGCGGCCCTCATGTCCAGCGTGGATTCCTGCCTGAACTCCGCAGCAACCCTCTGGACCAAAGACATCTATCAACGGTTCTTCAAGCCGAATGCAGAGGACACCCATTACTTGACGGTCGGTAGAATCCTGACCTTTGCCTTTATTGTCTGGGCCATCCTGTTTGCCGAGTTCTCCGCCAATTTTGAGAGCATCTACACGCTTATCCAAACGCTGTTGACATTATTCCAGGGTCCCAGCTTGGCGATTATTGTCCTGGGCGTTCTGTGGAAACGGGCAACGGGAATCGGCGCGTTTGTCGGCCTGATCGGCGGTCTGTGCTGTTCCAGTGGAATGCTGTTCATCAATTCCTACGCCAGTGAGCCGCTGTTCTTAATCGAAGATCCGTTTCTGTATATCGCCTGGTGGTCGTTTGTCTTTGCTGTTGTGTTGACTGTCGTCGTAAGTCTGATCACACCCATGGAGCCGGAGGAGAAACTTCGCGGCCTCGTATATCGCTATAAAGGAGGAAATGCCTGATGCCTGAGTCGAATGAATTTTCTCCCATTCTGACGCCCATTGCCGATTTCTTTGCGAATATTCTTCGGGTTCCGGGTGGAATTTTCCGGGACATATTGGTTTCCATCGATATCACCATGGCGAAAGGCGTTTTCATTGCCTATTTCACATTGTTGATTATCTGGGTCTTGTTATTGAAAAGGGAAGAAGTACTTGTAACCAATGAGCGCACCGGAAAGACCGTCAGTCTGCGCCCCTATGCGGTTCTCGCGCTGTTGTCCCAAGTCATCATTTACCTGATCTATTGACGGGATCTTCTGGGGGCGATCCCGAAGGGATCGAATGTCCGTAGCCACGGGTGCTCTTGCCCCCTCTCCCGCCGGGAGAGGGTTGGGGTGAGGGCCTGTCCACATTGTCCACCCCGTCCACCCTGTCCCCGCAATAATCGAGAATCCGACCAATATGGACCGGCTCCCCATCTTCCACTATGATAATCCATCCGCCTGGGCAGGCGGATTTTCTGTTTTCACGAGGATTCTCCATGCCGAAATCGGCGACGGTGCAGAACACAATCGGCGAGAAAAGCGCCGAACGGCCGCAGGGATACAGGCCGTGCATTCTGGTCACCAATGATGACGGGATTCACTCACCCGGGCTGCATGCATTGGCCGATGAACTGAGAACCGTAGCGGATGTATTCATCATCGCCCCCGACCGCGAGCAAAGCGCGGTCTCGCATTCGTTCACTATGACCCGACCGCTGCGAGCAACACGGATGAATGAGACCACGACGATTATCGACGGAACCCCGGCGGATTGCGTGATGTTCGGCACAAAGGGGTTTCTCGAACGGTTGCCCGAACTGCTCATGGCGGGAATCAACCGGGGTGCGAACCTGGGGCATGACACGATCTATTCGGGAACAGTAGCGGCGGCGCATGAGGGCCATCTGTCGGGCCTGCCGTCCGTGGCGATTTCCCTGGTGGCCCCGGAGACGGAGCAGGGGAACCAGGAATTCGACTTCCGTGCGGCGGCCCGGTTTGGGCGTCTCCTGGCCTGTGAGATTCTGAGCCGGGGGCTTCCCCCCGGTGTGTTTCTCAATGTCAACGTGCCCCATGTTCCCTGGGAGAAATTGCGCGGAGTGGCAATCACCCGGCTGGGCGAACGCCGTTATCACGATAAACTGATCAAGCGGACCGATCCCATGGGGCAGGAGTATTACTGGATCGGCGGCGATGCCCCGACCTGGGTCAAGGCGGAAGGCACCGATTTCCATGCGCTCGAAGAAAACAAGATTTCCATTACACCGCTCGGGCAGGACATGACGCAGTTTCATGCAATTCCCGAACTGGATCGCTGGGAGTTGTCTCTCAAATGAAATGGCTGAAACGGCTTTATGACTGGGTCCTTCACTGGGCCGAGACCCCCTATGGGACTCCCGCGCTTTTCATTCTGGCTTTTGCGGAGTCTTCGTTTTTCCCCATTCCGCCGGATGTGCTGCTGATTGCGCTCGCGCTCTCGATTCCCAAAAGAGCCTGGCATTACGCGGCAGTTTGCACGGCCGGTTCGGTTATCGGCGGTCTGTTCGGATATTTCATCGGCTGGCAGATGCTGGACCTGGTGGCAAAACCTATCCTTGCATTCTATGGTGTGCCCTTGCAGGAGGGCCAGATCATTGTCCACACCGCCGGCAGAGAGGTGAATCTGACCGCGTGGTATCAACAATATGATGCCTGGATTGTCTTTATTGCAGCTCTGACCCCGATCCCATACAAGGTGATCACGATCTCGGCGGGACTGTGTCGAGTCAGCATTCCGGTGTTTATCCTGACAAGTGTTCTGGGACGCGCATTGCGATTCTTTGCGGTGGGCGCATTGATTCGCCTGTGGGGTGAACCTGCCAAGGAGTTCATCGACCGGTATTTCGATTGGCTTGCCGTTGCGTTTGTTGTGTTGCTTATTGGGGGATTTCTGGTCATTAAGTTCTTTTTCTGATTCCCAGTTCAGGCAGCGATCTTGCATGATTGCCGGATGGTCGTTAGCATAGGACAGTCGTTCGGGGCGTAGCGCAGCTGGTAGCGCACCTGGTTCGGGACTAGGGGGTCGCTGGTTCGAATCCAGTCGCCCCGATGATCGAAAGCCCTTGAGTTCCATGAACTTAAGGGCTTTTCTATTAAGAAAAGGGTTTCAAAAGGCGCGCATAAACTCAAAAATCCCTCCCCCGAAGATCGGGGGAGGTCAGGTGGGGGTTGACCGGATAGCGCAAAACTCCCGGTGTGCCTTTCTACAAGCGAGCTTTTTCAGGAGCGCGCGGTCATGGCGATGGAACGGATCCGTTGGGCGCGTCGGCTGTATCATCTCTTGGGTGTACCCATCGCGCTGTTGTACTGGTGGGTACTGGGAGAAGAGAACCGGATTGCGGCGGTTCTGATTCTTCTGCTGTTCTTCCTTGGATCCCTGGCGTTGGACATCATGAAGTGGCGCAGTACCTCGGTACGGCAATGGATGACAAACCGTCTTGGGGCCATTGTTGTGCCACGGGATATGGAGAATCTCAATTCCACCACTTGGTACCTTCTGGGCTGCATTGTGACGATTGGGCTATTCAGCGCTCCGGCGGCGGTGTGCGGGATTCTGGTTCTTGCGGTGGGGGATAACGCGGCCAGCATTGTCGGACGGCTTTGGGGCAGGCATCGGATCGGCAACAAGAGCATCGAGGGCACAGCCGCTTTCCTGGTCGTCGGATTCCTGGCGGGTCTTCCGTTCGGATTGCCCTCAGCGGCATTTGCCTCGGCTCTGGCCGGATCGCTGGCGGAGCTGTTCATCGAACGGATTGACGACAACCTGACAGTCCCTTTTTTCGCGGCACTGGGCTACCAACTGGTGTTGTTTCTTTGACAAACGGCAGGCCGTCTCAAGGGATATGAGTAGACTCAAGACCCTCTCCCCCAAGATTGGGGGAGATACAGAGGGGGTTGAATCGACTGAACTTATCAACCCCATCCTGACCCTCCCCAGCCTTGGGGCGGGTAATCTCTGAGATGGACCCTCAGCTCTGCAAAGGAATTGAGATCGGTGAAACAGGAGAACCTTCCGGCGCTGCACGGTTCCGAGAATGCCCTGCATGGGTTTGCAGAGCAGGCACGGATCACGCTGTGCGCCGATGCCGTGTTTCTCTACCTGTCGGATATGGAAGAAGCCCGTTCCTGCACGCTGACCGCGAGAAGCGAGGGAGCCGAAGACCTCATTCCGGTCGGGACAATCATCCGCATTTCGGATGAGATCGAGCCGGTCTGGCGGGAAAATGTTTTTCTTACGAATCAGGCCATTCCGAAAACGTTCCCGGCCAGTTTTGACTCGGATTTGTGGACGGTCTTTCGCCTGGGATTGTCCCTGATTCCGTTCGGATTTCTTTTTGCGCTGCGGCGGGATCGACCCCCAATCACAACGGAAGAGATTCAACACAACAGGGATCTATTGGACAGATGCCTGCCGGATCTGCATCGTGCCTGGGTGGACTGGCTGGTGAAACGCCGGTCTGCCGCGCTGCGTTCCCTGGTGGATATCACAACCAGCCTGGCTTCCTCGCTGGACCGGGAGATTGTGCTTGGAAAAGTCGTTCAGCAGACAGCGGTTCTTCTTTCGGCGAAGCTGTGTTCCCTGATGCTGCTCGATTCGGAG
>JAKPYU010000261.1 GCA_029568995.1 Candidatus Omnitrophota bacterium | reverse complement strand
GCCACCGCAACGCATACAAATACGCCCGGCAAGCGCTTTCCACCGAAAACCGCTCTTCCAGTTCCAGAAGCGTCCGGGGATAATCCTCATTCATACACCCCATACTACAGGTTGGGGTCGGTTGAGTCAAGTAAATATCCGTAACTGAATGACATTGCCACCTGACCTCCCCCAGGCTTGGGGGAGGAACCTCTCCCCCAAAGTTTGGGGAAAATAGAGAGGGGGGTGGCCGGATAGCACAAGACTCCTCAGCATGACGGTCGCAGGTGAGTTTTCTCAGGAGACCGTTTACTAAGCCATCGGATGAACGTAACCAGATTCCATTCGAAGATTCACCACAATGCAGGATCTTTCTTGCGTGATCGGGATTGACGGCGGTGCGACCCAGACTCGCGGGATTCTCACCGATCCGGAGGGGCGAATTCGTGCCCGACTGAAAGCGCCGGGCACGAATTACCACCACACCGGATTGCAGGACACCGCAAATCTTCTTTACAGCATGTGCATGGAGTTGCTGAAGCAGGCGGGGCGGGAACCGGACTCTCTCCGAGCGGTCTGCATGGGACTGGCGGGCGCGGGAAGACCGGCGGATCGCCAACGATTGCACGGACAGATCTCCCCGCTATTCTCGCAGGAAACGCTTCTTCTGGAGACAGATGCGAGCATTGCGCTCCATGGAGGATGTCTATCCAAGGAAGGAGTTCTGGTCATTGCCGGGACGGGTTCCATCGTCTATGGACAGAACACAGACAGAATGACCGCTCGAGTGGGCGGATATGGTCCCATTTTGAGCGATGACGGCAGCGGATATGCAATCGCCCGGGCCGGTCTGCGGGCGATCATGCTGGCGAGGGATGGAATGGCTCCCTCCACGATGATTCGTGACAAGATCCTGAGAAGACTTTTTCTGCAAAGCGAAGACGACATCGTTGAATGGACAATGAATCCGCAAACCGATAAGGCGGCGATCGCGCAGCTGGCCTCCGTGGTATTCGAATCCCTTGTCGAAGGGGATGAAACAGCGCGGAAAATCATCCAGGATGCCGCCGACGTGTTCGGGCGAGCCGTGCAGTGTGTTGCAGGCAAGCTGAATCTCAGCGAGCCATTTGCCGCCGTGCTGACCGGCGGGATAATCGAACACAATGAGGTGTATTTCGATCTTGTCAAAGAAGAGATCCAGGTTCGACTTCCGGGCGCGGAAGTGATTCATCCGATATTGCAGCCGGTGAAGGGTGCTGTTCTGAAAGCGCTGGAAGCCCTGGATATCCCGATACAGGAAACCCTGATCGCAAATCTGAAGGAATCCGAGACATCTGGGGAATCGGGAACCAATATTACGGAGGCAGAGTGGGCCTGACAGGTTTAATGAATTCAACCCCCAGCTTCCCTCACCCCAACCCTCTCCCGGAGGGAGAGGGAGTACTTTTGCGACAGGTTCAGGAGCCTTCCCCTCACAGAATATCGTTGGATTTGGGACCGGTTCAGCCGGTACGTTGATCGATGCGGAAGCTGCTTTTTCGCACGGACTGGTCTTTCGAGATGCTTTTTGCGTACTCTTTCATTTCGGCGGACAATTCGGAGATTTTCAGGAAAGTGTCCAACCTGCGATGTTGATTGGTAACGACACCGATCGAGATGGTCATCACGGGGAACTGCACGGACTGGTGTTGTCGGCTTTTCGCTTCAATATATCCCCTGGCCATATCGTCTTCATCGTATTGGAACGGGATCAGCGTATCGAAGGAATTCGTGATGTAGGCGCAGATCGAATCTGCGCAATGATAATCGACCACCAGAATGAAGTCGTCTCCTCCGATGTGACCGACAAAATCTCCCTTGTGTCCGTACATCACAACGCTTTCGTTGAGAATGGTTGCCGTAATTCGGATGATATTGTCGCCCCGGGCATATCCATATTTATCGTTGAATGCTTTGAAGTTATCGAGGTCTGCATAACAAACGGCAAGAGGTAAGTCAGCCTCCACGCGACGCATGATCTGTTCCTCGATATAGATACTTCCGGGAAGACCGGTGAGAGGATTCGAAATCTGAAGGCGGGTATTTCTGCGCAGTGCGGTTTCCACCCTCGCAGCGAGGATTTCCGGAGCGAACGGTTTGTTGAGGTAATCCTCCGCCCCGGCTTCCAAGGCTTTGATTTCACCCTCCAGATTTTTTTGACCGATAATAATCGTAATCGGCATGGTATAGGTCATGGGATTTTCCTTGAGCGCCTCCGTGATGCGCAGAGCACGCTCGCCCAAACCATCCATGTCGAGGATCAGGATATTCGGAACGCTTCGGAGAATATGTTCCTGCAGCCCTTTCTGAGCAGGCTGAGTGTCGATGACGTATCCCACATCAGCCAAGTGATCCAGATACTCTTGATGATTGTCGGAGATCCCTGCCACCAACAGAGTTCTTGGTTCGCAGATCCGCCGATAATCAATACCGAGAGGCTTTCGTAAATCGAGTGGCACAACCTGACTCGCCATAATGACTCATCGCCATCCATCAATGTCAAAAAGAGCCAAAATCACGGAATTCCATTCAGGAATCAGTCGATACACAGAACCCAACAGAATTGATGAAAACTTAGTGTATCACGCGATCATTGAAAATGCAACGAAATTTTACCCGAAAAAAATCCGATCCAAAGGGTGTCTCCCCGTTCGGGAATCAGGCAAAAAGATCCAGGCGAGTTCCGGACGAAGGAATGGTCCCCTGCCCACCGCCATACAACACACCAAGAAGATCGGCTGCCGAACCGAGATTTCCCAGAACGGCATTTCCGGTGGTTTGCTGTGCACCTTCAAGATTCTTTCGAAGTTGATTCATCTCGATTTTCATTTTTTCGCGATCAATTTTCTCTTCTTTTCTTTCCAGTTCGCTGACTTTTCTTTTAGCAGAAGAGGCCTGTGTCAAATCGCCTTGACTCATGGCCTGTTGGAGCTGCCGTTCCACTCGTTCTTTCTTGTTCTCAACCCGGTCTTGCTGAACATCGAGAGTCAGTTTATCCCGTTCAAGATCCTGTGTACTCTGCCCCTGTGCCGCGGCACGAATCTCGTCTTGCGGAGAGGTTTCTTCGGCCTCTTCTCCACCCTCTTCCGGAGCGACACGATTCTCCCGATCCTGTTCCTGTACCGCCTCGATAATCGGATTCGCGGGTCGGTCACGGCTGACGACGGTTGTCAATCCCGCATTATAGACAGGATACCCGTTGCGGTTACCCAGGGTGAAAGTCCGGTGGGAATACAGAACATCCTCGCCACGGAGAAGGGCCTGGGTCCGCAGGCGCGTTTCATTCCGTTGTTCCTGTGCCGTTACAAGAAGGGCGGTCTGCTGGGGGGTGGCAGTGACATCCACAGCCGGTTCGCCGGGGTCCGGCGTGAACCGAATGGTCGGGGGCGGAGAATAGGATGCGGAAATCGGATCGACCATAACCGCTTGAGTCACCTCAGACAGAGCTTTACATGTTCAGTATATCTCACAAGCCATGCAAAATCAATCGGTTGTCGATCCTAATCCGGGAAAATGGTATTGCTGAAGGGTATTCCTCCATTTCGCCGTATCCATTGAGAACAGGCTCATAGGCAACTCCTGTGCGAGAACATCCGCGAACGGATGACAAAACTGTTCGATATCGGGACTGTCTCCCAACTCCCGACGGATCGAAGTGACGATCCCATCCGGCATCCCGCACGGAACCAGGTACGAGAATGCATCCAGGTCGGGATGGAGATTGACCGATACACCATGCATGGTTCGACCACGACGCAGGCGTATGCCAATGGAAGCAATCTTCCGATTCTCGATCCACACACCCGGATGACCGGGAATCGTCGATCCCGAAAGACCCCACAATTTCAGAACTCGGATGATCGTTCTCTCCAGGATCTCGACATATCGACGGGGTGAACAAGAAAGATTCCTGAGTCCGATCAGCGGATAAGCGATGAATTGTCCGGGACCGTGATAAGTTGCTTTTCCGCCCCGTTTCACGTAAACGACCGGGATGTTCTTCAACCGCAGTTCCGTTTCATCAGTTCGCAAGTCGCCGACTCCGCCGGAGGTCCCAATGGTGATCACCGCCGGATGCTCCAGAGTCAAGAGCATATCGGGACACCCGTTCTGTTCCTGTATCCCGCATATTTGTTCCTGAATTCGAAGAGCCTCCCGATATGGAACAAGGCCGAGATGAACATGAAAAAGACTGACGTGATTCACTGCGTGGATCTCCTGGCTTGATAGTAGCACGGATTGGGGATTGTGGATTGAAGAAAAGAAGGGTGGATAGAGTGGACAGGAGCACCTTCACAGGCCATTTTGACGGGGCACAGACCCGCCCCTACGCTTGATCTTCCTAGATGAGATGTTCCATGTAGAATCTCAATCATCACGAGAAGATAAGAGAGGCCATTGTGAACGCAGACGATCAACGCCCCCCTACTCCCGACGATCCCTTTGGCGCGGAGGAGTTCGGTACACCCGACAGTAACAGTCAATCGGATACGATCCATCGCGATGGCGATGGGCAACAGGAAACAGGATCGACCGGCTCGGATTCGCAGACTTTCCCATGGGGAAATGAAGACAATTCCCGGATATGGAAATCGGATCAAACTACCGGAGGTGAGGAGGAATACTACACACCGGCCTGGGAACGTCGCTCGGAGATCGGCTTCTCCGGCGCTTTGTTCAAAACCATCGGGGAAGTTCTTTTCAATCCCGGCGAGGCGTTCCGCTCAGTGCCGGTGCGTGGAGATATCGGCGGACCGTGGTTGTTTGTGGTATTGCTGGGCACGGTCGGCACAATCTTTCAGGCGTTTTACCAAATCGCATGGATCAGTCTCGGCCTGACAGAAGATTTCGGCGTCTCGGACGTGGGCACGAGAGTCACGCTGACCCTTGTGATGATGGTCCTGTCTCCCGTGATTGTATCCGTCGGGACTTTCCTTGCCGCCGCGATTCTCCACGTCTTCCTGTTCTTGTTGGGTGGCGCGAATCGGCCGTTTGAAGCTTCGTTCAAAGTGATGGCTTATGTCGGCGGCGCGACCGCGCTTTTCGATCTGATCCCGATCTGCGGCTGCCTATTCCTTCTGATCTGGGGGATGGTCTGCACGATCATCGGGGCAAAGCAGGCGCATAAGACAGATACATGGAGGGCCATTCTGGCTGTGCTGCTCCCGATGCTGCTTTGCTGTTGTTGCCTTGCCATACTGGGTGCCCTGGCAGTCTCCGCCGGGATTCTCAGCGAGGAGATGGTATCGCAGTCCAATCTCTTTGATGGGCTATTGAAGTAGGATCATCGAGAGGAAACAAAGTGATCGTGTCCATCCGGCGTCTGGGAAAGCAGGAAGTCGATCATGAGATGATCTGGGGGGCAGTGATCCTTTTCGTTCTGGCGGCGGCGCGCTGGTTTCCATTTCAGA
>JAKPYU010000255.1 GCA_029568995.1 Candidatus Omnitrophota bacterium | reverse complement strand
GCGCGCGTAGACCACCACATTCGTGCTTCCCTTGCTTGCTTCTTCTGTTCCGCCATAGCGGCCGATGTTGATTCGAGCCCCGTTTTCGTCGGGCTCAAGGCTGTAATCAGCCCACGGATCGCCCTTGTCAATCGCCCAGGACGTCTCACTGTCCGTCGTCACGAATCCGGTACCCGGCAGATAGCGGCCAGCCGCTGACTGCAGATGGAAATCCCGGTTATCCACCGCGGCAAACAACGGGTTGGTGATCGCGCTGCGGTAATCATGCCCGTAGTTCAGCTGCCACGGAAGCAGCGTGTTGAACGTGCTGTAAATGTAGCCCGGCTCGGAAAAATAATAGACATTGTAATCCATTGTCACATTGTTCGCCACATCGTTGGATGTTCCTCCATAGGCATATGCCTCCGCGGCGGTAAGGCCGAATATGTTGTTCCGCAGCACACTGTTCACAGACGACATAAGGGAAATCGCGGCGGGAGCATTGCCATAGAAGGTGTTGTTTTCTACAGAGGCATCGGTCACGCGATCCATCTGGACGGCGCTGTTGGTGTTATACAGGAAGAGCGAATTGCGAATGTCGTAATTTGCGCCGGACTGCAGATTGATGCCCAGCGCATTGCTGATCATCAAAAGGTTCTCGGCCGTCACATAATGGTTGGAATCCATAAGAATTCCTACCCCGGCATCGCTGATCGTGAAGTCCCGCAAATCAATGTAATTTCCGTAAATGCGCAAGGCCGTGGCCGCCGGGGCCCTGCTCCAGCCCGCAATGACGGTTCCCGTTCCAGCCCCCTGGATCAGGAGATTCCCGATATCCGCCTTGCCCGCATCAGACCATATCATTCGGGTCTCTGTACCCAGTTTGTAGTAGCCCGCGTCAACAAATACCGTGTCATAACCCTCCAGGTCATAGGCATCCAGAATCCCCTGAATGGTCAGCTTGGGCGTGTTCGTTGTAAGACCGTCATTCAGAGCGGAACCGGGTGCGCCGCAGAATACATCCCCTGCGGTATTGGTGTCATTGACATAGAAATATATCGGGGCATTGCGCACGGAGAACGGCTCATCGGTTTCATCAAACACATTGGTGTTCGCCTCCACCACCACACGCCAGAGCGTTTCAATGCTGTTTGTGATGTTTGCCGTGGTGTCCCAGGCATACTCGTTCAAGGTGGAATCCAGTCCAGGCGCAAAGGTGATCCACGTGACGCCCCCGTCCAGCGAATAATCAAGCCGCAGCGTATTTGTTGGGATGATATTGCCCGACAGCCAGTAGAGGGTGTTGGTCCCGCTCAACACGCCGCCATCGCTCACGGTCAGGGCCAGCAGCCAGGGATCCAGCAGGCTCTTTGAAGCCTCCTCGGTTCCGCCATAGGCGCCCATGTTTACCGCTGGGCCGCGCGGGTACGGTTCATTGGTGTATACCGTGGACGGGTTGCCGGCGTCAATTGCGGGCGAATGATTTGCATTGGTGGACCAGCCTGTCCCGTTCCAGCTTCCGACATAGGACTGCAAATGATAATCTCCGCCTCCTTCATTAACAAAGAGCGGCTCATGCGGCAGGCTGTGGACATCCAGTCCCGACTCATCCTGCCAGTAGATCAGCTTCTCCCACTGTCCCTCGGCATTGCCGAACCATGCTCCGTTCCGGGTCACCAGCGTATTGTAATCCGAATCAAGAGCCCCGCCCAGCTGCAGAATGCAGAACCGGCTTGCTCCATTTGCAACCATGATGTTGTTCTCTATCTCCGACAGCGAGGAGCCGGACTGCAGGAACTGGTTGCCGTTCACAGACAATGTGCAATTGCGCATCGTAAACCGCTGAGACTCATCCACGAGCACAGCGTTGGTGGAGGTCCCATAGATCAACGCGTTTTCAACCAGAATATCCGAGCTGCCCTTTGTTTCCAAGCGGGCATTCCGCATGTTCAGCCGCTGCAGCACCATGTCCGCGCTACCCTGCAGGCGGAAGTATGAGCCGACTTGAGTCACGCGGGTTACCGTCGAAGACCGAGATGTGATCTCGACCGTGCCGGTGCTCAAATTCAAGTCGGACAGATTCAGGTTGTTGCCGTTAGCCCTCAGGAACCCGCCCCGCACAGAGAGGCCCGCCACATCCATGTGATCCGCGTTGATCCTCAGCAGGCTGGTGTTATTGGTCGAACGGGACAGAAGCGCGCCGCCGGCGTTCGTGCTTCCCATCAGCAGCACGGGGGACCCGGCCTTCCCCGCATCGGCGGACGTAATGACAACCTCATTGGAGATGATATACAGGCCCGTGTCCAGAACAATGGTATCACCGCCCTCAATATCCCACTGCTGTATCAGGGAAGTCAGCGTCAGTTTGGGCGCATTCGACAGAATCCCCAGATTCGCATCGTTTCCTGCTGCGCCAGTATAAACGTCATTGGATATGTTCAGGTCATTGATGTAGAAGGTGAACGGACCCTTCAGCGAGAAGAACACATCGGTATCGTCAACAACTGAGGGATCGGCTTCAACGAAGACGCGCCAGCGGGCCGTGGGACTGGCGGGATATTTCGGCGAGCCCGATTCTTCTTCATCCACGTCCCACAGATACTGCCCGTCGCCGGCCGGAATCCCCGACACAATATTGGTCCACGTTGTTCCGTTATCCCACGAATATTCCAGCGTCACCCGGTTGGTGGCATCCAGATTCCCCTGCAGCCATGTCAGCAGTACAGGAGCCCCGCCGGCAACGCGACCGCCCGCCGAGGCGTAAACGGCCAGAACCCATGCATTCGTCCGGCTTCGGCTGGCCTGTGCCGTATTCCCAAACGCGCCGATGTTTATACGGCCGCCGTTGGGGTCTGTTTCATTCGTGACAACAATGCCCGGATTGCCCGCGTCAATGAGCGGGGAGAATGCGGCATCCACCTGCACAAATGTTCCCGTTACATAACGCCCCTCCGGACTCATCGGATGAAAATCATCATTGTCCGGATCGGCAAACATGGGGTCAAAACTCAGCGAATGCACATCCTGAGTGGTATAGAGAATCCATTGAGGCATGCCCTCTCCAATCAGGCCAACGGGAGACGGACTCTTCCCGTAGAACGCACCGTTCTCAACAAAGAGGTTGTTGTAATCCGACAGGAACACTGCGTTCGTCGAATTCTGATAACACAACCCGCCCGTCCCTGACGCATGTAAAACCGAATTACTGACGCAAAGCGAACTTATAACACCCTGAATCGCATTTACCCCGCTGGCCCAGATGACGCACCCGTCCAGATAGTTGTCGGCGCTCAACGAGGCCCGCACTCCGGAGTCTCCACTGCGAGTGATAACCGTGCGTTGGAGCAAATTCGAGCTGGTCTGAACGAAACGAACGCCAAACTGTCCGCAGTCGCGAATCAGTGAATCGCTGAGAGTACAAGAGATGCTACGGTCGAAATCTACACCGATGTCCGCATTCTGCACAACGACGTTGGATATGACGACATAAGCGCAACTGTTGAACACAATGCCGTATGTGGTTTCATTGGTCGTATCGCCACGGTCAAATACCGTGAGCCGGTGAGGCGCGCCGGCGATCTGCACTCGGGAGGTGCCCCCCCCCGAATCCAGCGCGTTAATGATCAGGTCGCCCGCCAGCGGATAATACCCGGCGTCAACAAAGATGAAATCGCCGGGAGCTATGTCATATCTGTCAAGCAGCGCCTGAAGCGTCAGCATGGGCGCCGTCGGAT
>JAKPYU010000241.1 GCA_029568995.1 Candidatus Omnitrophota bacterium | reverse complement strand
GCCGCCCGGCAGCAGGCCGCCGGTGCTCGCCCCACGCCCGCTAAGCCGGAGGAAGAGAAGAAGCCGTACGATGAACTCATCAAGGATGCCACCAAACAGGCGGGCCTCTTCACGGTGTTCATCAAAAAGGACAAGAAAGAGGATAAGACATATTGGGAGATCCGACCGGACCAGTTCTCCACGGACTTTCTTCTAAGCGCCAAGGTGGGACACGGCGTCGGAGCCTTGTTCCCCGGCAAGGTGCTGGAATCCAAGGTGCTCCAATTCCGCCGTCTGGATGACAAGGTCCAGCTGATCGAACCCCATCCCCGCTACCAGGCGGCCCCCGATTCCCCGATCAAGAAAGGAGTCGAGCGGGCGTACGGGGAATCCATCATCGCCTCGTTTCCCATCTCCGCCACCAATCCGGCGTCGGATTCCTGTGTAATGGATGTGCAGCCGTTCTTTCTGTCGGACTTCTCCGAGATCGGCAAGGCGCTTGAGGGCTATAGCCTGGATAAAAGCGAAAGCCGCATTGAGCAGGTCAAAGTCTTCCCGGAGAACATCGAGATTTACGCCCGTCAGCATTTCAAATCCTCCGGCAAGACCGAGACCAAGGCACTCGCGGACCCCTCCAGCGCCCTGGTTCTTCTTCGGTTCAGCTTCCGCACGCTGCCGAAATCGAACTTTGTGCCTCGCCCCGCCGATGACCGCGTGGGCCATTTCATCGAGGCCTTCCAGGACCTCTCGGATCTGGAATCGCGGGATGCCTTTGTCCGTCATGTCACCGCATGGAACATCGAGAAAGCCAGCCCGGAACTCGAACTCTCCCCGCCGAAAGAGCCGCTGGTGTTCTGGATCGAGAATACCGTTCCCTATCAATACCGTGAGGCGGCCAAAGAAGGCGTGGAGATGTGGAACAAGGCGTTCCGCGCCGCCGGGTATGAGAATGCCGTTGTCGCAAAGCAGATGCCCGATGATGCCGACTGGGACCCGGAGGATTCGCGGTATCACATGGTTCACTGGAATACCATGGAGGATCTTCCGTTCGCCGGATTGGGACAATGGGTTGCCAACCCATTGACGGGCGAGATTCTCGATTGCGATGTCATCATTGATGGGGATGTTGTGCGCTATCTGCGTCGAATCCGTCAATTCTATGAACCCATTCGTGGTTTGCCGGAACACAGCAGCCCGGATTCCTGCCAGTACGGTTTAATGCTGGCCCAGGAAACCCAGTGCGCCCTGGCGGTCCTGGCCGCGCGGGGCGAAATCGGAAACAGCACCGACACCATCGAGGCGTTCATCAATGAATACCTGAAGGAACTGGTGTGCCACGAGGTCGGCCATGTCCTCGGGCTTCGGCACAATTTCAAAGCGAGTACTCTGCTTCCAGTCGATCAGCTGCACAATAAGGAACTGACCGCCGAGAAGGGTTTATCGTCCTCTGTAATGGATTACCTTCCGGTGAACCTGGCTCCGAGGGATGCCACACAGGGCTTCTATTGGAGTCCTTCGGTCGGTCCCTATGACTGCTGGGCGATTCAATATGCTTATATGCCCCTTTCCGCGACCACCGAGGTGGAATGTGCGACGGAGCTGGACAAGGTCGCCTCTCGCGCCAGGGATACCGAACTGGCTTATCTGACCGATGAGGATCTCTGGGTCGCGAATCCTGAACGGCCTTTGGGATTGGACCCGACCAATGCCTGGTTCGATCTGTCGTCCGATCCGCTGGCATGGAGCGAGCAGCAGATGGATGTCATGCGGGATGCCTGGACCCATGCGGCGACCATCCTGGAGGAGGGGGAAGGATATTATGACCTTCGCAGCGCCGTAGGGATGTTCTTAGGATATTATGCCCGGTACGCGACTGCCGTCTCCCGGTATGTCGGCGGTGCCTATGTTGTACGGTCGCGAGTCGGCGAGAAAGACGGCCGGACCCCCATGGATCCCATTCCCGCCGCTCAACAGCGCCATGCTCTTCAGGTTCTGCGCGACAAGGTGTTTTCGGATGAACCGTTTCAGTTCGATCCCTCCATGCTCAACATGATGGTGAACGAACGCTGGCTTCATTGGGGCGTGGAGTGGGGCAGCACGGGACGAACCGATTTCCCGCTGCATGATTATATCCTGCTGATGCGGCAGAATGTTCTGAACATCCTGTTCGACCCGCTGGTTCTCTCGCGGATTCGTGACGCCGAGCAGCGCGTTCCGAGTGACGAGACAGCTTACACCATCCCGGACCTGTTTGCCGACCTGACCGATGCGGTCTGGGGCGATGTTCATACCATCGCGCAGACAGGCACACCGCCGCAGAGAACCCTGTCCAACACGGCCCCGCTGATTTCCAGCCACCGGCGGGCGCTGCAGCGGGAGTATGTCCGCCGACTGGTGGACCTGATGCTGACCAAGCGGGGCGAGACTCCGGAGGATGCGCGGACCCATGCCTGGAACGCCCTGAATAGCATGAAAGAGGACATCGACAAGTTGCTGGCGAACGAGGCCCTGGCCGCCGGGTTGGATCAGTATTCCCTGGTGCATCTGAAAGAGACAGCGGCTACCATCGCCCGCGCCCTGGATGCCCGGCTGGAAATCAAGGCAGGATAGGCACGAAAATACCATGCGATTGCTGTTCCTCAATCATAACCTGGCCTGGCGGGGCACGTTCTTCCGCGCGTTTCACTTCGCCCGCGAACTCGTCAGGCTGGGCCATGAGGTCGATCTGTGGACAGTCTCCCGGCGGTTTTCACCATCGGGCAATCAGTACATGCGGGATGGCGTCCGTATCTGGGAAACACCGCGTTTCTGGAAAGTGGGCCGTCACGATGGCGGCTATGCGCCTGTCGATATCCTGCTCAGAACCGCGCGGATCGCATTCAGCAAGTGGGATGTCATTCAGGCGTTCGACCATCGCCCGAACGTGTCGTTCCCGTGGTATTTCAAACGGCTGCTCGATAGCGATGCGCTGTTCTGTGCGGACTGGTGCGACTGGTGGACCGCGGGAGGGATCACTACGGGAAAACGCGCGTTTTCGCTGATCGACCGGATGGAGCAATGTCTCGAAGAAGGCTCCAAGCGCTCCGCCGATTTTGTCATTGCCACAAGCACCGTCCTGCACAGTCGCGCGCTTTCTCTGGGCATAGATCCAAAGCGGGTGGAGTTCATTCCATCCGGTTCGGATATTGAGGGCATCCCCATGCTGGATCAGAAGACCTGCCGGCAGATTATCGGCCTTCGTCCGGATGATCCGCTGCTATGTTTTGTGGGGTATTCCCTTTGGGATATTGAACTTATCGCCGATACATTTACACATATTCTAAAGGATTCTCCCACTTGTCAACTGCTTGTTGTGGGGGGGGGTGTGGAGTCACCTGCGCTGGAGATTCTGCGACAACGATTCCGTGTGGGT
>JAKPYU010000440.1 GCA_029568995.1 Candidatus Omnitrophota bacterium | reverse complement strand
ACCTCATACCGAAACCACTTCCATCCACAGTCCAATCCGATGTACAGTCCCATTTGGCTGGCTCCTTTCTCTTTCCTCTTTTTGAGCGAGAAGATACTCCTCTTCTCGCTCCGAGCCAGCCTTCAACATGGTGTCTACAGTCCATCAGTCCGCAATCTCACTGGCGTCAACGAGACGACGTAGACCGGTGCGACGCTCCGGGAATTCGTTCAATGCTCAATTTCTTTCCGGTGGGCTTCGAGATCGTAGCCTTTCTTGCGGAGGTCGCCGATCACTTGCCGTTCCCTGCTGAGAATACCGTCGATGGCTTCGGGCATCCGGTCCAGGACCTCCGGTGGGATAGACACCACACCGTTGATGTCCGCGTGAAGAATATCGCCGGGTTTTACCACCAGACCGCCAACTTCTATCGGGATATTTGCCAGCCCGAGATCAATATGGCCGTGCGAGACCACGACATGCTCGCTCCAGACTTTCATGCCCATGCTATGTAACGCCTCCAAATCCCGAACCGCACCATCGGTGATAATCCCCACCGCGCCGAGCACCTGAATCTGCGTGCCGAGAATCTCACCCCAATGGGAAGACCACCCTTTGCGGTGACAGGTGTCTTTAATCACACAAATCACTGGCTTGGGGGAATTGGCGATGGATTCGATCCACTTGAATCGCTCCCTGGGATCGGGCGGGTATTTCTCATCGTATTCGACAATGGTGCCGGTTGTGACATAGCCAACCACCGGGCCAAGATCCGGGAACCGGCATTGAATCTGCGGACCCATATACCCTTCGCGGCGGGAGCGAGCCTGGAACGTCTCAATGGCGTTGGACACGGTGGGGCTGTCCACAGACAGTAGTTTCTCGATCAGTTCGGGTGTCAGTTTCGCGGTCATCAAAAATCTCCTCGTGGATGCTGATATTCTCCGGAAAACTCCATGGTAGGGGTTTTGGCTCCATAAGTTGAGGCAAGGCGATCAGCGAGAACGCAGTTCCGACTTCATGATTTTCCGAACACCCTCATTCCAGGCATACAGGCCGTTGTTGCGATCCAGGCCGAGAAGTTGAGAACACTGATTGGAGAGATTGCGCGAAAGATCGTAAGCGGGAAGGTCGGCGATGCGTCGTCGATTGGCCTCATCGAAAACGCGCACCTCGGATTCCTGGAGATATCGAACAATCAGCCACCCGCCGTTTGACATGGCAAACAACGGCGGCCCGCCGCTGCTCTGTGCGCGAATGACCCTGGACCATTCGAAAGGACCACCCATTCCCTCTTTGCGGACAAAAATATGGATATCACCCAACGAATCGGATACGGCCACAGGTCCATCCGGCGATACGGAAAACCGCCAGGGCGACCAGGGTTCACGCAGTTCATTCGGCGGTGGAGTCAGCCGCTCCATCTCTTTTCCTTCAATGGTGTAATGAAAGACAAGATGCTGTTGCGAGCAGGTCACAAAGACATCCCCCGCCGCATTCGCGCCGATGTCCTGCGCATCGTTCGTTCCAATCGGCAATGCAAACTCCGAAAGATCCTCACCTTTGATATCAAATACACGGACTTTCGGGCAATCCAATACCGCGATCTTGTCGTCCCCCACAAACGTGAACCAATAATGTTTTCCCTTCCCTTCGAGTTGGATGGGCCGTTCCCATCGCGCAAGTAATTCCCCGTTCGGTTGAAAGACTAAGATTTTCCAGGAATCGGGGAACATGCCGAATGCGGCGCTGTGTCCTGAGGGAGACAAAGCAAAATCCCAGGAGTAGCCATGTTCGACCGAAGACAATTCCTGAAGAGACTCGAATCCCGGATACGAAGTCGCCGCCTGCGGTTTCAGTAGCGGGACTTCGCACAATCGAGGCGATACTAAACGCGCGGGAGAGAGCGGCTGATAAACGGCTTGCCGATCGGACCTGGATAAAATCCTCACAGGAAAATTCATTGAGGAAGAAAATTCTATTACCAGGCGGTGAACGCCATCCGTCAGGGGCCGGTATGTATCCGACTCCAGAGGAATGCCGTCCATGACAATCGTGGATGCTCCATCCTCATCGTCCAGCCGGAATGATTCCCAGGACTGATTCTCAATCCACAAGCCCGCGGACAGGGCTACTCCTTCGGTTTCATTATTGGGATTCCGCTTGATACTCGTAGCGACATCACGCAGAAATCCTGTCGGATCGAGCGGCAGATTCTGCGGGAATCCCTTCACCTCTATAGAGGGTCTCACGACCTGCTGCATCAGATCGTACTGTACTGAAATCATGGCAAAATCGTACCAATGATTATTTGACGGGGTCTCATAGTGAACTTCTGCTTCCGGGTAGATATCCCGGAGTAGAGTAATCTTCTCCTGGTTGGTTGGGATATTCTGAATAATATAGACAATTACAGGCCATGTGTTGCGGGATCTCAATTCGGGAACTTGCTTTTGCAGAACTGTAAATCTGTAATACCAGGCATCTGGATTTGTCTTAGGCCGTACGGCCAGAGCAGGCCAGTCGCCGGGAGCAGGGTAATACCAGGTACACGGCGGAACCATGTCAGCTAGATGGTTCATGAGAAGATATTCCACTTCGCTGTCGGTGTAGTAGTCGGATTGAATATCGGCAACGACAAGAGTACCGGGCGCGACATACGGTCGGATCGCATTGGCCATTTGAACAGACGGCGGCGGACCGGGAGCCTGCCAAAAATAGAGGCTTCCCTGGATAATCGCAAGAAATGGAAGAACGATGATCGGAACAGCGATTCGTGACACGATGCCGATAGATTTGCCGTATAGAGATTGAA
>JAKPYU010000235.1 GCA_029568995.1 Candidatus Omnitrophota bacterium | reverse complement strand
GGGGGCGATTCGATCCGCTTACAAGGATTCTCCGAAAGAATCCCGACAAACGCGCAGATTGGGGAACCGCGCTGCCGATTCTTGCGACACTGACCGGGTTCGACGAATTGGGCGATTTCAACGCCATAGTGAAACGGAGTTTCAATGCCGGATATCTCAAATGCGAGAAGAATCCAACAGCGGGAACCGCTGTGCATTTCTCCATATTCAAGAAATTGCTTTTCAATCTGGCGTTCTCCAAGAAGTCCCCGCAGGGGCCTTATCCGATTGAGGCAATCTCACCTTTGTTACGGGATACATTCAACCGAAAGGACAGCCCGGTGGACACACCGGAGATCGGCCCAGATTATATCGCCTCTTCCCCCTGGGAAGTGAAAGGCGGGCTTGCGGTTCCCGCACAAACAGAGGCCGATTCGTTCCTCTGGGCAACCTGTAAGTCAAAGGAATTCAACGCCACGTGCGATGTTTTCCTGGAACAGACCCAGACAGAGGCCACAGCGGGACTGGCGTTCCGACAGGAATCCACCGATACATACATACGGTTTGTCGTTCGGACGAATCGGTTCGATGTGTTGATTCTGCTGGAACGTGTGACTGGCAATTCCGTGGAGATTCTGGCGAAAAAACGACTGGAAACAAAATTGCGGGGATTCACACTGCGTGCCCGTCGGGAAAGAGATATCCTATATTGTTCGGTGGGCCGGGAAGCCATCTATCCTGTTCCGTTCAGGGAGTCCATTTCCGAGATTGGCCTCTATAATGGTTCAGGGAATCGGAACCCATTCGACAACTTTGAGATTGTCAATCACTGACAAAGGATCGGTCCCATGAAAAATCGGCTTCCCGCTCATCCCGCATTCACCTTGATCGAGCTGCTGATCGTGGTCGCGATCATTGGGATTCTCGCCGCGATTGCCGTGCCGAATTTCCTGAATGCGCAGATTCGCGCCAAACTGGCCCGCACGGAATCGGATCACCGTAATATCTCCGTCGCAGTGGAATCCTATCGCCTGGATAACAACTCTTATCCCATGCGCGGACAGCTCGCGGTCAACAGCCGCCTGGAGTTCTACATCCGGTTGACCACGCCAATTGCTTATATGAATTCTATCGCTGTGGATTTGTTCTATAACCTGAAGAACGCGGGCGACAATCCGGGATTGGGTGCGAACCTTTATCCCTTCCAAGATCCCACCCAAACCGATGGATTCAAAGCGAACAGTATCTATTACGATCTGTTGCCTGAAGAAAAGGCCCGTCGGGGTCGGTGGGTGCTTCTGGGCGCCGGGCCGGATGGGAACTACGAATCGTCGGCGAGC
>JAKPYU010000203.1 GCA_029568995.1 Candidatus Omnitrophota bacterium | reverse complement strand
TCTCCATAGATCGCTCGGAATTGCTGAAAGGAATGTCTTACCGGGACTCGCCGGTCACAAAGTGGGATTCTCTTTTCCAGGATCAGTCGGTGCCGATTCTCCTGGAGATCGCCTTGTCCGCTTCCACCGATACGCTTCCATCCTTGTGGGATCGTGGGGAATTCGAGCGCTGGGAGCGTGCCGCCAAGTCGGTCTCGCTCGTCACGTCAGGTCGTTGGCTTCATGGCGTGGTCTTGTGCCTGGATGATGTTGCAGGAATGGCCCCCGATACCCAGCTGGATCTCGCGTTGAGTTCCCCCATCGTGCGGCAGGATTTCCGGAAGGCGGTTCACGATGAAATCGGCTTCCTTTCCAAGGTGAACGCTCAATGGGGCGTGACTTACCGTGGACCGGACCAGGTCATTCCGTTCCGCTCAGGAAATGCCCCATCTCCACAGGCTGCGTTATTCGCGAATAGCTGGCTCCGAAAGCGCCAGACGGATTACCTGAACGAGGTCTTGAGGATATGGCGCTCCCACCTGGGCAATTCCTCACTATATATTCGTATTCCTTGCGAAGTTGGATGGGGCACACCAGAACCCGCGGAAATCTGCCGAATCGCGCAGAATCACGGCGCGATAGTCCAACTCATCTACGAGAAAGGGAATCCCATAACCGATCCGGGATGGCAACTCTGGGCTGCCGCCGCGCAAAGAACCGGCGTTCAGGTCTCTCTGGATATAGAGTGCTCCGAGCCGCGTGCAGTCCCCGCTGCAATCTTCGCCCTCTCCGAAAGCGGGGGAACCGGCCTCACCGTCTCCGAGGATCAGATTGCCCTCCAGGTCACACCGGAGCGATTCAAATCTCTCATCCGGCAATTCCAGAACAGGCCCAGCATATATCCCGTCGCAGCCCTCTATCCTCGGACTTCAACGGAACTCGGCAGGAAGAACAGTTTTGCAGAATGGTTCGCAGAACTCCGCGACGCCGTACCCATCGACCTGGTTGACGAACGCGACCTGTCCGACCCGTCTGCGCTGTCAAAATACAGGGTCCTGTTCCATCTCGGCGGCGAGGTATGGTCGAAAGAAAGCCTGAACGGACTGAACGAATGGGTGCGACTCGGAAATCTCTTCGTGTGTGCCGGAGATGACCTCCTGGTCGATCTGTCCGGTGACACGGCAATCATGCCCATTCTATTCCCCTTGCAGATACACCGGGATGGGACTTTGAGGCCGGTCTCGCAACAGATGCGTACCGTCGATGTCCAGTCGCCGTTCAGCGATCTCCGCGCACGATGGAGTAAAGAGGTAGGCCAGGGATTCACTCTGTATGTGCCGTCCGCAGCGCGAAATCCGCAGGCATACATGGATCTCCTCGCGGCAATCGCGCAGGACCCTGCCCTGGTTGCACGGAAGTTGGGCCAGGGAGTTCGCGGCGATGGCGCCGTGAATGGCTTTTTTGTGACCGGCATTGGCCGCGAGGAAATGATTCTGAACTGCACCCCCGATCCCGTCACATTCCAGCCCGGCGCAGGAAAATCCATCCCCCTCACGCCCTGGGAACTCCAACGCTTCAAGAACTGACCCGCTTTCTCCCGTCCCCTTCCAACACCTCTTCTCCCTCCACTCCGCCCACTTTTCTTTTCTTCAATTCTTAATTCTTTGTTGCACAACCTCCCTGTTTCTGCCATCATATCTGCCAATTTCGACCACAAAGGAGAACCATCCATGTGCACACAATGTACGCGCCGTGAATTCATGGAAGCCGGTGCCGCCGGTGCGATTGCCCTTTCCACATTTGGCGGGCTGGCCTCAAACGTCATGCTTTCCGCCGCGCAAACTCCTCAGCAGCCGATTCGTGTCCGCGTTATCTTTCTCGCCAAGCCCGTCCCGACCTGGCCCACCCCGTACCTGGATGTCCAGGCGGAATGCAAACG
>JAKPYU010000184.1 GCA_029568995.1 Candidatus Omnitrophota bacterium | reverse complement strand
AAGAGTGCCGATTGACGGGACCAGACTCGCGGCATGGACCGTCCTTGCCCCGCCTGGGACCTGCATCCCGAACGATTCGGCGGGCATCTCTTTCATTTCCCGACCAGAGAAGAAGTCCTTAGACAGCCCCTGCTCAAACGGAAACTTGGCAAACGGGGATAGCTGGTTCGCTGCCCATCTTGACGTGCGTTCCACATAGTCCTGTCGCGGGTCGGTCCCCCACGGCTTGAACGCATTGACCGCGCCTACCACGTCCATCATGGGCAGGTAATTGGTCATGTCGAGATAGGTTTGCCGCCCCTTATCGTCTTTGGTTGTGGGGATTGCAAACGATTGTGATAACCAGAACGGAGCATCTTCCGGCTTACTCCCGCTCTGCTCCCAAGCATTGTAGTATGCCCGCGCAAACGGCATGTATTTGCCCGGTTGCGTGAGCATGTTCGTGATCTCGTGGGGGATGTTCTTCCTGGTCCACGCATAGAACGGGACAAGCCCGCCCCGCAACCATGCCGATTGCTCAAACGGAGACAGGTCCGAATAGTCGAAATGCGTTCTGTGTACGATCTCGGTTGCGGTCTCAAACCCGGCACTGAATACGTCCGCGTGGGAGAATCCGCCCGTAACAACGTCGTCTAGCGCATGAGCAATATCAGGGACAACCTTATTCTGCGCCCTGGCTACTACAAGGGTATCGTCCAACACCTTAAGCGCAAGGGGCAGGCGTACCCCCATTTCAACCTTCTCGTTCGCTCTGAAGCCGAATCGGAACAGGGGGAACTTCTGTCGGGCGGCTTGCATCGCCCCGGCAACGCCCCCCTCGATCTCCCCTTTCGACGATTTTTCTAGTAGCTCCTGACCGATGAAACCACCGCCACCGCCCATGTCACGACCAAAGTATTCCTGTAACAGACGCTTGACGGATACCTTGACGCCGGACTTGGGAAGCGTGATCTCCCCTGCTACCGAGTTAATATTCCCCTTAGCACGCCATAGGTCTCCTATCGCACCCGAACTAGAAGAATAGTACTTCCATGTGTGGGGATCGAACGGGGTCAATCCTTCTAGATAGTTCTTAACGAACGCACTGGAAGCGTTACGGGTCAGGTATGCGGACGGGGCAGAGAACAGCGCAAGCCCCTTCCACCACGATTGCAGTTCCTTCAGGAACCCCCCGAGGACCATGTAATTGTTCTCGGGGTTGACGATCTCCTGCATGTACCGGCGGAAAGCATCTTCGTATTCCACGGGCAACGCTACAGGGGCTTCGGCAAATCGGCCCTGGTTAATTTTCTTATACAAGGCTTTGCCGGGTAGTTTCGTAGCTTCATCAATCTGCGGGAGATGTTTCGCATCGTCCCAATCCACCGCCACCCCGGCTTTTTTCAGGTATTCAATAAAGTTGTCCGCATTGATGTTCGCTACATTCTGAGCAATACGGTTGTTGATAACCTTGACAATGTCCTCGCTATACTTGTACGGACTGGGGATACCCACGAGGTCATCCGCGCCCCGGTTGAGCTTCCGCACGGTATCAAACGCGACCTGTCCCGGCTGTAGCGCGTCACGTTTCGTACCTCTCAGAAGTTCATTGACGCCATACGACCGCTGTTGCGTGCTGCCCTGGTTCAATGCCCGATTAAGTACGCTGTCTTCAATATCAGACGCCGGTTTCCAAGACAGGTCTTCGGTCAGGTGCAGCATATCGGGTTTCGACCCGATGATCTGGCGCGGCATGTGCCCAATTTCGGTAGCCGCATCATCCCACGCGGCCATGCCCGTACCTTGCAGACCAGCAGTAAACTGCACTTCTTTGGTGCGGATACTTTTCAACGCATCCCACGCCGGTACGAGCTTCTTCTGTTGTACTTCTGCAAGGGCTTCGGCGGCACCTAGCACGCCGTTATTCCTTCGTTCCGCAATGTCTAACAGCGTAGCCCGCTGCGAACGGGACAGATTATTAAGTACCTGCATCTCGGGCCGGATCTTGGTATTGAACAGATTGGTTAGGATCTTTTCTTCCGTTGCGTACTGCTTCGCCATCTTGCCCGCGCCCGCGTGCCATGCGCTGGGGTCCATCGCTTCCCGTGTGGCCCGCGACCCAAACAGACGGTTCACCGCTTGCCCGAAGTTACTATGTTTAATCGCCTGCCCGGTCTTTTGCAGACCACGCATCGCTGTCACATCCCCCGGCACGGGGATACGGTGTCCCATGAACGTGATCAGACCACGTTGCCCAAGTCGAGTAGCTTCGCCCCAATCGTCTGCGTACCGGACCGCCTTGCTGGCG
>JAKPYU010000180.1 GCA_029568995.1 Candidatus Omnitrophota bacterium | reverse complement strand
GAATATCCGTCCGAATTGGCGACAGAGGGCCGAGGATCGCCTGGAGCACGGAGTTTTGTGTCTCCTCCGGCTGACACGACGTGCATGGCGGTTCATTCGAAAATGCCCGGGTCCCGGCAACTCCGGTTTCTATGGCATGGTATACGCTGTAGCTCTTCTCCTGCAGATACTTGAACCCATCCGTAGTCCTTGCTCCAGCCGCCAGACGGAACCGATACGCGCAGCCCATCCACGGCATCGGATTCCCGTTTAAATCCTGCGGCGAGAGGGGGTCTGTTAATTCGGATACAACTCCGGTCCAGCTGGGCGGCGAGCCATCATGCAGACCTGTATACTGATCATCAATGAACTGTCCGCCAAAATGGTTGTGACCCCAATAACAATCCAACCTATAGTACCGGAGAAATCCTCCGGGATGGTTGGCCGTAATATCGAACTGAAGTTGCGAACTCCCATCATGCGGGAAGACGATATTCTCACATTCGGCAAGGCCGGTGCCGTCCGCGTACCGGACATCGTTGATTGTTACATTCAGATCGGTGTTATCGATCCACAACGTCAGAGTGTCCGCAGGCAAACCCACTTCCACTATCGTATCCGGTGCGGTCTCGCAATAGGCTTTGCAACTCAACGTGTACCGGCCGTTGAGGCCTGTGGTGTTCCAGATCATCCGCAGATCCTGCTGGCTCCAATAACCGGTTGTGTTCAGGCGGTAAAGATTCGACACACCCGCTATCGTCACAGGACCTAAGGGGACACGGGTGTTCGACACCGTCCCATCAGAATTGATGACATAGAGCGTTTTTGTGAGGGGATCACTGAGGTCAAACGATTCCGTACCGCTTTCCGATGCGGCCGTGATCTTGTAATAATCCACTTGATCGTGTGTCCCGAAAAGACCGTGAATCCACAGCGGGTGGCCGAACGGTGCATCCGTATACTTGGGAATATGATAGTCGTCGGCAACTGTGTCAGACACCCGGGCGAGGCCTAATGATGGATCCCCGGGATTCTGAACGATCTCCGTCACAGGAATTCTGCCAACCGAAGTGAACAAGAAGCCGCTGCCGGAATGCGTCGCCGCCCCAGGATCCAGACGCTGACCGCCGAAGGCCCCCATATCGTTGCGGGACCCATCGAGATCGTTGTATGCGGCATCCGGATCTCCGGCGTCCACACACGGCGATCCCGGAACCAAGTGGAAATCCCCGTGAGTCACGTCCATGAACGACGGATCCTCGGATAGGGCACCGATTCCGCCGGGGACCTGGGACCACGCCGTGCCGTCATGGAATGCATAATAGGAGTCTCCGTCGGCCACATTGGCGGGATCGAAAACATCGTTGTACGAGACGACAGGCGAG
>JAKPYU010000437.1 GCA_029568995.1 Candidatus Omnitrophota bacterium | reverse complement strand
CCGCAACCCCCAATCCGCAATCCGCAATCCCCAATCCGCAATCCGCAATCCCCAATCCGCAATCCGCAATCCCCAATCCGCAATCTCCACCGATCTCCCGCGCCCGCCAATTCTCTTGGAAACAACACGCCATCGACTTGGAGAGAATCATCTTGAATCATGCTCTCCCCGGCGATAGCCTGTAGACCATCAAGGGGGGCGCTCCGTTTATACAAGGAAATCCCTGAAAGGACCTGGCATGATGCCGGAAGAAAACCGCACGGGTTCTTCCCTGCAAGACTTTATGGGCCGCGTTGCAGACCTCTCGTCTGTATATCGACGGAGAATTCTGCTTCGGTGGTCCCTGATCTTTGCAATCTATGGACTGCTGTCTCTGGTCTTTCTCCTTCTTGCCGGGTGTCTCACCGGCTTCTCATTCGCAGGTCTGAATACCGCCGCCTGCGTGGTGATCCTCGGTGCTTTGTGGCTCATTGTCGATATCTCCCGAATGCTCTTCTCCGGAAGACTTTCCAGTCGCGATCTGCTGAAACGATGCCAGGAGGAACACCCGGAAACATTCGACCGCCTTCTGACCGCGCGGGACCTGGTGAAATCCCCCCAGGATCTCGACCGATTGGGGTATTCCCGTGATCTGGCTCTCCGCACCATCGATTTTGCTGAGGAATACCTCCAAAATCTTCTCAAACAGGAATATCGACGTCCCCCGGTCGAATCCCCCGTGGCAATCATCGCCGGATTGGTCGCCTTCGGCGTGGCCGCGCTGCTCTTTCTACCGGCAGGGAATGACGCGGGACGGGCGCTGTGGCATTCGATGAACGCCTGGTGGATGGAGCCGGTCGCAGTGGTCGAGGGAACCATTCTCCTGACCGGTCCCGAACGGGTCCCACGTGGCTCACCAGCCACACTCACCGTCAGTGTCCCCAGACGATCCGCCTCAGTAGACTCCAATGAACCTGAAACCGTCTCCCCCAAGATTGGGGGAGATACAGAGGGGGTTGACTTCCACCCCATCCTCCACATCCAAAAAGGCGCACAGTGGCAGCGAATCCCGCTGGATCTTGGCCCCGATGGGTCCGCTCGCCATGTTGTGCCCGCCGTCCTGGAATCGTTTGCCTGCCTGGTCACCGCTGGCGAACTCGCTTCCGATAGACTCGTTATTCGGCCCGTCGATCCACCCGTCCTGTCTCAAGTCTCCTGGACTGTCAGCCCTCCTGGCTACACGCACTTGCCCGAACGGGAATGGACCGGCGGCTTGGCACAGGTCGTGGTCCCGACAGGAAGCAATGTGGAGGCGCTCGTTCGCGCCGACCAGCCCCTGACCTCCGCAACCTGGCTTCTGGGCGATACGCGAATCCCCATGAATGCAACCGACACCGCCGCCGTCGCCTCTGTACAGGTATTCTCTGCGTCCCCCTTTGTGTTTGAACTCGTGAACGGTCTGGGAATGACCGCGTATTCCGCCACGGAATCCATCTCCGTTCTTCCGGACCGCGCTCCCGAAGCCGCCATTCAGGCCCCGGAACAGACCGCCGATATCAGCCAGTCGGTACAAACCGAAATCCGCGCATCCGCCACGGATGATTACGGCGTCCAGCGCGTTCTTCTCTGCTATGAGATCAACTACCAGGAGGCGCAGCGATTTACCACGGAACTGTGGGCCGCCCCGGATGTTGTGCAATGTCCTACGGAAATGGTCATCGCGTATAACTGGGATCTCAGCCCGTTCAAGCTGATCCCCGGTGATGAAATCTCCTATTACATCGAGGTCTGGGATAACGATCCGTTCGCACAGTCCAAGTCCGGACGGTCTCCTACGCATATCCTTCGCTCGCCCAGTCTGGCGGATGTCTATCAGGAACTGTTCGCCGAGGAAACTCAGCAGGTAGACACGATGGAGAACATCGTCGAGAAACAGCATTCCATCACTGAGGAAGTCCAGGATATCGCGGACAACATCAAGGAAAAAACCGAGCAACAAAAAGTGGAAGAGGGAAGCAAAAACTCCCTCTTCCCGGAACAGCAGCGACTGGAGGACCTCAAGAAACGCCAGGAAGAACTTCAGGGGGAGCTGAACGAACTCCAGCAGGAGATCGGCGAAATGACACAGAACGATCCCTCCGAAACCGACCAGAAGGCCGGATTCTCCGTGGAAACACTGGAGAAAATGGAGCGGATTCGCGAACTCATGAGCCAGATGCTCGACCAGCAGGGCAAGGAACTCCTTCAGAAAGTCGAGCAGGTCATCCAGGATCTCTCCGAGAAAGTGGAACCGGCCGCCGTGGAGCAGATGCAGTTCTCGTTCGAAAAATTCGAAAAAGAACTGGATCGAACCCTCAACCAGATGGAAGCCGCCTACCAGGTCCGTCAACTCGAGGGTCTCTGGCGCGTCGCCGAGGAAATGGCCGAACGCGAAGACCGCCTCCAGCGGAATACCGAACAACTCGCGGAGGATATGCAGAAAGCCGATAAGGACCCGGAACAAATCGCACGTGATCAGGCCGCTCTCGAACAGCGCCAGGATGCCCTCTCCCAGGACGCTCAGAACATGCTGAACGCCATGGACAAACTTGCGGAAAATATGGCTCAAATGAACCCGGAACTGAGCGGTAAATTGCAGAAGATGGCGGAGTCGGGACGAAGTGAGTTGAGCCGGGACATGCAACAGGCCGGCGAACAACTCGCACAAAAAGACCTCTCCGCCGCCCAGCAGTCCATGCAGCAGGCACGAGACCAACTCAATAAAATGGCCTCCGACCTCCAGCAGGAATTCGGCAGTCTCGGCGGACTGAGCATGCAGATGGATCTCGAACGGATCTCACGACTCATCGACCGCGCCCTCTTCCTCTCCGAACAACAGGAAAGGCTCGTCACTTCCTCATCGCCGCTCTCTCATCCCGCGGAGATCCTTGAACTGGAAGTTCTCTACGCTCAGGAAGCCATGCGGATCGGCGATGTCTGGAAAGAAATCATTGCTACCAATCCCTTCGCGGATGTCTCTGTCATTGCCCTCATGGAATCCGCCGCCGTGGGTATGCGCCAATCCGTTCAAATCTCCGAGAATGAAACCTGGATTCCCCATGGCCCCGCTCACTCAGCCCTTGCCAATGTCAATGAGGCCATCCGCGCCATGCTCGAAAGCATGAACACCCTCATGCAACAGGCCGCCCAGCAGATGGGCACGGAGGGTTTCTTCGACCAACTCCAGCAACTCATCCAGCAGCAGCAGCAGCTCAACGAGGAATCGGGACGCCTCCAGCAGCAACAGGCTAAGGGCGAGGATGTCTATTCCCAACTTCAACGGATGGCCACGCAGCAGGCCCGTATTCGTAAAGAACTTCAAGAGTTAATGCGTAAGTATCGACACATGAATAACTTACAAAGCAAACTCGATTCGGTTGCCAGGGAGATGGAAGAGGTCGAGCGTAAGATCCAGGAAGCCGAGCTGGATCGCGATCTCAAAGAAAAACAGGATCACATCCTCACCCGCATGTTGGAGGCCCAGGTCTCCCAGGAGCAGGATACGTATGGCAAACGCCGCAAGGCCGAACAGCCCACCGGGCAGGAGGGCCAGTCCAATCCCACCGAGGAGGTTGTCCCCGGCTCCGAACAGGAAATCCGCGACGTCTATAGCGAATCCGACTCGCAGTTTGTTCCTTCACGGTATCGGGAGTTGGTAAAGCGGTACTTTCGCAGGATGGTGCAATAAGAATCCCTATGATAATTCAATGCCATTCCGGCAGCCGTTTGCGCCTTCTCTTTTTCTTTGTCGTCTTCGCACTCTCCTTCATGTCAGTGCAATACGTCCCGGCACAACTCGGTAATGTCTATCAGGGCATCTTGGGTGAAATTCAAAGCCTGGAATCGCGATTACAGGAGAATCTCCCACCAAACGAGGAAACGGCGCTCCTGTGGCAGCTCTCCGAACGCGCGCGACTGGTAAACGATAACGTCCGTGTCCGTTATGCCTTAACCCGCTTGCGCGAGTCCCCCGGTTGGGCCGAGTTCCCTTGGAAACGCGACGCGCTCCTGCAAGCGGCTCTCCTGGAGGAACGCTTCAACCGATTCGGTCCCGCAGCGGAACTGTACGGCAAGATTGTCCGTGAGGAACTCCCCAGACCCTCTCCCCTCACCCTCGACTCTTCATACACCGGATATGCGCTCAGGTGGGCCGAATGCCTCGAAAACTGCGGCGATAACGGCCAGGCGGCTGAAATCTACCAGGATTTGCTCTCCGACATGCCGCAAGACCAGGCCGCCGGTGTCCTGATTCACCTCATTCGCAACTATCGCTACGGTCGCCCGTCCCCCGATGACATCGAACGTCTGGCCGAGCGTGTCAAGGCAATCGATGCTCCCACTCTTCAGTGGGAACTGGCAAAAATGTATGTCGGCAAGGGCCTGTACGATAAGGCCGTCGAGATCTTCGGGCAATTCTGGCCCGAACAGGCCAAACTCGCCTTCGATTGCCTCGATGAAGTCCTCACAGCCTATCGCGCCACCGGAAAACTCGACGCCCTTCTGGAAGACGCCGAAACCCGCGTGCAGGACCGCCACGTCGCTCATTTCCTCGCCGCGGCTTATCAGCGCCTCGGTATGCCGGAACAATCCTTGTCCGTCATCCAGCGGTGCAGGGAAGCGACTCTGGAGTCCCTGGCTGCGAAGTTCAACATCTCCCCCGCCTCCGCCGCTGAACGCTTGCCTGTTCCTCTTGCAGCCTACCTGCCCGAATTCAATCCTCTTGAATATGAGGCCCTCCGCTCCGTCGCCGATGCCACCGCCGCTTCGGATTTCGCTCTTCGCATGTGTCGGCAGAAATCCCGCGAAATTCGATGGTACGAGGCCGCGACCAGTCGCGCCGATGTCGATCCCGTCGATCTCTGGCGTCTTTATGTGGAGGCAAATGACCACAATGCTCCCGCGTACCAGCAGGCCGCGCGGTCCCTCGCCCAAATCCACCATGCCACCGAGGCTCTCGACCTTCTCCGAGAGGGCGCCGTCCAGTCGCCCGGTGTCGTCACCGCCCTGGCTTATGCGGATGCCCTGATCGCCGATGGTTCCTATGAAGGCGCATTCAACCAGTATCGCCTGATCCGCGCGCAAAATTGGGCGCAGGATTACTTCCTCGTAAAGCACATCGAGCCGATGTTGGATCGACCCGACTTGGGTAGGGCGCTTCGCCCCCTCCTGAAAGATCGCCTCCAACAACCGCAGACCGAATCCTGGGAGGACCAGGTCCTGCGCGAAATCCTTTATCGCGAAGGCGACCTCAAAACCCTCCTGGATTGGGCATCCCGCGACACCTCCGGCGCGGCAGCAGTCGGCCTCGCACAATGGTCCCTCTATAAGGGATTTCCAAAACTGGCCCTGGATGCCTACCAGTCCGTTCCCGCCGACAGCCTCTACCAGGACACCGCGCGGATCGAAATGGCTCGCATTCTCCGCGATCTCGGAGCAGAGGACGTCGAAACCTATCAGCGGATCGCCGGTCTCCTGGACCCGATTGTCGCCGATATCAAAGTCGAATCCATCGACCCACCGATTGCAAAATACAAGAAACTGGAAATCCTCGATCTGTGGGCGCGTGTCAAAATCTCCGGCACTCAGGGCATGGAGGTTCTCCAGCGCCTGTACACCATCTTCGGTCAGGACCGGCAAACCGTTCTCGCCACATACACCGACCTCGACACCGACCGCCTCCTGATCCTGCGTGGACTGGCCCTCTCCCAGGTGGGATCGCTGGCCGAGGCCATCGACGAGTTCCGGGCCGTTCGAAGCGGCTCTCTTCGCCCGGAGGCGGACTTCTATGAAGCACGGGCGCTGTTCTGGCAGGAGGAATACGATAAATCGAGGACCCTCTTCGAGCATCTCGTTACGGATCCCGCCGGTTGGCGTTTTATGAATGACGGGCTACAATATCTGACGTTTTTCCAGGAACTGAACTTCGGCTCGCTCCAATTGCTGTCGCGGGCGACCTTTCTGGTCTGGCAGGGACGATGGGAGGATGCCGAGTCGATCTTCCGAGACCTCTCCGTCGAGGAAAACGGCAACGACATCGGTGAGTGGGCACGATACATGATCGGGCAGTCTTTCTTGAAAGCGGGAAAACTGGATCGTGCCGTAACCGAGTGGAATGGTCTCTCCCAGGACGGACGCTATGCCTGGTTGCGCAACCGCCTCAGCCTGGAAATGGTCGCGCATTTGCCGTCCGATGCCTCGGAGGAAATCCGACCGGAGAAATGGCTGAAGGCGATTATTACCGGCGACGGGGAAACGCTGTTCGGCGACCTCGCACGGTTGAAACTGAAACGGAATACGGAATCGGTTCCGCCGTCTTCACGTAGATCGACAGGAGATGTCTAAATGAATCAACCCGCTGTGCCGCAGGGCAGGGAACACGAGGAATCCGCGCCGCGCGGGATGCGCCTTTCCCAGGGCGAACTCATCACGCTGGCCGTGGCTTTCTGCATGATCGCACTCGTTGCCGTCCCCAGCTTCATGAATGCACTCTATGATATTCGCGGGCGCGAATGCTCGAACCGCTTGGGATTGATCTATAAGATACTAACCGACATCGCCCAGGCACGCGGCACACAACCCGGTGAGGAAATCTGCCAGGTCTTCGACATCAATCTCCGCCTGGATCGCATGAAAGCCTTCATCAAAATCGGCGCGGAACCCGATTGCCCCGATGTCGGCGACTACATCGTCGATCTTCATCTGGGTAAGGATGGCCGACCCATCCCGCCCATGTGCGCCCTGGGTTCCTGGCTCTTCTGTATGAATGACCTGCGCGATCCGAGAGCCTTGGCCGTCAGCCTGCGCGATGCATCCGATGAACTCTCCGTTCATCTGCGCACTCTGTTCTCCGAGGATCTCGTCAAATCCATCGACAACTACACCGAACTGGGACCGCCACCCGTCGATCTCCAGAGAAACCTTGTCGATGAACTCAACCAGATCGTCCGGAAAGAAAACTTATACTTGGAAGAGCGATTTGCCCAGGTGAAACTGAGTGAGAACGTGCGCCAGGAGATCGGCAAACCCCTCGAAGGCGAAGACATGACACGGTTCAACCGCTGGCTGCTGGAGGAGGCCTACCCCGGCCGATTTGAAAAAAGGAACATCAAACCCGGGAGCGAACATCTCCATCGGTTTGTTCCACCCGCGATAGTCCCCTCCGGTTGAGTTGAAGGACTGCCTATGGCAACGATTCTCGTCGTTGATGATGAAGCACGAATGCGCAAGGTCATTTCCCTTGCCCTTGCCGAGGATGGTCACGAGGTCTTGGAAGCGGAAAATGCCGCACAGGCCCTCGAAATCATTCGAAGTACCGCTCTGTCCCTTGTCGTAACCGATCTGCGGATGCCCGGCGGCGATGGAACCGAGGTCCTCAAGGGCGCGCGCGCCACCAGTCTGCATCTGCCGGTCATCATCCTCACCGCCTACGGAACTGTCGAAAACGCCGTCCAGGCCCTCAAAGAAGGCGCTCATGACTACCTGCTCAAACCCTGCGACCTCGATGAGTTAAAACTCTCCGTCAAAAAAGCCCTCTGGGTCCAGCAGATCACCCTGGAAAACCGATACCTCCGCGAACAACTCTCCGGCAAATCCGGCTATGGAGAACTCGTGGGACGATCTCCCAAAATGGTTCAGGTCTTCGAACTGATTGCGCGAGTCGCCCAGGGAGACAGCACGGTCCTGATCCGTGGCGAAAGCGGAACCGGCAAGGAACTCGTGGCCCGTGCCATCCACCGCGACAGCCCGCGCCGCGAGCATCCCTTTGTCGCCGTCAACTGCATGGCCCTCCCTTCGGACCTTCTCGAAAACGAACTGTTCGGACACGTTCGCGGGGCTTACACCGGCGCAGTCTCCACCTCCGTGGGGAAATTTGAATTGGCCGATGGCGGGACCCTGTTCCTCGATGAAATCGGCGACATGCAGCCCCGAATGCAGGGCAAAATCCTCCGCGCCATCCAGGAAAAAGTCATCGAGCCGGTCGGCGGCAATCGAAGCAAGCGCGTCGATGTCCGCATTGTCGCCGCCACCAATTCGGATCTGGAGGACAAGGTACAGAAAGGGGAAATGCGCGCCGATCTGTATTATCGTCTGAATGTGGTCCCCATTGCGGTTCCCCCGCTCCGGGAACGCAAGGAGGATATCCCGCTTCTCGTCGACCATTTCCTGGCCAAAAAATCCAATGGCCGTCCCACGTTGAAATTCGGGCCGGAGGACATGACATTGCTGTCACGGTATCATTGGCCCGGAAATGTGCGCGAACTGGAAAACCTCGTCGAACGTGCCGTCGTCCTGGGAACCGCCAATGTCACTCATCTCATGCCCGCCATTGCCTTCGGCACGGGAGTGCCCCAGGGTCCTCCTGCTCCTCATCCCTTTCACGATCTCGTGGATCTGGTCTACAAAGACGCCAAACGGATGGTCATCGACGAGTTCGACAAGTACTACTTCTCACAGATCCTCCGCCGCACAAAAGGAAATGTCAGCCAGGCCGCAGACCTTATCCAAATCCACCGCAAAAATCTCCACATGAAACTCTCCGACCTCGACCTCGACCCCAAACAATTCACCACCCCCGAATAGAACATCTCCCTCTTACCCCTCTTATCTTTTCGTGTCTTTGTGTCTTTGTGTCTTTGTGTCTTTGTGTTTATCTGTTTTCGTGCCTTTGTGCCTTTGTGGTTTTTTTCTTCGTGTTTTCGTGATTCACTCCCCGCCCTCCCATTGGTCTCTTCCGTCCGCCCCGTCCACTCTTTTCTTCAATTCCTAATTTTTAATTCTCTTTACCCCCATTCATCTTTTTCTTTGTTTCATCCTTCATCCTTCATAATTCATCCTTCTCTTTTCGTGCCTTTGTGCCTTTGTGGTTCTCCCTCCCCGCGTCCACTCTTCTCCTCAATTCTTAATTTTTAATTCTCTTTACCCCCATTCATCTTTTTCTTTGTTTCATCCTTCATCCTTCATAATTCATCCTTCTCTTTTCGTGTCTTTGTGCCTTTGTGGTTCTCCCTCCCCCCGTCCACTCTTCTCTTCAATTCCTAATTCTTAATTCTCCTCCGGATCTACCTGCAAAACAACATTCTCAGCCGGGGGAGATACCCTTTCGATTCGCGAGTACACTGTCGTCGCATCCCGGGAGCGCACTTCGATCGAATATTCTGCGCCGGGACGAACCCTCAGCACGAATATCCCCGCATCGTTCACCATCGCTGAAGCTCGCACTCCGGGAGAACCCGGGGGATCTTCAGGTCGCAGTGCCATCATCCTGACGCCTGGAACCGGATTGTATCCTTGATCAACAACTTTCCCCTGGATATAACTCAATTCGCTCAAATGAACATCATACTGAAGCGACTGAACGTTATCCGGCATTTCCAGATCGAATCGCACCGTTGTGTAGAAGGTACGCGGAGGTAGTGAGAATTCATCTTCAGGAGGAGCATCCTGGCCCACAGATACGCGGAAAGGGCCTGGTTTGATTCTCTCGATGCGGTACGATCCGTCCTCTGCAATTCTGCCTCTGGCGTGGAGAACCCGCTTCCCTCTTGCATCCGGCGGATGTCCCTCATTTTCCTGAGTAACGTCAATTGAGAGTCTCTTCAAATTTTCAGGAATAGCCCCATCCTGTGTTGTGATT
>JAKPYU010000167.1 GCA_029568995.1 Candidatus Omnitrophota bacterium | reverse complement strand
CTCCGATTCCATCTTATTGGACCGGATCACTTCCCGGGGAAGCCTCATTGAAAATCCGTTTGATTCAAGGAGGGCGGCAGTGGTGGTTCTCCGTGACTTGTCGATCTCCGGAAATACCTGTCCCTGGGTATAGGGCGGCGGTGTCTTTTTCTTTGAATCCCCAGATTTGCCGGTGGAATCATACTGATACATGAAGGCGTTGGATTCCTCGGCCTTTGGGACCACGAAATCAAGCCAGAAAAGGTTTGGCTCCATCTTCTTGTAGGCAATCGGAATTGCTACATCTGAACGAAGGTAAGCATCATTGGTTCCTGATACCATTTAAATCACGCTCCCGTTACCGCATAGAACGGCCCGGTTATTCCACAAAGGATTGTGTAGGTGTCCCCATCAGACCCGGCAGGAACGTAATGGAACGGGATTACGCCGGTTCCGTTTGCCGAAGCCGAATCAAAACAAAGGCCATGGGCGGCATAACTTGAGGTGATATTGAAATTCAGGGTATTGCCCACTCCTGGGACACAGGCGTTGGTCCCGTCACACATCACCGTTGCCGTGGTTACCTTGGTGATTCCTCCCCAGAGTTCCACAATGGCGGTGCGGTAATACTTCCCGGCAAGCCGCTTGGCAAGGGTGTCTGCATCACCGGATGCGGCAGGGAACTTCTTCATCTTCGGAGCAGAAACGATCTGCCCGATTACAAGGGTTTCCCCATTGCTGACTTTCTCAACCACGGGAATGCCCCCAGTGGCGGTGAAGGCGCATTCGGAATCGTTTGCCAGGGCAACGACATCACCTTCATACAGTTCGCTGGCATAGGTCAGGGCGGTGTTATAGAAACCCACCTGGGAATAGTGCTGCGATCCAACGGTGGGGTTCCCCTCCTCAAGGATACAGGTTATTCGTATGCCTCCGGGATAATTCCCGGCAATGGTTGAGGTTGCGGCTGTCATGTTATCTCATCCTCCCAGATGCCGCCAAGAGTTTCCTCTGAATGGCAATCGCATCCGTGGTG
>JAKPYU010000132.1 GCA_029568995.1 Candidatus Omnitrophota bacterium | reverse complement strand
TTTTCCGTAACCGATTCGGATTTGGGGATCGGTTCGTCAGCAGGCGGTTGCTGCAATCCCGCAATCAGGTTCAGCATCTTTGCGGGCAGGTTGTCTCCACCGGTTCGGTCTTCCACATCAATCACAATGTTTTCATCCTGGGTGGAAATGGTGAGTTTCAGCCCGTTCTTGCTGTCCAGCTGCAAGACGCGAGTGGGATTAAATTTCTCGGCCTGCGTCGTGTGGTAGATCAGGTGTCCGCGATTCTTGCCGACATTGACCACCTCGAATCCCGCCTCGTGCCCGGCAACCCGTAACTGCAAGCCGAGCAGAAGACGTTCCACCTCCTCCGGAGGCTTCCCGTAGATGTCCGTCAGTTCCTCTCGAAAATCCTGAATCTCCCCGGCCTTTCGGATTTTCAGCGCCCGCTGGTGAAGCGTCATCCGCTGCTGATTGCTCTCGACGTAATGGGGTGGAATGACACCTTTCGGAGCCATTTCCAAACTCGTTTCCCAGACTTCCGTGGCCTGTCTTTTCCCCTTCAGCTGGGCCACGGTTTCGCGCAGTAGTTTGCTGTACAGGTCGAATCCAATAGCCGCAATATGCCCATGCTGCTGCCGACCGAGGATATTCCCGATCCCCCGAATCTCCATATCCCGCATGGCAATCTGGTATCCCGCGCCGAGCTCGTTGTGTTCCTGAATCGCCAACAGGCGACGTCTCGCGATAGCGGTCAGGGTCCGTTTTGACGGAACCAGCAGGTAGCAGTAAGCCCGATGCCGGTCCCGCCCCACTCGTCCACGCAGCTGATACAGCTGCGCCAATCCGAAATGATCCGCCCGGTTCACAATGATCGTGTTGACATTGGGAATATCCAAGCCGTTCTCGATGATCGTGGTCGCCACCAGCACATCGTATTCCCCGCGAATAAAGCGGGTCATGATGGCTTCGAGTTCCCGCTCGGACATCTGGCCATGACCGATGGCAATCCGCGCTTCCGGGACTATTCGCTGAATCAGGCTCGCCATGGAGACGATGCTTTCGACCCGGTTGTGAACCAGGTACACCTGTCCCTCGCGGGCCATCTCCCGAAGGATCGCTTTCTCAATCACATCCTTCGACCATTCCATCACGTAAGTTTCAATGGGTAGCCGGTTCTTCGGGGGCGTGTTGACAACACTCATATCCCGAATCCCGGACAGGGAAAGGTACAGCGTGCGCGGGATGGGCGTCGCGGTCAGCGTCAGGGTATCGACCAGCATTCGAAGTTGGCGAAGTCGTTCCTTGTGCTTCACGCCGAATCGCTGTTCCTCGTCAATAATCACAAGCCCCAGGTCCGCGAATCCGATGTCTTTTGAAAGCAGCCGGTGTGTGCCGATCACTACATCAATTCTGTTCTCTTTCAGGTCGGTGACGATGCTCTTCTGTTCCCCGGGTGAGCGGAATCGGGAGAGCATCTCGATCCGAACCGGGTAGTCCGCCAGCCGCTCGGAAAAGGTGTTGTAATGCTGCTGCGCCAGGATGGTGGTCGGAACAAGAACGGCGACCTGCTTGCCGTCCATTACTGCTTTGAATGCCGCGCGGATGGCAACCTCGGTTTTCCCGAATCCGACATCGCCGCAGATCAGGCGGTCCATTGGTTCCGACGCTTCCATATCCCGTTTGACCTCTTCAATGGAACGCCACTGATCGGGAGTCTCCTCATACAGAAAGGCGGATTCGAATTCATGCTGCCAGGGAGTATCAATCGCAAATCCATGGCCCTTTTTCATCTCACGGGTCGCATAGATTTCCAGGAGTTCCCCGGCCATGTCTTCGATTGCCTGCCTTGCCCGGCTTTTGGATTTCTCCCAGGTTTTGGTTCCCAGGTGAGCGAGAGCAGGCGGATTCGCCTCGCTTCCGATATAGCGCCCCACACGGTCGATCTGGTCGATGGGCACATAAAGCACGTCATGATCGGCATATTCCAATTCCAGGTACTCGCCGGTTTTCCCGCTGGTCGAAAGGGCTTTCAGTCCCCGGAACTTGCCGATTCCATGGTCGATATGCACCACAAAATCGCCGGGATTCAGTTCCACCAGATCCACAACCGGCAGGGCGATGCCTTCCCGATGCGGAGTCCGGAACCGACGGTATCGGCCAAAGACTTCACGATCCGTAATCAGATCGAGACGCAGCAGCGGGACAGTGAACCCACGGCAGAGCTCACCCACCCGCGTGTGCAAATCGCCAAGGTCCTCCGGCAAATGCTGGTTCCTTGCGACGTGGGCCGCCAGCTCCTGAAAGCGGGTCTCCTGGCCCTTGTTGTCGCAAATAACGAACGTGGATCTTCCTTCCACGGCTCCGTTGATGATCTGCAAGATCCGATCCGAGGAGTCTTCCGCCGTGAATGTCGGATCCTGTGTGCCGCAATTGACGGTGTCCGGTTCGGGGGGCAGGAAGAACTCCGTCAGGTTGAGACACGGCCCCTTTGCACAGAGATCCACGAATTCGCTCGGATGCAGGTAAAGCTCCTCCGGCGAACGCAGAAGAAGCTTCTGATGCGGGTGAAATTCCTCTTCACCCAGAACCAATTCCTCTTCGTCGCGTCCTTCGAGTGCCTCGCGATATCCCCGGTTCACAAGCGCATAATAGGTTTCCAGTTCATTCTCGATCCTCTCCGGCTCATCCAGGACAATCAGAGGATTCGGCAGGAGAGCCGTGAGATAGTCCACCAGCGGCTTTTCTTCTTTTTCAAACGCACGCGCAATCAGCAGGTCTTCGTTGCTGGGATACAGGCTCACCTCTTCGATCTTCTCGACGGACCGCTGCGTGGAGACATCGAACGTTCGGATGGAGTCCACTTCATCCCCGAAGAACTCGATTCGAACGGCGCTGTGAAAAGAGAGGGGGTAAATATCCAGAATGCCGCCACGGATCGAGAAATCGCCGCGTCTCGAAACCAGTTCCCGGAATTCATAGCCCTGCTCGACCAGCCATCGACCGACGGCTTCCCGGTCCGCCTCCTGGCCGACCTGGAATACAAGGCCCTTATGGGGGAACCACTCCGGCGGCAGGCCGCGTTTCAGCAGGGCCGGCGCGCAGGTCACAACGACGGTCGGCGTCCGGGGCGCGTCGGTTTGCCACCATTGCTCCCAGGCGTGACGGATGGTCAACATGCGTTCAAGACGAACGGTCAGTTCGGGACTCTGCGCTTCGTACGGAAGGACTTCCGGATGCGGATAAACGAGAACCTCCACCGGAAAATCAGTTTCCCCGATGAAAAAATTTAGATCGTCCAGGTGATGATAAATCTCTGATTGCTCGGCAGTTACAAACAGGATCGGTCGGTCTAGCTCCAGGGCAAGGTGCGAAACCACAAGCGCTTTTGAGGAACCGACCAGCTGTCCGGCGGATGTGCTTTGACAATGGATGCACCTCTCCGTGATTATGCGGAATGCCTCGGTATTCCGCACCTTGTCCAGCGCTTTGTGGAGAATCTTCATGCTCTGCATGGGATAACGTGACAAACAAAAAACGCACATAGCCCGGTTTCCGCAGAAACCGGGCATTTGTCTCAGTATATCATTCAAGGCACATATTCCCGAAACCACGTCCTGCTCAAAAAGACCCGTTCCGTCATCACGAGCCTCCCTCCGGCGAGGCCGGCGATTGGCATCAAGAAACGGGCTGATGCCGGGGCGCTCCGGCAAGATGCCGGTGCCACCCGGGAAATCCCCAATGATCGGGTGGCACAGGCTTCCAGCCTGTGACTGTTTCTTTGGAGAGGTGGGGGTTGACCGGATGACACGAGGCGAGATTCCTCCCCCGAAGATCGGGGGAGGTAAGGTGGGGGTTGACCGGGGACCACAAGACTCCCCGGCCTGCCTGTCGATGGGCGAGCTTTCTCAGGAGAAAGAGAATCTATCAGGAATCGAATCCGTGGCATCGGTGCCTTCTCTGTGAAATCGGTGATTCAATCACGGGGCCGGGAAGTCATCTGTTCTGTTTCTCCGCGCCTGTCCCACCAGTAGGCGAAGCGTCCCTGCTTGGCAGCTACCTAGATTCTGAACCCTTTTGCGAAGACGTAAATGAAAAATCCCGTCAAAATCCAGAAAAAAAACGTCGCGATCACGGTTCCGGCAATCTCCCTTTTGGGAGGAGGATTGCGGTAAAGCCGGATCAAGGTGGAAATGTCTTTCGGGATGCTGATGATGGTGTGAACCACGACAACAACCATAACGAGGAAAGCCAGATCCGACGGCAGACAGGTAATGACGGCTTCCTGCATCTGTTAATACCCCCGCTTGGCTCCTGGATGAGTGAATCATCCTGATACGGAAACACGTAGACACCATGTTGAAGGCTGGCTCGGAGCGAGAAGAGGAGTATCTTCTCGCTCAAAAAGAGGAAAGAGAAAGGAGCCAGCCAAATGGGACTGTACATCGGATTGGACTGTGGATGGAAGTGGTTTCGGTATGAGGTGA
>JAKPYU010000129.1 GCA_029568995.1 Candidatus Omnitrophota bacterium | reverse complement strand
GACCAGGTTGCAGCGATATGCCACTCCGTCCCCGATTTCCAGCCCCAGGCTGGCCGCCTCCAGGGGAGCGCGACCTGTGTAATAGCGTGACGGTGACAGGCCGAATATCGACAGTGCCGCCACATCGCTGCCCGGATCCATTCCTTCCGGAACAGTCTCCGCCCAGCCCAATTTTGACCGGCGAGCCAGATCATCCATGCTTGGATGATCTGCACACGCCAGAGGTGTCCGACCGCCTTCGAATTCCTCGGGCAGGTCGCTCATTCCATCCGGAACGACAATCACATATTTCACAGGAACACCCCAACGCTGAGATCGGCATACAAAATAACTATTGTACCGATGATTCCGGTCGGATCGAAGTCAGGGGTTTGTTCTATGGAGGACGACCCCGCCAGGGCCGGTGACTTGATAAAGAAACCGTGGTTCCTTGTTCCGTCATCGCGAGCCTCCCTCCGGCGGAGCCGGTGATTGGGAAAAGAAAGCCTGGCCTCGCGGAACGGCGATGACCCGTCATCGCGAGGAGCGGCCCGGAGTCTTCGGAGGGCGGCGACGTGGCGATCTCAATCTTTGCTGAGATTCCTCACATTCGTTCGGAATGACAATAGGCCTGTCATTTCGACCGAAGGGAGAAATCTCATCCAAGCATCCAACCTTTCCTATCCGTTCGCAATATCGGATATGCGGGACGCCGGATCAATTTTGTTCTGTCCCGAAGAATTGGATTCCAGACTTGGCGTCCCCGACGGTCTTCATATGTGACGAGAAAGTTAGGTGGTCTTCAAGGTAAGATCCTGCTACACTGCTGTTCAAAGTGCATAATTCTTGGCAACAATCTCATGGAGGGCGCGCTATGAGAAATTGTGACCATGGTGATTTCCTGATTCCCAGAGAGCCCGTTTCCTTTGACGAATGCTTTCCCCAAATTCGGGATATTGACGTCGAGGTTGTGGAATCCGGACTTGGTGTCGGTGACAACAGCCGCGTTAGTAGATATTCGAAGGAAGACATAGAAGAGCACGTGGCTTGCAGCAGCCCGCTATGTCATAATGGAGGTTTTCGTCTTGCAGATATAATCCGTAACATGGTTCGCCGCGGGGACAGGGAATTTCAGGCGACAAGAGAGTGCCAAGGCAAGAGAGGATCGCCAAGGGGGCGCAATAAGAACAGAAATTGCTGCGGCAATTCCTTCAGAATCAAAATCACCATTGAATACAAACAAACAGATGGAATGGGCGATGACGGTTCATCGGGCTAATCCCGGCACGATTCATTCATCTTCCATCTTCGCGTCAGGAATACTATTACGGATCGTCGCTTTAATGTTCTTGGTGGCCTCGTCGAACTTGTCCTTCTCCCACACTATGATGTATTGCTGCCTGGTGTCGAAATGGACGCCACCTGTCTCCGTGTAATCCCCTTTTTTGTCGAAGAAATCTTTCAGGCAGGTATAGAACACAGGTTTTCCCAAGCCTTTCGCAACACCTGCTTCCCAGTACGCCCCTTGGTTTCCATGGGTGAGGTCTGCCACAACAAAGCGGGATGTCCGAATCTCGGCGATGATTCTCTCATCGATTGATCCTTCCTTTGGGTTCCTGCCGATATGGACAAGACGGAAGCCAGTTTTCTCAACAGCCGGTTTCAAGCACAGATCGAAGAATCCTTCAATCTCTGGGTCATTGAATTTCATCGCCATGAAGGCCTTCCGAGTTTCCGAAACGGATCTCTTCATCTCCTCGAAACGTTTCCACCCGTCGAAGGAGAGTGTGAGAGTCTCCATCGTGGCCTCCAATAGTTCATCTTTGAAAAGATGCTCTAAGACAAGATCTACTCCCGCATCATTTTTTGCACCCATAACGGACTGCAATAATTGTCTATTCGCTCGTAGGTTCTCCCCTGGTCCCGGGAGATTCTCACCAAGCCAGCGGATCACATTATCTGCCTGTTCTTGTAGTGTTGGGAGAATCTCATTCTTCAGAATCCAAAATACGGTTTCGTAAGTGAATCGAGGCCGATTGTAAGGCTTCTGCCTTTTCCAAATAGCATGGCTCAGAATTGCGGGACCGAATTTGGTGCGATCAAGGAGATTCCGCACATCAGCGATCTCGCTTTTGCACAGTATGAATTCGCCGCATTTTGGGCATCTGTAATATATGAGGCCCGGAGGGTCACCCGGCTCTCTCCAATCTTGGGTATCCACATTCGGGGTTCCACAAACAGGGCATTCCTTCGACATCGCGAACCTCCTGACTTTTTAACAGTTCAGTTCGAGCATATCGTTCCTATAAAATCCGGCAACTTGTGATTGCCGCATGGGATGACATGGAATGCCTCAATACGGAAACCGGTATTCAAACGGCGAATACATGCGGGGTTTCGTTACCTTCGCTAATCCCTCTGTCAGCAGGTCGATCAATCCCTGGCGGCCCGGTTTCTTCTCGATCACATTCGGTTCGCCTTGGATTCCCGCGATCTTCGCCGCTAACTTGATTGCATCATCCAGCGTCCCCAGATGGTCCACCAGACCGATTTCTTTCGCCTGACGACCCGTGTAGATCTTCCCGTCCGCCACTTGCCGGGCAAATTCCTTCAGTAGTCTCTTCTCCACTTCCATCGGGGGGCGATTGGCCTCGGTTGCTTCATTGACTAAAGCCGCCGTTGCCTCCGAAAGGGTATTGGTAGCCGGCATTGGTTCTCCCGCAGGTACGGGACCGACAAATGCCTGTTCCGCCGGAGTCGACTTGCGGTACTCTTCAATCAGGCCCAGAATCTCTTCTGAATATGGATATTCTAAATCCCCTGTTTCATTGATCTTAGATTGTCTCATCTCGACCGGATCGGAACGCAGCAATTTCAAAAATGAATTTCGCCTGCCTTTCTCGATGACCTCAACAAATTGATCGTACATGTCGTCCACGGTCTCTTGGAGCATCTGACGTTCTTCGGGAGTCAACTCTCGGTCGAAATCCCCAATGTCTTTGAATCGTCCCGCTTTGATTGTCTCCGCTCCAATTCCGATCTTTTCCAATAGATCCTCGGCCTGCCATAGTTTCATATACACACCGACACTGCCGGTAAGCGTCCCTTCCGAACTGACGATTGCATTTGCGCCGCACGTTGCGTAATAGCCACCCGATGCGGCAATGGACCCGAAAGACGCTACCACGGTCTTGTGGTGCTTTTCGCGCAGTTCAAGAATCGCACGGTACAAATCCTGGGACGGCGCAATCGCTCCCCCCGGACTGTCAATCCGAACAACCACCGCGGAGATAGCGGAGTCCTCTCCATACTCCTCGATCTGATCCAGCCATTCCTGCACGTCGTATAAAACGCCTTCGATTCGAACCAATGCGACATTTCCCTCCCCAAGAAGGGTCGATACCCTCCCGTTGTGGATGGAAATCAGTATCCCCAGGACCACGGTTGCCATGGCCACCAGGACAACCAGCGTGAGGAACAGACCCAGCAGGACATTTCGGGATTTCATGGCTTTCTCTGTCGATCTTGAGATTCGGAAATGGACAATATGGCACGTTACAGGCTAATGGACGACCCGCCGGTGCGCAAGATCCCGTGGTTTCTCCCTACAGCACTGAACTTGCGTCGTGAGGAACAGTATGATTCCCATCCGAAGAGGATCTTGTCGCCATGATGCCCTGGCTTCCACGAACCTATTGGGAGATCGCGGTTCTCTCCTTCCTGGTGGCGGTCGTGACCACACCGGTGTGGATTGTTTTGGCGAAAGCGTTGGGGGCTGTGGACCGCCCCGTTGCACGGAAAGTGCATGATCGCCCAATCCCCTATCTGGGCGGATTGGCCTTTCATGCCTCGTATGCCGCTGTCTTCCTCTATGTGATTTATCAATGTCCTTTCCTGCTTGAGAGTTCAGCCTGGCTGCAGAAGTGGGTTGTGCTGTTCGTGGGAGGCACGTTCATTCTGCTGGTCGGGATTTATGACGATCTCCGTGGCATGGCTCCCAAATGGAAACTGCTGGCACAAGTCCTGGTTGCCCTCTTCCTGGTCGCTTTCGGCTTTCGCTTTGAACTTGTCACGAATCCGTTCGGCGGCGGTCAGGTTTCCTTGGGAGCCGCCGGCTGGATTCTCTCGGTTTTCTGGATTGTCGGGATCGCCAATGCGATCAACCTGGTGGATGGTCTTGATGGCCTTGCCGCCGGGGTGGTTTTTTTCGCCGCATGTGCCAATCTGGCCATCGCCCTTTCCCCCTGGCAGGGATTTGTGAGCCTTATTTCGCTGATTTTGGTCGGAACGACCCTGGGATTCCTTCCCTATAACTTCCACCCGGCGAAAATATTCATGGGTGATGCCGGGGCGCTCTATCTCGGTTTCTTGCTCGGCGCCAGCGCAATCGAGAACAGTGTAAAAAGTACAACGGTCGTGTCTCTTCTGTTTCCGCTTGTGGCTCTCTTGCTTCCCATTCTGGATACCGGCCTGGCGGTGATTCGCCGCAGTCGTCGGGGACAGCATCCCTTTGCGCCCGACCGGGAACACATCCACCATCGTCTTCTTCAGCTGGGCTTGTCCCATCGGCACGCCGTGCTGTTGCTACATGGTTTGTGCCTGCTGCTGGCGGTGTCGGCGTACCTGGGATCGCGGTTGCCGAATCACCTCACCATTCTTTTTCTGACTGTGTTCGGTGGAACGGTGATGTGGGGATTCTGGGTGTTTGCCTATTTGGATCGCAGGATCGCTCAACTTACATCATCTCCGGATTCCGACGGACCATTGGTTTCGGAACACGAAAAGCCATGAGGGCGGTATCGCATCGATCAGGCGTTGAAAAGGACTGCTATCAGGATCTGCTGTGGGAGGAAGACCGTCCCATGCGGCGGGAGGACATGTCCAAGCGGGAAGCGCCTCCAAGAGCGAAATCCCAATCCGGCAACGGGCCTTCCGCCGAATTGATTGAAGAGGCGGGAAAAAGGCTCCTCCGCGTCGCCCGCAAGGTGTGTGCGGGGTACCCTCCCTCGAAACGAGGTCCCTACCGCGTTTCGTTTTACGGATACAACTCTCTCAAGAGCACGATCCGCGAACAGAGGACCGGCATCTCGATACGGATCTCGCATTTGCTCCTCGATGCCCCGGAAGAAGTTCTTGGCGGCGTTCTGCATACACTTCTTTCCAGGTTCCACGGTTCTCCCGTTCCACGCGATCTTTGCAGGGCCTACGACGAGTTCTGCCGAAACCCGGAAGTCGAGGAACGTATGCGTCGGCTTCGACGCATAGCCGGGAAAAAGATCATTGTCGGCACACAGGGCAAATGCCGCGACCTGGAGGAGGTTTTCGCTCGCGTAAACCGCGCCTATTTCCGAGGACGTCTCCGGAAACCCATGCTGACCTGGAGTCCGGGTGACAGTCGTCGCACCATGGGATATTACGATGAGGAATTCAACATTGTTGTGATCAGTTCGCGACTCGACAGTAAGCGGGTTCCAGTCTTTGTCCTGGACTACATCATGTACCATGAACTCCTGCACATCGCCTGTCCCGCAAACAGTAACGGAAGACGGCGACAAATCCATACCGATGAATTCAAACGCCGCGAGCGGGAATTTCCTGAATATGAACGCGCCGTGCGATGGATCGGAAAATACTGGAGTTAGGCCCTTTGGTTTCACAGAAAATCGCGGTATTCTATATGGTGTCCTGTTCTCCTGGGAAACCATCTTTTCTCCCTCTCCCTCCAGGAGAGGGTTGGGGTGAGGGAAGAACAGGCAGATAAAATCACCATTCCTGGCTTGAGACGGTTGAGGGATCAGTCACAAATCCGGATATCCGGGGGTACGTCATCATGCCGGGCAACCGTCCGATTCTCTCGATTTGGAGCGTTCTGCTTTTCTTCCTCAGTGTCAATTCGGGTCTCGCAGCTGTGCGAGTCCTGACCCCGACCGATTATCTCTCCGTCTATTCCCCTATTGTGTTCGATGCGTGGCAATCGCGTGAACAATACGCGAGCATCCGATGGGAATTTGATGATACGACCGTTCTATATGGCCCGATGGCAGAGCACCGCTACTCCTTGCCGGGGCATCACCTGGTCCTTGTGGAAACCACTGCCCCGGACGGCAGGAAATTCGCCGAAGTGGTTGAACTCGATATTGGTCTGATCCCGGCGGGTGTGGATCTGCGTGTTGTCGGCGCTGAGATAAACGATCCGCCACCGACGGGCGATGCCAATGGGAGTATTTCCCCCGGCGAGTGGGCTTCCGTGAGGCTGTACGTTGCCAATTTCGGCACGCAGACCGCGAACTGTGTCACGGGACAGCTGATTCTTCCCCCGGAAATGCTCTCCCAACTCCCGTCCGATATGCACAATCAGACCATTCATGTGGGCGATATCGGGCCGATGCAGACTGTTCTATCCCAAGGGGCGTTGGCTTTCGCACCACCCCAGGATATCAAGGCTCCCAATGGAATCTGGTTCTACCTGCTTCTGGAAGACTTACTCCTCCATCGGTCTCTTCCGGCATTGAGCATCTCTCTGGATCCCAACGGCATGAAAACCTATGACGCCCCTTTTGGCATTGAAGGGACGCTTACCCAGTCCCAACCGAAAGCGGTCTTCTATTTTCATGCACCCCAAACCAGCCAACTGACCATCGGCGTTTCGGATCGCGGCGGTCCGCTGGACCCTTACGCTTCCGTGGTCGTCCCGGATGGACGCCGGATCTCCGATGATGATGGCGGCTATGGGGATGATGCCCTGCTTATTGTTCCGAATGCCCCGGAAGGGAAATACCAGCTCGAAATCAGTGGAGCAGGCGGGACCGTGGGCGCGTATGTGGTTGCGGTCGACCTGGGAGATTCCGGGGGCGGTGCGGGATACCAGAGCATCGCTTTCGGCCAGACCATCACAGGAACACTGAATTCCAGCAATGAACTGCGCACCTTCACTTTCTTTGCTCACGAAGGACAGCGGATTGAGATCCTTCTGACGGATGACGGTGGGACTTATGATCCGTTCCTGGTCTTGCAGATGCCGGTCACGAAGGAGTCCATTCTCGATGACAACAGCGGTCCCGAAGATGATGCGCAGATCATTGTTCCAAAGGCACCCTACACGGGGATCTACACCATTCTTGTGATGAGTCCGTTCACCAATCCCACGCGGGGCTTCTTCCGCCTCATCCTGGCGGAGGCGCAATCGGAAGAACGTCCGATCTCCCTGGGACAAACCATCAGCGGCGAGATCTCGCGCGCCGGGAACACGGACCGATACTTCTTCACGAATCCCTACTCGCGCTATTTCCGGTTCTCTCTGGACGACTACGATCCGAAACTGGGCAGTGACGGGAAACTGGACCCCTTTTTGAAATTGTATGATATGAACGGCAATCTTGTGGCATCGGACGACAACAACGGTCTTGGCGATGATGCGATCCTGGTGACCCGGATGACTGAGGGAGTCGCTGAAGTCTCAGGAGGGCCGTTCCAGACAGTGGGTCCTTATCGTCTCCATCTGGAGGAGGGTCAAAACACTTTTGCCATCCTCCAACCGGGGATCACGTCCACCTACGTGTTCAGCAAACAAACCGAAACCTTTGAGTTTTTCGCCACCGCCGGAAGCTCTCTGTACGTCTATGTCACGGATCGTCTGGGATCGCTCGATCCCGCATTTCGAGTGTTCTCTCCCGGAGGCTACGCCCTGGTCCATGTGGATAACAGTTTCGCCCCGCCGGAAGATGACGCTCATGCCTTTCTGACCGTCACACAGACAGGGACTTACCGGCTGGATATCTATGGCGCAAAAGGAACCTTCGGCCCCGCCTGGATCACCTTCCAGTTGCTTCAGGAGAAGTGAAATCAGTCGGCTGATCCAGCACCCGCATGATCCTCTCGACATCCTCCGGGGTGCCGATGTCTCCCCAATGCCCGGACAACGGAAATCCGAAGACTTCCTTTCCATCCGCCAGTATATGATGAATCGCCTGGGTGAGTTCGTATTCACCACGGGGTGATGGAGTCAGCTTTGCGGTGTACTCGAAAATGACCGGGTCGAAAATGAAGATTCCCGCGTTGTTCCAATCGGTTGTTGAGGTTCCCCGGACAGGCTTTTCGATGATTCTCTGCACCCGATGATCGGCATCCACATACACCGCCGCTCCGTTGCAGGGATCTTCCACATCCGCCAGGGTCAACAGGGCAGGGCAGGGGCGCTGTCGATAGGTCTCGATCAAGCGTGGATAGTTCTCAATGGAAGTGATGATATCCCCAAACGACATGAAAAATGTCTCGTTCCCCACAAGATCCCGTGTCAGATGCAGGGCGTTGCCGGTTCCGTCGATCTTCTCCTGCCGAACATAGGTCATTTCCATCCCGAATTCCCGACCGTCGCCGAAATGGTCCTCGATCAGGTTGGCGAAATACCCTGTTACGACGATAAACTCACGAATCCCGCTGTCTCGGATGGCAAAGAGAATATGTTCGAGAATCCTCCGTTTCCCGATCTCGATCATGGGTTTGGGACGATCCACCGTCAGATGACCCATCCGGGTTCCTTTTCCTGCCGCCAAAACGACTGCTTTCATTCTATGCCTTGTTCCTCCGGCGACTCGACTTGAATGATTTGTAAGCCTACCCCGTGCCCGCTTTTCTTCCTACCCATGTTCCAGGATTGGGTAACCGGCTTGCTGGTCTGTCATTCCGAGCCTCCCTCCGGCAGAGCTGGTGATTGGGTAAAGAAAGTGGGGGAAAGGTTCCTCCCCCGAAGATCGGGGGAGGTTAGGTGGGGGTTGACCGGATAGCACAAGACTCCTCGGCGTGACACCTGCGAGCGAGCTTTCTCAGGAACGAATGGGAGGAATCTCCGCAAACCACAAGACCGTCATTTCAAAAAAAAACACGAAATTCGAAGGATAAAGCTTGACACTGAACAGATGGTCAGTAGAATACGCAATGAACAGAAGTGCATGAGTTCGAATATCGTATGGAGGATGCCGATGGTAACCGAAGCGGATGTAGCAGCGGTGTTTCTGGAACACGCACAATGGAGGCTTACGAAAGACTATCTGCCGAAGATAGTCAGATGTATCGAAATGCTTTCCGAAGAGGAAATCTGGGCGCGCCCCAATGAATGCAGCAACAGTATTGGAAACATACTTCTGCACTTATGCGGCAATGTGCGCCAGTGGATTGTGCATGGAATCGGTCGTGAGCGCGATCTGCGCAACCGGTCCGAGGAATTCGCGGAACGCGGTCCCATCCCGAAGGACGTATTACTGGACCGTTTGGAAACGGTTCTGCACGAGGCCGACTCCGTGCTGGAAAATGTACGCTATGAGAGGATACTGGATGGACGAACCATCCAGGGATTCGATGAAACGGTGCTGACCGCCGTGTTTCATGTCGTGGAGCACTTCGCGCAGCACCTGGGGCAGGTGATTTATATCACGAAGGCAGTCAAGAATATCGACTTGAATTTCTTTCCAATGGATGATCGTGGACGCCGGACTGTCAAATAGACGACCGCTCCGCGAGATCGTCCCGCAAGCGGAAGGCACAAATTCCCGGTACGGAGGAAAACAACCATGGGGCAGGATCTTTCACCCAAACAAGAGCGGATTCTGCATTATATCGATCAGTTTACGGAGAAAAACGGCTTTCCTCCGACTCTGCGGGAGATTTGCAGGCGGTTCCGTATCTCGTCAACCAACGGGGCACGGTACCATCTGCATAAACTCGGCGAGAAAGGGTATCTCAAAATCAGCCGCTATACTTCGCGGGGTGTGACGCGACGCGGCGCTGAGGCACGTTCCGCAAAGCCCCAGTTCCGAATGCCCATCCTGGGGCGTGTTCCCGCAGGTCCCACGGATTATGCCGCTCCCGATATCCGGGAAGGGGATGTGATTGTCGATCCGGACTTCTTCGGGCGACGTTCCGGAGTGGACCTGTTCGGCTTGCGCGTGAAAGGGGACAGCATGATCGAGGCCGGGATTCACAGCGGCGATGTGGTTGTGGTTCATCCGCAGCCGGACGCGCATGACGGCGATGTGGTCGTAGCTCGCATGGAGGATGAGGCCACGGTCAAGACGTACCGACGACGCGGAAATCAGATCTTTCTGGAACCCGCCAACCCGTCCTATCAACCGATTGTGGTCAACGCAGATAATCCGGACCGGGAGGATGTCGTGGTGGTCGGAGTGGTTGTCGGGTTGATTCGGGCGTTCTGAGGGATGGCGACGTTGAGATTCTTTGACAGTCACACCCATCTCAATTCGCCTGCCTTTGAGAAGGATTGCGATAGGATATGGGAGGAGAGCCGCCAGAGCGGCGTTGAATCGGCAATCATTGTCGGATACGACCTGGCAAACAGCGAGCGTGCGATTGAACTCTGCCGTCGGCTGAGAGGAACTTACGCCGCTGTCGGTGTTTCTCCGCATGATTCTGTGAAGGCTCCGGAGGATTACCTGGACCGGATTCGTTTTCTTGCGCAGGATGCGGCCGTTGTCGCCATTGGCGAAATCGGCCTGGAGTATCATCACCCCATCGGGCGGCATGACATTCAACAGAAGCTGTTCCAGGAACAGGTTGCCCTGGCGAAGGAGCTTGATTTACCTATCATCGTCCACTCACGCGAATGTGAGAGCGATCTGGTGGCCATTCTCACGGAACAGAAACCACGCCGAGGTGTGCTTCACTGCTATACCGGGTCCCTGCAGACCATGGAGATTGCTATCGAACTGGGTCTGCACATTTCTTTCTCAGGGATTGTCACATTCTCAAAGGACGAGTCTCTCCGGCAGTGCGTTGCGGATACGCCGACCAACCGGCTGTTGATCGAAACGGATTGTCCGTATCTGGCGCCGTCTCCGCATCGAGGAAAACGATGTGTGCCGCAGTACTTGATTCACATAGCGGAATCGGTGGCCGCAATCCGGCAGAACGCACCCCATGTGATCGCAGATTCAACCTTTCAGAATGCGCTCGACCTTTTCAAAATCGAACAATAAGGGGTTCTCGGACTGTTTTATTGCCCTTCTGAAAGAATTTTTCTTGTTCCGGCAAAAAAAAGTACTACGGAATCGCTTTTTTCTGTGGAAATTCTCTCTAATCTGGAGTAAGATACCGCGATCTTAAGACTCAGATCATAGAGATCCATCATGCTATTGGAGGTTCGAGAGAGATGGCAACCGTTCCGAAAAAAGTCGCCAAACCGATGACGAAGGCCCAGCTGATTGCTCAACTGGCGGAGAAAGTGGGTATCCAGAAGAAGGTGGCCGCCGAGGTCCTCGATGAACTGGCCGAGGTCGGCTACCGAGAGGCGAAGAAGGGATTCACCATTCCCGGATTCGGAAAGTTGGTCCTGGTGAAGCGGAAAGCCCGCATGGGGCGGAATCCGCAAACCGGCGAGCCGGTCAAGATCCCGGCGAAGACGGTTGTGAAATTCCGTATTGCCAAGGCTTGCAAAGACGCCGTTCTCGGAACCAAGAAATAATCGGGAGCACTATTCATCTCTCTTTGCAATTGGGGATCAGGCATCGTCGGCCCGATGCAAAGATGGGTGAACCGCCAAGCCGCAGGCTACGCATTTGGAAAGAAATTCTCCTTTGAGAAGGGGACAAGGTGACTTGTCACTATTGTCCTCTTTTTCTTTTTTATCGATAGAATGAACGCGGCGAACGGAATGGACGGGGAAAACGGCGGGATGAGGGATGTCGTAGAAACGTCGAGGAGATTGCCTTTGAACCGGCGGGATTTCATCTTATGCGCATGTTTTTCTGTGTGCGTGGTGGCGGGAGTTCTGTTTGCCGGGCCTGTGGCGTTCATGCCGCTTCCTTCCTGGCTGTATCTTCCTCTCTTCCTTCTTTACGCGGTGTCTCTGGACGCTCGCAGACAGGCCCGCCCGGATTTCCCGGGGATCGCGCTTTTTCCGGCCCTGTTTGTTTCTTTTTTCACGTTGTTCTGTCTCTTGAATCAGCTGCCCGTCGAACTCTGGGCATTCACCATCCCCAATTCCTTCCCTCTCGCTGTCAAAGCGGGTTGGGCGGTTCTGGTCGGTCTGCTGTTACATCCCGATATCGAGCGTCGATTCTTCGATGCGCTCCGATATACGGTTCACTTTCTGGAGATACGGGGATACTTCGGAAAGAAAGCATGGGTGACTGTTGTCGGAGCGCTTCTGTTTCTCTGGCCTTTTCACAGCCTGAATGTCTCTCCGGACGGTTATGATTGGCTCCTGCACAGCGCCTATCCCGATCGCTGGGTGAATTATCTGCGAGAACCGTTGTCGGTTCTCTCTTATCGTGGTGTTGCGCTCCTCGGAGCCTGGTTGGTGAAATCCTCTCCCATGGTCAGCATTGCGGTTCTGGATTATCTCTGCGGTGTCGTTGCGGTCTCGTTCCTTTGTTTTTCAATCAACCGCCTTCAGGAGGAAAAAGAAGAACGGCTCCTGTGGCTTTTTGCGATTCTCTCATCGTGCGGTTTCACGCAGATTTTTCTGGGGAATATCGAGGTCTATGCTCTGCTTACCGCTTCTTTCACGCTGTTCTTATGGACAGCCTTGCGATACCGGATCAATGGCAAATCTCCTGTGTGGGTCGGCCTGGCATTTGCGCTGATGTTTCTGACGCACTTGTCGGCAGCCTGGTGGATTCCGGTTTTCTGCTCGCTGCCGTTTTTGCGTTCCCGGAAAGCAGACGGGCAGATCTTCTTATCCCGGGACTTTCTCGTCCTGGGGTTGTCGTCTTTCCTGCCCGTTTCGGTTTTCACGGTGTGGCTGATGTACTATGGTTTTGGCGGTGATCCGGGCGCGATGTGGGATCATTTCTGGGGAGTGCAGGTCATGCGTGTCGGAACCGATGCGGCCATGTTCCGCACCGCCTCCGAGATCTTCTCATGGAGCATGGCGAATGTCCTGTTCAATATGTATTTCTATCTCTCTCCCGTGGCCTGTGGCCTGGTCCTGTTTCTATTGTGGAATCACCGACTTCCCCATTGGAACCGGAGGACCGCTTTTCTGGCGTTGTTGTTCATTCCCTATTTCATCTACGGTATTGCCTGGAGGCCCGACAAAAAATTCCCGTCGGATTGGGACATCTTCTCCGGCATGACCGCACCCACGCTCCTTTTTCTATTGTATTGGCTGGAGTGTTGCGTTGCAGATCGGGAGAATCGCCTGGCGATTCTTCGCCCCTTGATTGTGTTTTCCGGTTCGCTTGCCATTTTGCAGGCTTTGTACAATCATTTCCTCCGTATTACCGAATGGCCTTTCCCGGGCTGAGAAACGGGGAAGGGAATTCACTATCCGCAGGCGGGAGCGCATCGAATGCCTTTTGAAAGCGACGGAATCCGGCGAGTCCACCAGCTCCTGACCGATGTGGAACGGGGGCTTCAAGAGAAGGGGAATATCACAGGCCCCATCAAGCTCTCCCCGTGGCTGACTGTCAGCAACCTTCCCCGATTCCTGGAAAACATGCGGAATGAGATCCAGGAGGTCGAGCAGGGTAAAGGCCCGATCGGATATCCCATCACAACGGCGGTCTGGGAGGACTTGGTCAAGAAACTGGAAATCCTGCGCCAGGTTCTTTCTTCATCCACCTCTGTCCCCCATAACGGCCATTCCAATTCAGCGTAATCCGATTCTCCCTTTGAATAAGGATGAGAGCATTTGGCGAACAGCATCGGCTTTTGCCACAAATTCCGCCAAAACAATAGAAGAATAATGCAAATATTAAAAATAAAGAAACAAAGAAAAAGCCAGGACATCCTGGATCTGAGATTAACAGCCTTAAACATAAAGATGGTTGGCGGGAGGGCTTCTTCACGAGCGCGACTCCGGCGAGGCCGGTGATTGGGAAAAGAAAGTGGGGGCGAGATTCCTCCCCCGAAGATCGGGGGAGGTTAGGTGGGGGTTGATCGGGTACCACAAGACTCCCCGGTCTGCCTATCGACGAGTGAGCTTTCTTAGGAGGAACCGGCATCTTGCCCCCGGTTCTTCCAGCCCTGTTATTAGCGAGACTATTCGGTTCCGCAAAATTGGGTTATCCCGGAGTTATTCTGATGGAAAAACTAATTTCCTGCCAGGCCGATATCGTATGATTATATGATTATTGGCTTGATAGGAGAGGCTGTCTCGGAATCCTTGGGTAGGCTCGAAGTTCTCTGTAGAGGATTTACAGGTTTCCTATTATGCCTCTTTCGTCTCCTCTGTTTTTTCACGGATCCCTGCAATAGCCCATAGCCTGATTGACTTATCCGCATTGTGCGATACCATGTTCTCAGCAAGAGGATCAGACACGATACCAACACGGAGGTATACAAAGGATGCAGTTGTTGAAACACCGCAATGCGCGTATCGGTTTCACGTTGATTGAACTGCTCATCGTTGTGGCGATCATCGGCATTCTGGCGGCGATCGCGGTCCCCAACTTCATGAACGCCCGCATCCGCGCGATGGTGGCCCAGGCAAAATCCGACATCAAGGCACTGGCGAGCTCCTGCGAGCAGTACTACCTCGACCACAACACGTATCCGAATGAATCCGAGCACAACATCTTTCAGCGGACGCGCTCCGAAGCCGGTTTAGTCTGGCTCACCACTCCGGTTGGGTATATGAGTGGGCTTCCGCGGGACCCGTTCCAGAACAAGTTCGAGACGGATTCCAATTATTTCCGGTGCTATGAAACAGGCGCCGCCGGCACAGGAACCGCCGACAATCGTCGATGGATCACCTATGTCATTTTCACCATCGGCCCGGACAACGTGGAAAACGGAGTAGACTCCAGTGTATTCTCGGGAGCGTGGTATTCCGGCAATGGAAATACGTATATGCCATCCAACGGATTGCGGAGCAACGGAGACATTTACTGGTGCCTCGGCAACCCAAGCGTAATGAGGAATGTGATGATTGATGGGAAGATATACAATGGTTCATTTCCGCCCAACTTCCCGGGTTGAGATAGTCCTGCTCCGCTCTTGAATGCCCCCACCCCATCCCTCCCCGTAAACGGGAAGGGAGAAAATTCCCCCGTTTACGCGCTCTGTTTCCCCCCGTTCACGGGGGGATAAAGGGGGGTATAAAAATCGGCCCCATCCCTTTTTCGAGATCGGGCCGATTTTCTGTCCCTTGTGACGAATGTCCTTACAGCGTCCAGCCTTTGCGATACTCGACATGGACGTATTTGTTGGCTTCGGAATTGTTGGTGAACTTCATAGCCGCACTGTCCCACTCGAGTCTGCCTTCGCAGCGAAGCGCGACATTTCCAACCACCACAAATTCCGTGAATGGCCCCGCATAGTTGAAATTGGAGCAGGCCGGAAGGCCGCCTTTGCACGCCTGGAGCCAGTCTTCGGTGTGTCCGAGCGAACGCGGAATCATCGGGTCCGGCATCCTGTAATCTTTGTTCATCTCTTCCGAGAGGAAACGGCTGTTGTCTCCGTATTCGCCGGTGGTGAGGATACCCTTCTCGCCGATGAAATAGGAGCCGTTGTTTCCGTCTCCCATCTTGACATCCGGTCCGATTCCTTCCGGGCGTGGGGGCTGGTTGCCGCCGTCATGCCAATAGATGGTCACAGGAATCATCCCGAATCGTTCAGGGAACTCGTAGCGAATGGTGGATTTGAACGGGCCGGTCTGTTTGTTCGCGCCATCCTGGGAGACGCATTCGATGGCCGTTGGCGCGGTCAGGCGCAGCGCCCAGTTGGCCGGGTCCATGATATGGCAACCCATGTCGCCCAGTGCACAGCAGCCGAAATCCCACCAGCCACGCCAGTCGTGCGGCATATACCTGTGATTATACGGGCGCATGGGGGCGGTCCCGATCCAGAGGTCCCAATCTAGCGTGTCGGGGATGGGTTCCTCCGGCAACGGTTCGGGTATGCCCTGCGGCCAGACGGGGCGATTCGTCCAGATGTGCGCTTCCCGGATCTGTCCGATGGCGCCGGTCCAGATCATCTCGCAGAGCTGTCGAACGCCTTCCCCGGAATGGCCCTGGTTGCCCATCTGCGTCGCAACGCCGGTTTCCCGTGCAATCTCGGTCAACTTGCGGGCTTCATACATGGTGTGGGTCAGGGGCTTTTGAACATACACGTGCTTGCCCATCCGCATGGCCATGGCGGCGGCCACAGCATGCGTATGGTCCGGCGTGGAAACCGTGCAGGCGTCGATGCTCGGCTCCTTCTCCAACATCACGCGAAAATCCTTGTACTTCTTCGCATCGGGGAAATCGTTGAAGGTCTTGGAGGCCCGGTTCCAATCGACATCGCAAAGGGCGATCACATTCTCTCCGGCTTTCGCGCAACTGCGAATATCGGAACTTCCTTTGCCGCCGGAACCGATTGCGGCCATATTCAGTTTCTCATTGGGAGAGGCGTAACCCATACTCTTGAGCTTCGGCACTCGTCCCGTGGCGCAACCGGCCATTGCCGCACCGGCACTCATCAGAAAAATCCGTCTCGATACGTTCTTTTTCATCAATTCCTATTCTCCTATCGTCCGTTCTGGCAGTTTCGGCATGGGATGTGGACTCAACTTGGCAGGTATGCTGATGCCCAGGGTGCAGAAAACCACCACTTTTAAAGTACTCTTGCCTCTACAGACGGCGCAAGGGAAACCTGGAAATGACGGTATCCGGGGATTACGGTACGCAAGAGGTCGTAGGGGCGGATCTGTGACCCGCCCAGAGCAGGTCTACCCCACCTCGGGCGGGTCACAGACCCGCCCTACGACATGACATTGGGAATCCATATCCACCAAAGGAACAGGCAAATGAGCACAGTCTATCGAATCAGTCCCGTTTTCATCCTCTTTCTCTGCCTCTCCTGCGGAGGCGGCCAACTGGCAAAGACCGGAGAACCGGCCTGCATTGGGGGCAGCAATTGGCAATCTCATTTTCAATATCAGTACGACTATACGGTCAAAGAAACCTCCGGCCTGGACCGTGACGCCGAGCCGGTGACCGTCACATTGAGCGCGAAAGCGCGGGAAATCTCCGACTGGGGAAAAGAGGTCCGTGTTCTGCGCGTCTGCCCGTGCGGCAAAGAGCAGCCTGTTCCATTCCAGGTGTATGGTGTTGTGGATGCGCAGAAACCACTGACGGAGGACATTCGCTCCGAGAGCGCCAATGTGGTTTTTCTGGCCTCCTGTCCGGCGAACGAAACCGCCACTTACCGACTTCTGTGGTGCAAGAAGGACACGGTGGACTGCGCGACCGCAGCGATTGAGCATCCCCTGGAGGTTTACGGGACACTTCCCGGTATCAATGTGAAGAACCGATATTATTCGATCATGCTGTCTCAAAAATGCGGGGCCATGGTATCTGCGCGGCGGATGACACAGAGTCCCGACATGCTCATCGACTTCCATCAGAACATCCCCATCCATTTCGTCGCCGATATCTGGAGTCCACCGGAGCGATGGGACCACGATTACGATTGGGCTACCCCGCCTCACCAGGAACTCATCCGGGGGCCGCTGATGGTCAAATACACCCGCTGGGGTCCTATGAGTTTATATAAAGATGTCATTGTTTATCTGACATACACCTTCTATGCGGATGTGCCGTATGTGGAAGTCACTTCCATGATGGAGTTCACGGAGAACCGCGCGGCGCGTGCGGTGCGCATGGGAGAGATTGTGACGACACACCTTGAAATGCCGGAGCGAGAGGCAAAGCGGGGGAAACCGCTGGTTCCGACGTTCACGCATTACGCCTGGCCGGAAGGTGATGGTATGACGGTCTGCGATATCACCGAGCACCTGAACGAGAACCATGAAGCGGTGATGCCCGGCCTGGAAAAAGGCGCGCTGGCGATTTTGGATCGCGATGTCCCCTGGGTAGCGGCGTATCATCCGGAAAACCAATACGGCATGGCCTCCCTGCGCAAATCCCATTTCACCATGAACAAATTCGGCGGCCCTGTACCGTATACCGTGCCATGTACCTATCTCGGACAATACGGATGGGGATTCACTTACTGGTCTCGACCCGAAGTGTATCCGTTCGGCGCGCGGACAACCCCGCTGGACCGCAACACGGTCGTTGCCACAGGCACCGTGTTCGGCAATGAGGAGGCCCTGCTTCTGTTCGATCCGCAGGGCGATCTCAACGAAGTCAAGGAGTATTACACGCGGTTCCTGAATCCGCTGAAACTCCAATTCAAAGGCACAGGACCGTGGTGAGACAAGCGCCAGGGATTCTCTCTCTGCGTCCACTCCGTCCACCTTGTCTTGAAAAAGGGCTGTTCGGTGTTAAGAGCACATTCGTATGAAAAAGCGTGGATTTACTCTCATCGAACTCTTGATTGTGGTCGCGATCATCGGGATTCTGGCCGCCATCGCTCTCCCGAATTTCATGTATGCGCAGATGAAGGCGAAGGTATCCCGCATGATGTCCGATCATACCTCCATGCTGAAAGCCATGATGATGTACCACATGGATTTCGGCAGCTATCACTTGCATAGCCATACCGCAAATCAGAATGCGCCGCTCACAACGCCTGTTGCGTATATGAATATCTGGCCCATTGATGTGTTCATGGGGAAACAGAAGCTCGATTCCAAGGCAGCGGGTCCGTACTACCAGGGCACGATTCATTGGGAACCGTTGGATATCGACCAGATCCCGCAGTATCCCGGCTGGGCGGGCAGCACCGGCAGCACCGGCCCTACCGGAAGCAGCAACGGACTGTATGAAATCAGCAACGGGGTCGTCAGCAACGGCATCATGATTTACCAGGTCCCCGGCGATCCCCGCACGGACTATAAATTCCCGCGCTAGCGATATGACTCCAAATCCCGATGACACACTGAAAGCCGAAGCGATGCAGTATCTGCGGGCAGAATACGCGGGGATTCTGACTGAGAACCAGATCGAAGAGCATTACCGCAATCATGTCGAATTCCTTGAAGCCGAGAAGATGTTCCGGCATCTCGATTCGGCGCTGGACGGTCAAATGCCGAAGACTCTTCTGGACATCGGATGCGGGTTCGGGTCCTTTGTGCTTCTCTGTCGAAACAAAGGGATTGAGGCAGTCGGGGCCGAGCTGGCTGAATTCGACGTTCGTTTCGCGCGCAAACGATACGAACTCTCGGGCACTCCGGGCGCATCCGAGTCGATCTATGTCCGAGCGGATGCCTTGAATCTGCCGTTCCCAGAGAATTCATTCGAGGTCGTGACCCTGTGGAACCTGGTGGAGCACGTCCCGGATTATCGTCAGTTGATCCGCGAAACCTGGCGTATCATGAAACCGGGCGGATCGCTGATCCTGATTGCGCCGAATTACGCCGCGTTTCGGCGCGAGGCACATTATCATCTTCCGTGGTTGCCGTTGCTGCCGAAACCAGTCGCGCGTTGGTACCTTCGGCTGTGCGGGCGAAGCCGGCGATTCCTGGACACCTCCATTTTCTATTGCACCAATCGGGGTGTCCTGAATGCCTGCCGCGAAACCGGGTATCGTATCATCGTGCCGGGAGTCGATAAGATTCTCGATCCCGAATCCTGTCGGTCGAACAAGACCAGGCTGGTTGCCGAATGGACGAGACGTCTCCGCATTCAGTTAATTATGATTTCGCTTCTGAAAGCACGGCATTCGTGCCCGCTCAAACCGACCATTCTCATCGTTGCGAAGAAGGACCGATAGGATTATCGGGGAGACTCCATAGACTGGACTGAAACATGGCTCATCCTTTATATGTTTGGCTTCGGAAAAGAATCCGGCTGGATATCTTCAACATCACCTGCGGGGATTCCCATCTCGGCCAATTGCTGAAAGATCTCCTTCGACAATACAAATATACCGTCGGATTCATTATTGCACTGAACTGCGTTGCGGCCATGTTCGAAGGCAGTACCATGGGAGCGCTGTTATTGGCTCTGGACGTCCTGTTGGGAGAAAAGACGACAGATACGCAAGTATCGTTTATGTTGTTTCAGAATTTCATGGTTGCGATGGAAGAACGCTTCGGACGCGGAGGAATTTTCGCGGTATATGTCGGGCTGGCTGTTGCCAGTCAACTGCTGCGAAGCGGATTTCAATTCCTGGGCCGCGCGGCCACAGCGTATCTCCAGGCCTGGTGTGAACAGGATCTGCGGTCCCGCGTGTTTCGCCAGTTCTTCTCGGTTCGCTACGATCACGTGGTCAAGTACAAGATCGGCGACATGGCTCTCTATACGCACCAGACCAATGGAATGGTGAGCTATCTCGGCTATTTGAATATGCTGGTTTCGGATCTCCTGATTCTCTTGACCTACATCTCCGTGTTGCTCTGGATTTCCTGGCCGATTACCTTGTTTGCGGTTGTTACTTTGGGTCTACTGTCATTCGGTTTATCACGGGTAATTCGGCTGGTGCGCAACGCCGCAACGCAATTTGTCAAAGCCACCATTCGGATGAATGAACAGATTGTCGAATACCTCCAGGGAATTCGTACCGTCCGGGCTTTTGCGCAAGAGGAACATGTGCAGGAACTTGTGGATGATACTCTTCGAGAAGCCATGCTGGCGAATCGCAGAAGCCTGGTCTGGGAAGCCACGATTCTCCCGCTGGTGGAATGCCTTACGGTGATTTGCGTTGCGGCCCTGCTGGTATCCTGCTATGCCTTGTTGGATGTGAATCAGCAGTGGCTGCCGCGTCTGGCCGTGTATGTGTTTGTGATTTATCGTCTCATGCCGCGCGCCGGAACCATCAACGGCAACCTGGCTTCACTCAAGAAACTCTATCCCACCGTGAGCCGGATCTCCGCGATTCTTCGCGAAGACAACAAGCCCTACATGCGGGATGGCGGAAAGAGTTTCGAGGCGCTCCGACACGGGATCGAATTCCGTGACGTTTCTTTTCTCTATGACGGGACAAATACTCCTGCCGTAAAGGACATTTCATTCTCCATCCCACGGGGAACCATGACGGCGATTGTGGGTGAGTCCGGCGCAGGAAAATCAACGCTGCTGGATCTTGTCCTTCGTCTGTACGATCCGACGAACGGCGTCATCCTGGCGGATGGAGTTCCCTTGCCGGAGTACGATCAGAAAGCCTGGCGCAACTCCATCGGGATGGTGAACCAGGATATCCATATATTCAACGCAACCATCCATCAGAACATCGCATTCCGAAGGCCGGATTCAAGTCGCCAAGAAACGGAACATGCCGCACGGATCGCCAATGCTCACGAGTTCATTCTGGAGTTGCCCGATGGGTACGACACCGTGGTGGGCGAGCGTGGAATGCGACTCTCCGGCGGCCAGCGTCAGCGCATCGCCATCGCGCGCGCCGTGCTTCACGATGCGCCGATTCTGATTCTCGATGAGGCCACCAGCGAACTGGACAGCAATATCGAGCGGAAAATCCAGGAGTCGCTCGCTCGACTCAGCTCGGACCGCACTATCATTGCCGTCGCCCATCGTCTGTCCACCATCTCCATGGCCGATCAGATTCTGGTTCTGGAAGGAGGGCGGTTGGTAGAACGGGGAACACACCGCGAGCTTCTTGACCTGGACGGGATCTACGCCCGCCTCTGGCGCATTCAGTCTCAATCCGAAGAACACGTGCAGAAATAGTGCCCCCGAATGGGATTGTCCATTCCGTCGTTTCTCTCTCCTTCCGGGAGAGGATTGGGGGGAGGTTTCCCCAGTAGGACAGGCGTCTCCGCCTGTCAGAGGTCTCCGCCTGTCAGAGGTCTCTGCCTGTCAGAGGTCTCCGCCCCCCTCTCCATCCTTGGAGAGGGGGAGGGGGGGTGAGGATTTTCTCGGACACCGGACTCTTGCATGTGCGGATCGATATGTAGGAGAATAAATACGCCAACTTTCATCGGAGGTGCATCATGCGTCAGCGAGGATTCACACTGATTGAGTTGTTGATTGTCGTCGCGATCATCGGGATTCTTGCGGCGATTGCCGTGCCCAATTTCCTCAATGCCCGCGTTCGAGCCAAAATTGCGCGTGTTCAGGCCGATCTCAAGATGGCTGATGACCAGACCGCCATTCGTAACAGCGACACGGGACTTTGGGTGATTGATGGAAACGATGACGGGGAGGGGGAGAAATGCAGGATTGTCCCTCTCTATATCTGGGGAGTCCTTCCCGCAGAGGCTGGAATTGTCACGTTATTCAATGGCGAGGTGCATTTCAGCGGGCAGGTTTGGGAACAGCTGACCACGCCGGTGGCCTACCTGAACAGCCCCATGTACGATCCCTTCGGCAAAGGAATCTTCTATGCCTATGACGACCGCCAGTGTTCCAATGGAATCGGAACCCACTTCTATTTTCTTTCCGCGGGACCGGATGGGGATATCGGCGAATACATGCGGGGATTCGCGACCCGCTATGATCCCAGTAACGGGGTTGCTTCCAGCGGAGATGTTGTGCGATGCCACAACCTGCGCGGGCCGGGGGATTTCTGCATCGATTGGGAGAGGGCTATGACAAAGAGGTGATGCACACAGATGGGTGTTCCGTTCAATCCATCGCTTTCCTTATCTCAGCGTTGCAGATTCAATACCGTAGGCGTATACGGTGTCCTAATCTCCCGGAGAAGTCATGTTGAGATTGATTGCCCTTGTATTTGTATTCCTGATCATTGCGTTCACCGCATACGCACAGGATCTCGCCGATCCAAGCGTTGTTATCCCCGAACAGCCGATTTCTGCACCACCGGAATTTCGGATTGCGCACCTGTGGCAGATCCAGGGCTTTCCCCCCAGCCAGTTCCTGAAAAAAGAGAACTTCATGGCGGCGAAGTATGTGGGGATTACCTCGCTGGTTTCGTTTGTGCATTGGAGCGAGGTGGAACCGGTCGGTCCGGATTCGTCTTCGTTTGATCAATACACAGGAATGCGCGCCAACCTGAACAACTACCGATTGAAATGGATCCCCGTTCTCATCACCAATCCGTTTTACTCAACTCCGGACTGGTTCAAGAACTCCGATGAGAGCGTCATGCTTCGATGTCTCGAATGTGACGAGGAGACACTGGTTCAGAGTGTCTGGAATCCCAACCTGCGTCCCCACATTCGGCGCTTTCTGAGAAAGGTTGCGGAGTATTGCCATGCGCGACCGGATCTTCTGGAAAGCGTAAGGCTCGGAATCGGTGCCGATTTCGGTGAAGCGGTTTTTCCATCCAAACTCGGATTGAATTGCCCGGATTCAACTCATGTCCATCTGGGATGGTGGGCGGGAGATCGATATGCTCGTGAAGATTTCCGGCGGTGGCTGAAAGAACGGTATCGCGGCGTGGAGGGAACCGCCAAAGCCTGGGGAATCCCGGCTGCATCCATCGATCGGATTGCCACAGCCACCGGTAACCTGATTTCCCTTCCCGATGAAGAACTCGCGGGAGTGTATATCGAGGACGCTTCCGGCCTGGACGAGATCCATGAAAGACGCTTTGAGGATTTCGTGACCTGGTACCAGGACTCCATGGCACAGTATGCGCGGCAGTGCCTGGCGGATGCCCGCGATTTCTTTCCGGGTGACCGGCTGGAACTGGTTCTCTCCGGGAATGGCGATCCCCGGCTGGGTGCGGATCTGACTGCGCTGGCGAAAGTAGCCAGGGAACACCAGGCGGGTCTGTGCGCGGTTATGGCGAGCAATGATTTCCTTTCCAGCTTTGCGCCCTTGCGCCTGGTCTCTTCCGCAGCCCGAGCATACGGAACGTTCTACGGAACGGAGGAGTACCTGCCGAACAGTGAGCGAGGCATATCCTGCCGCTTTTTTGACGCCATGTCGGGTGGCGCAACCCTGCTCGGATTTCGAAGCCTTTTCGATGTCTCCACCTCGTATGGTTCCGCAAAACCGCTCAAGGCCATGGAGGAATATGTCCGGCAAGTTCCTCATCTGAAATTCCTGAAACCGGATGTCCCCATGGCTGTGTTTTACCCCGCAAGGCGCATTCGCATGTTTCCATCCTTCTTGCCGACTTATCATTCCTGGCTGAAACGCTTGCGGGACCTTTACAATTTCGACCTGGTGGATGAGAGCATGATTGAGGATGGATTCCTAAGCCGCTATCGGATGCTGGTTCGCCTGCCGATGAGCGATCTGCCCGAAGAATTGGACACGGTGGTCTGGGAGTTTGTGGAAAAGGGCGGAATTGAGATCCTTCATGCCGGACAGGTGGAGCAAAGCGAACTGGTGGACCACCTTGACCGGCTGAAAACCATCGTGATTCAGAATGTCGGAACAGGGCATCGGGCAATTTATGGAATCCCCGCCGAATACGAATACGCCCAATTCAGCCCCAGGCTGCTCTCGATCCTTGAAGGAACCCGAATGCCCTGGGAAGGAAAGTGTCCTCCCCCCGGAAAAATGGACGGTGTTTATTCAACTCGCTTCACCGATGGCAGTACTGCCGTATTCAACTCCCTGGACTCCTCCTGCGAAACGGCAGTGTATTCGCAGGGCAAAGAGACGCAGAATATTCGCCTCGAGGCACGAGAGTTCCGGCTGATTTCCGGTTCGAACAATCCCGATCCCAAAAAGGACACCAGGCCATGAAAGATCTTTCCCATACACGCTTGCGTAAATGGGGTGTTATCCTGGGCATCGGCAGTGTCGTGGGATTCGCTCTCTCGACGATTCTCCTCCCTCTTTCATGGGTCAGCGATTATGTAAAAGTGTCCCTGACCATGGCGAGCTTCCTCGCCTTCGCGGCGAGTATCGTCATTCTGTACAACCAACGAATGTGGCCGTTCAACTGACAGATGTTCCGATGACTAATCTTGCGCAAGCAGCCACTCCAGGTTGAATCGCGCCATGATAATATCCCGTCGTTCGTTCGGTCTTTGCTGTTGCCAGAACGCCAGAATTAAGCCGTCCCGGGTGACCGCCGAGCCGGGATAGGACGATTGCAGACCCGGCACACAGGCGAGCATCTTCGGCTTCGACCAGGTTCGGCACTCATCTTTTGAGACGGCTGCAACCAGCGGCCAACGATTCGTGGGGGACTCATTCCAGACACAGACAATGACATTTTCCCTTTCCAGCTTGCAGAGCGTTGCAGGCGTGTTGTGCGCCACCAGCGAACTGGGACGCGGCGGGTCCCAGGTCTCTCCGCCGTCCCGACTCCATGTCTCCCACATACGATCTGTGCCCGTGCGCATAATCATGTAAATGCTCCCATCCGAGAGCTCCATCAGTGCCGGTTCATCCGCACCGAAAATTGCACCGCCGGATTTCTTGTCATCTGCCTTCACTTCCACATGCACATCGCCACCCAGCCGCCATGTGTCTCCCTGATCGTCGGATATCATTACCCCGGCCTGGCTGTCCATCTCACCCTCCCCACGAACGGTCTTGGAACCTTCCTCCAGTACCAGGTCCCATGAATACGGGAACAGCAGCCTCCCGGATTTCAACTGAATCCCCGGCTGTACTTTCCCGCTTGTGTAGGTGTGCGGGATGACTACCACATACGGTTTGCTCCATGTTTTTCCGTTATCCTCGCTTCGTGCGCACCAGGTAGTTGTTCGGATGATCTCATCCGACATTCGTGTTGTGGACAGCACAAAGACCCGGTCTCCGACAACAACGATATTCGGATCGTAGTCTGCCTCTACCGGGCTGTCGATCAACGAAACCGGTTCACTCCAGAAAATGCCGTCATCGGAGAATATGCCCGCGATACGGTCGCCACAATCCGAGTAGACGCACAGAATCCGCCCGTCGTTCAGTCGTGCGGCGCAGGCATACGCGCACCAATGCGAGGGGCCTTTTGATGCAACCGCTGTCTGAATTTCGAATAGCGGCTCGGCATCCATTGAAATACACGGAATCGAAAGCAGCACCAGTAAAAGAATCGTTCGGTTCATTGCAGTTTCTCCTATTCGGATTTGGGATTACTCGAATCGAGTAGCCATTTGAGGTTGAATCGGGCCAGCATGATTCGGATACGTTTCTCCGGGTGATGTTGTTGCCAAACAGCAAGGATGGTTCCATCGGCGGCCTGCGTGACATTCGGCGAGTATGACGGATATCCCGGCACACAGGCAAGCGTTTTCGGCTGCGACCAGGTCCTGCATTCATCCGTGGAAACTGCCGCCACCAGGGGCCACCGGTCCTTGGGAGAATCGTCCCATACGCAAACATACGCGTCGGACGGGTTCTGAAGCCTGCACAAGGCCACCGGCGCGTTGTGCCCGGTCAGAGGACTGGGCTGAATGGAATCCCAAGTTTCTCCCCCGTCTTTGCTGCCCATCTCCCAGATCCGGTCCGTGCCCGTGCGCAGCAGGGCATACACCGAGCCATCGGCGAATTCAACCAGAGAAGGTTCATCGGCACCGCAGACTTTTCCCGCACTGTGAATACGCGATTCTTCGATGTGGATATCCCCGCCCGGTCGCCAGGTAACTCCGTCATCATCGGAGATCATGACACCCGCGCGGCTGTCCATTTCGCCGCGCTCAATCGCCTTTCGGTCTCCTGCTTCCAGGATAATGTCATAAGAGTAGGGCCACAGGAGTCTTCCGGTAGTCAAGCGTAAGCCGGGCTGGACTTTGCCGCTGGTGTAACGGTGTGGCATCTTGATTTCATACGGATCTTCCCAGTTCATTCCATCGTTGTTACTGACGACACACCAGGTAGATGTATTCTCGATCTTGTCGGGAAGACGGGTTGTAGACATCACGATTACTCGATGACCGGATACCGTGATATTCGGGTCGTAATTCGCTTCGGACGGATGATCCATCAGCACAATGGGATTGCTCCATTCCAGGCCGGAATCCTTCGAAAACGACGCCAGAATCCGATCCCCCGCATCCGACCAGACGCATAGCATCCGATGATCCGACAATTTTGCGATACACGGGTAGGCTTGCCATCGGTCCGGCTGCGGTTGATCGATCAGGGTCGAAACTTCAAACAATGGATCGTCCGCAAAAACAACACCGGAAATACAACACAATAGAAAAACTAACCGCCATCTGTGCATTGTCGATTCTCCAATAGACTAACTATATTGCCCGCTCTTTTACGATTCTTGTGAAATCTATTTCATTTTATTCTACTACCTCTTGGGCTGATGAGGAATTTATGCTATAAAGCCGAGTTGGATTACGACATGGATCATTTGAACGGAGGCAAGGATGGCCGGTGTATTTACCCCCATGGATTATGCCGTAATGGCATTGTACCTGGTTCTCACGATGTGCATTGGAAGCTGGTTTGCCCGTGGCCAGCGATCGACCTCCGATTATTTTCTTGCCGGTCGCTCGATTGCCTATCTCCCGGCAGCCATCTCGATCCTTGCCACGGACCTTTCGGCGATCAGTTACATGGGCGTTCCGGCCTGGGTCTTTGAGAAAGACCTGCAATATCCCCTGGGAATCACCCTGATGCCGTTGGGGATGATTCTGGTCGGGATTGTGTTCGTGCCGTTGTTTTACCGTCTTCAGATATTCACGGTATATGAATATCTCGGAATGCGCTACAACAACAAATTGCGGATGTTCGCCTCGACGATGTTTGTTCTGACTCGTGCGGGGTGGCTCGCCACGGCGATTTACACGCCATCCGTGGCGGTGGCGGAGATCACCGGAATCCCGGCTTGGTGTTGCATTGTCGGGATGGGCGTGGCGACGACGTTCTACACCGTGCTTGGCGGCATGAAAGCCGTGATCTGGACGGATTTCCTGCAATTCTTCGTGTTGGTTGGGGGAGCCATCGGAATGGCAATTCTGCTGAGTGTGTCGTTTGACGGCGGAGTCGGCGAAATGTGGAGTATCGCCGCTTCGGGACAGCACACGCGGATGTTCGATTTCTCCCTGGATCCGACGATTGAAGTGACCGTGGCGGCGCTGTTCTTCGGACAGATGTTTCGCTACACCACGGAATACGGCGCGGATCAAATCATCGCGCAGCGGTATTTCGCCGCACGGTCCCTGAAGGAATCGATCAAGTCGGTGTTGTTCAATGGAATTCTGGTGGTTCCGGTGGTGCTGCTGCTGGCCTACATCGGGGTCGGTCTTGCAGCATATTATGGAACGCATCCCGATCTGGCGGCGACCCTCACGGAGCCGAAGCGAGTCATGCCGCATTTCATCGCGCACGGTCTTCCGGCGGGATTGTCCGGTCTGGTGATTGCGGGCATTCTGGCTGCGACCATGTCCACGATCAGCGGCGGGATTCAATCCGTGGCCACCTCGACGATGGTTGACTTCCTGCGTCCGACGTCGCGGGTAAGGGAACTGCTGATGGCGCGGAGTGTTATGGTGTTCTGGGGAATTGTGGCGACGCTGGCAGGGCTTTATGTTCAGCGACTGGGTACATTCCTGGAGATTATGGGTAAGATCTGGAGTTTGTTCAGCGGCCCGCTCGGCGGGTTGTTCCTCCTGGGGGTGCTGATTCCGCGAAGCAACGCGACGGGGGCGTTGACCGGTGCTCTGATCGGCACAGCGACCACTTGGGGATTGGCGAGCTACACAGAGATCTCGTGGCTCTGGTGGGGAGTGACGGGAGGCGCGGTGACCATGATCGTCGGTATCCTGGTCAGCCTTGTGACCGCACCGCCCAGCTCCGAACAGCGCCGACTCACTTTGCCGGGATATGCCGAGGCAGGCCGTGCTGAGGGGACTTTGTAGTAACGATGTCGTCTGGAGGATCCTCCCCCCAATCCTCTCCCAGAGGAAGCCGGGGCCGCAGGTCGTGGCAGGGGAGAGGGATGTGTGCATATTCGAGAGTTCTAAGACAGGCTCTTACCGGTCGGCCTGAGTCGCAAAGCCCCGATCCGAGATCCAGAGAATATCACCAGGGCTGGCGAGTCCGTTCGAGATATCAAAATGAATCCCGCGAGATGCAAAGTCGCTATAAACTCCATCCGGCCCGGAACTGCTGATGCAAAAGCCATCCCGCTTGACAACATGAAAAGGAAACTCCGAACAGCTGGAATTGTGCTGCCATTCGCCACCCCTGCATTGAGCCTCGGCGTTATAGATGTACCACCAGTCGGAGCAGAGATCGTGCTTGCAGAATACGTCTTCGGTTGCACCTGAAAAATAGGCGATAGGAGTCGTCACATAAAACCAGACATGGCCCGGTACCGCTCCGCTGAGGAGACCGCACATGTTGATCGAACCCCGGTCGGGAAACATCACCCGGTTATCCAGGCGATACATTTCACCGGCGGTTCCCAGGTTTTTCAGCTCGGCATACACACGGGAGATCTTCGCCTTGCGTTGGGCATTCAGGAAGTTTGGGACCGCGATGGCCGCCAGAATTCCGATGATTGCAACGACGATCAGAAGTTCGATCAATGTGAAGCCTTTGAAACGTCTCATTTTTTCCTCATCCTTATTCCGATCTATCGGAATGCCGCACCTGCACGGCAAAATGCGATCCTCTCCACGGAATTCTTGCACACACATCCTGCCACAGAAGGGCAACCCCGCGAGCCGCCTATCGTTCAAGTCTTTTGGCGTATTCGGCCAATTCTCAAAAGTACATGCTCTTATCACATAAATTGATGTTAATACTTGTAATACTCACTTCGCAGGTTGTCAAGAGGCACACGACCATTTTTCATGCATCTATTCGTCTTTTCTTTTGCAGAACACCCCAAGCGAGGATTGCGATATGGGAAATATGCCTTGACATGATGCCCACTTGGCTCCATAGTATTCAAATACCATACATGTACAGGAGATTCATGTATTATATAATCCATGAATTTCTGCATTTCCGGGGACGAATACATGACCGGACTGGCCGTCATGGGCATATCTTCCGGTTCGGAACACCCGTCTCGCAGAAAGTGCTTTGGAGGAATGCTTTATGCAGCAGGCAAAGTCCCTTCGATTGAGTCAATCGCAGCAACTCCTGAAACGTGCAGAAGCGGTGATCCCGTGCCAGACACAGTGTTTCAGCAAAGGCCCAACCCAATTCGTGAAGGGCGTTTCACCGCACTATGCGGTGCGCGGAACCGGATGCCGAGTGGAGGATGTTGACGGAAACTCCTATATCGACTATATGGGCGCGCTTGGCCCGATCACGCTGGGATACAATCACCCGAAGGTGAACGAGGCGATCCGGCGTCAACTGGAGGATGGCGCGTTACTGTCCCTTCCGCACCCTTTGGAGGTGGAAGTCGCGGAGAAACTGGTGGCCTGCATACCCTGTGCCGAGATGGTCCGATTCACCAAGACCGGCTCCGAGGCGACCTCCGCCGCCGTGCGCATTGCAAGAGCCTTTACGGGCCGGGATCTCATTGTGCAGAGCGGATACCATGGCTGGCATGATTGGTATGCGGTCACAAAACCGTTGCGAAACCGTGGCATCCCAAAGGTCCTTCTGGACTACATTCTTCCGTTTCCATACAACAATGCCGACTCCCTGCAATCCATTCTTGAGCGGAATCCCGGCAAAGTGGCCGCTGTCATGCTGGAGCCGAGTGTACTCGGACCGCCGAATCATGGATTCCTGGAGCGATGCCGCAAGTTAACCTATGAACACGGGGCATTACTGATATTCGATGAAGTCATCATGGGATTCCGGATCGCTCTCGGCGGTGCGCAAGAGAAATTCAACGTCGTGCCGGACCTGGCGACCTTCGGCAAAGGCATGGCCAACGGAATGCCGCTGTCTGCGGTGATGGGACGCGCCGCTGTCATGAAATCCTGCGACGATATTTTTTATTCGAGCACATTCGGCGGAGAGATCCTGTCCCTTGCCGCTTGTAAGGCCGTGATCGACATCTACCAGTCTGAGCCAGTGATCGAACATCTTGCGGAAGTCGGCGGCAAACTGCTCCGGGGAACTCGCGAGCGGATTCGGCGGCATGGCCTGGAGCGGTACATCGAAATTGTCGGATTCGACGCGCGAAGCATGTTCCTGTTCCATGCACCCCGCCCGGAGGAGAATCTCATTCTCAAGAGTCTTTTCCACCAGGAAGTGGTCCGGCGCGGGATTCTCTGCAACGGATACCACAACATGACCTATGCTCATTCCGAGGAAGATATACAACGGACTCTGGCGGTATATGATGAAGCCTTCGAGGTGCTGAAAGAGGCGCTCGACACCGGGACGTTGAGAGAACGCCTGCAGGGCGTCCCCATGCAGGAGGTTTTCCGCCCCGTGCAATAATGGAAATCATGCAGGCTGTCCTCAACGTCCGCTCTGTCCACAAGGAGAACGCCATGCCCAATGTCCACAAGGATTTCCACGGAGCACTGAGCTTCGGCCTGGAGTTTCTGGAAAAGAACTATGGTGCGGAAGGCACACGGGAATTTCTCACAGGCTTGGCCGGAACGGTCTACGCGCCCCTTGTGGAGGAAATCAAAAAGCGTGGATTGGACGCTCTCAGGGAACATTGGGAGAATATCTTCTCACTGGAAGAAGGCGAAATCACTCTACGAATGGAAGATAACGCGCTGGTCCTCGAAGTCCTCAAATGCCCGGCTGTCCACCACATCAAGGAGCACGGCTATACGATTTGCCCCAGTTTCTGCGAACATACGCGCATGACAAATGAAGGAATCTGCCATGCTTCCGGGTATGAGTGTTCCGTGGAGTATGACCAGGATCGGGGCCGGTGCGTCCAGCGATTCTGGCGTGCGGGATAGGCAAGACAATCAGAGCGCCTGGAAAACGAAAGGAAGTCGGAACCATGACGGAATCTTCAGGTTATACACGCAGGGATTTTCTGGGCATTGCCGCCGTTGGAGCGGCCTTACCTGTCCTCGGTACAGCGGAGTTGCAGGCAGCCGGGTCTTCAGGCAATCCGCTGTCTCCTGCCGAACTGAAAAAGCGGCTGCGCGGGCCGATCATGGCGATTCCGACACCGTTCACCAAGGACTCCGAGGTCGATTATGACGGGGTTCGGAATATGATCCGACTCGGCCTGGACCATGGGATCGTCGCGTATGAATTAACTTCCGGCGACAGCCAGTTCCATTGTCTGAGTTACGATGAAATCAAGCAACTGACCTGTGTGCTGGTCGAAACTGTAGGCGGCAAAGGGATTGCCATCGGTTGCACAAGTGAATGGTGGACCAAGCGGGCGGTGGAATATGCCCGGTTTTGTGAGGAAATCGGGGCCGATGGGATTCAAATCCGCCTTCCACGTGGCGAGGAAGACGGATTTGTGCAGCATGTCCAAACAATCGCCGACAGCACAAAACTCGGTTTGGTCCTTCAGGGAACCGGCCCCGTCACTGATTCTCTCTTGGGGAAACTGTCGGTGATCCCCTCGTTTGTCGGCCTGAAAGAAGACAAGGGAGACACCTATTATTTCGACTGGCAGCGGAAATTCGG
>JAKPYU010000115.1 GCA_029568995.1 Candidatus Omnitrophota bacterium | reverse complement strand
GATGATGGTCAACCAGGGAGGCGCCGACGGCATGGTGGCGGGCGCGATCACGGCGACCAGCAAGGTAGTCCGAACCAGCCTTCATGTCATCGGATCGAAGAAGGGAATCAAGACGGTTTCCTCCTGCTTCATGATGGTTCTACCGGACAGCCCGTTTGGAATCAACAGCACGTTGATGTATGGGGATTGTGGCGTGGTTCCCGATCCGACAGCGGAGCAGCTGGCGGACATTGCGATGGCGACGGCGGGTTCCACCGTGGCGCTGCTTCGCGCGGAACCCATTGTGGCCATGCTGTCGTTCTCCACATACGGCAGCGCAGAGCATCCTCGTATCGACAAGGTTCGGGAAGCCTTGCGGATCGTGCGGGAAAAAGATCCCCAGCTGAAGATCGACGGGGAACTGCAGGGCGATGCGGCCCTCATCCCGGAGATCGCAAAACGGAAATGCCCCGACAGCACCGTCGCGGGCAGAGCGAATACCCTCATTTTCCCGGACCTGGATTCGGGAAACATCGCTTACAAACTGACGGAGCGTCTCGCACACGCGGAAGCGTATGGACCACTGCTGCAGGGATTTGCCAAGCCGGTCAACGACCTTTCGCGGGGATGCTGCGCTCGGGATATCGCCAATGTCATCGCCATTACGGCCGCGCAAGCCCAGGCGGTGTAATGTCATTCGCGGGAACAACGGAATCGAATTGCAGCAAGAATAGGAGTAGATCAAGATCATGACTGTCAGAAACATCGGGATTATCGGCGGCGGAACCATGGGCGGCGGGATCGCCGAGGTGGCCGCCAAGAGCGCCATCAATGTCATCCTCCAGGAACCGACGGCGGCTCTGGGCGAACGGGCCGTTCACGGCATTGCAACATCCCTGGATGAAGAGATCGCGAAATGGGGGATCACCGAAAGTGAGAAGCGGGCAATCTTGTCTCGCATCAAAACCACCGATTCGTACAAAGGATTTGAGAAGGTGGATTTTGTGATTGAGGCTATCGTCGAAAGCACCGAGAAAAAGGCCAAGGTGTTTCGTGAGGTCAGCCAGGTGTGCCCGCCAGAGGCTGTGATCGCGACAAACACGTCCACCATCTCGATCACTTTTCTGGGCACTCAGAGCGGGAGGCCGACGCAGTTCCTGGGGATGCACTTTCAGCCGCCTGTACCAAAGAAACCGCTGGTGGAACTGGTCCGTGGACTGGAAACCAGCGATGAAACGCTCCGGACGGCACGCGAACTGGCGGAGGTGATGGGAAAGACGGCCATCGAGGTTTATGAATGGCCCGGATATGCCACTACACGGATTATCATTCCCCTTATCAACGAGGCCATGTATGTGGTTATGGAGAACGTGGCCAGTGCAGCGGATGTCGACGTGGCCATGAGCAAAGGCTGCGGCATGGAGAAAGGACCGTTGCACCTGGCGGATGAGATGGGTCTCGATGCGATTCTTGCGCAATCCGAGCATCTGTTCCGTGAATTGGGCGACGTGAAGTATCGTCCGTGCCCTCTGCTCAAGAAGATGGTTCGAGCCGGGCATCTTGGGGTAAAAACAGGTCGCGGATTCTTCACATACAACCATGAAAATAAGAGAGAATAGGAGATTATTGTCATGAAGGTTTTCGTCTTGAATTGCGGCAGTTCCTCGGTGAAATACCAGTTGGTCGACACCGATTTGGAGAAGATGGAAAAACAGCAGGAAATCGTGTTGGCGCGGGGATCCGTTGAGAAGATCGGCCTGGTCCCGTCGATTTCCTCCTACCAGGTTGTGCAAGAGAATCCGCTGTTTCTTCCGCAGAGGCAAAGCAAGCTCCCCCCCCCTGAAAAGGAACCGGTCGAGGTCGTGGACCATATCGCGGCCATCCGCCACGCGATCAAGTGCCTGACGAACGAGAAAACCGGCGTGATGCGCGATGCCGGCGAGATCCAGGCCGTGGGACACCGGATGGTCCACGGGGGCGAGAAGTTCAAGAAGTCCCAGGTGATCAACGACGAGGTGTTGAGAAACATCCGGGAATGCGTGGAATTTGCCCCGTTGCACAATCCGCACAATCTGCGCGGATATAACGCCACGTACGAGCTGTTTCCGAATATCCCGCAAGTGGCGGTGTTCGATACGGCCTTCCACCAGACGATGCCGCCTCATGCCTATCTCTACGGTCTGCCGTATGCCATCTATCAGAAACACGGCATCCGCCGGTACGGCTTTCATGGATCCTCGCACCGATATGTCACGTACCGGCTGGGGCAGTTGTGCGGAGTGAACCGGGACCAGCTGCGTGTCATCACCATCCATCTGGGAAACGGGTGCAGTATGACCGCTGTCGACCACGGCAAATCCATTGATACCACGATGGGATTCACCCCGCTGGAAGGACTCCTGATGGGAACCCGCACGGGCGACCTGGATGCCTCTGTGCCCCTGACCCTGATGGCCAAGGAGGAAATCTCGGTCGCCGAAGTGAATGCGATGATGAACAAGCACAGCGGGCTGTATGGAATATCGGGTGTCTCCAACGACATGCGCGAGGTCATTATGGCCGCCCAAGAGAAAAAACAGGATCGTGCCCAGATCGCCATCGACATGTTCTGTTATCGCATTAAAAAGTATGTCGGCGCTTACGCGGCGGCCATGGGCGGATTAGATCATGTCATATTTACGGGCGGGATTGGCGAGAATTCGCCCCTGATTCGCGATCTTTCCATGAAAAACCTGGAATTCCTGGGGATTGAAGTCGATCCGCAATTGAACAAGATGGAGAATACGGTTGAAGGAAAGATCTCGACGGGGAATGTGGGGGTGTGGGTGGTTCCAACCAACGAAGAGCTGGTGATCGCCCGCGACACCATCCGAGCCATCGAGGGCGTGGATTTTTCCTGATTCTTCCAAGACCGGATGATGCAAAACAGACCGGGAAGTCGAGTATCGGCTTCCCGGTTTTTTATCTTGCTACATGCCGTTCTCAAACCTCAGCCTTTCGCCAAGTGATGAGAAGGGAAGCTGAGGGCATCAGTACGGTTGTTCAACAACAATTTCCGGAATCATGCGAAAATGGCGTGTATTGCCGGTGAACAGGGTCAAGTCGTGTTCAACCGCCGTTCCCGCGATGAGTGCATCGGGAATTTGGAGACCATGGCTTAAAGAATAAGAGACCATCCATTGGTAGGATTTTTGGGTCGCCACCGGGCCAATCGGCAACACGCTGAATGTATCCAGAAAATCGAGCAGAGATCTCAATTCGCCCGCGTTCCGGCATCCACGGATCAATTCCATGGCTGTAATGACACTGATCTGAATGGTTCCCCCTGTTCGTTGCTGATACAGAAACTGTTTTGAGCGTTCGTTTCCCTTGAGCGCATCAACCAGAATATCCGTATCGATCAGACCCCGCCTGTCAGCCGATGATTCCAAGAGTCACGATCCTTTCTGACCCAGGCGACTGCGTCATCCATGTCCGGGCGGTCTCTCCACATCCCGAAGCAGGGCTGCTGCATGAAATCCGCCTCATCGAAACGTGCTTCTTTGGACGGAGCCGAAATCACCGGCTCAATATGGACGATGACTTCGGTGCCCTCCGGCAAGGAGAGCGTCCTTGGGAAAACGATGTTCGGCCCCTGCACGACACCGCGTTCGACAATTGCCATGTTTCCGACCTCCTCTTGGACATATCTTAGCACAGAATCGGACCAGGATCAGCCCCCGAATTCGAGTTGCCCTCACCCCAGTCCTTTCGGGAAGAGAAAGGACCGAAGAAGGCGGCCGCTGCGCTGCCGCACTCCAAGGGCACTCATGCAGACTCGGCCTCCCGGATCAGGGTTTCCTGGACATCCCCGCTCTGAAACGCCTGCGGATTCTCCAGGTAATTGCGGATTACCTCATGTTCGCGGGGCGACATGCGGTCTTTCAGCCAATCCAGCCCCTCAGATCGGAAGCGAATCAGGGCGTGAAGGTGCATTCCCGACTGTTCCGCGGCCTGCTGCGCGCCCTGTTCCCGGTCGAAAACTACCGCGACATGATTCGCCGTTACATTATCCAGCGCCCGGCGCTCGACCTCACGAGTGACCTGTGCCGCCGCGATCAATTTGGAATCGAATCCCGAAACAAGGTCATCCACAATGACTAACCGGTCGCCGGACTTGAGTTCCCCCTCGATCAAGGCGTGTTCACCGTATTCGGCAACGGCTTTATCCAGATCCGACAGAGAGCGGACACCGGGAAGTTTGCGGGTCATTGCGCTGGGAAGATCGCCCATCAGGGAAGTCGCCACGGCGATGGGAATCCCCGCAAACGCCACTCCGACCAGCTGGGTAGCCTCCGGAATGCGGGACCGAATCATTTCCGACATTCGTTCGCCGATCAGCCGTAGAATATCGGGATGCGCGGTCAGCGCACGCAGTTGAATGTACAACGGACTCCACAGGCCGGAAATCAACCGCCAGCCTTCGGGTTTATCGCGATACCAGGTGCGAATCATGCGGGCATCGTAAATCCGCTCAATGATTTCTTTCCCGTACGCTGTTCCATGCTCTAATCCTGCCATTGAAGAACCTCCATGAGGACTTGGTTGCAAAGATACTCCGAATACCCGCCACCGCACTACGCTCCCCAATGGTCAGTCGGGGAGGCGGTATCCGAAGGCCGAGAAAACGTCCGTAATCCAGCGGTCATACGTATGGTCGCGAAGCACGCGGTTCCGCCCGGCATGACGCATCTGCCGACGCACCGCGTCATGATTCAGCAACCAGCGGACTTTCTCCACACATTCCTCTTCCGAACGAAAGAATAGTGTTTCCATTCCATCCGTCATATATCGCTCAAATTCCTGTCCGGCATCCGAGACCTGGACCCCACCCACGCCGGGGATGTTGAAGAACCGCATGTTCGGCCCTGTCAGGTGTCCCACGGAATGAATGTTCACGACAACGGATGCGGCACAGTGCATCGCGGGAACCTGGTCCGGCGGCAGGACACCGCGCAGGCAGGCCCGTAACGGGTGATCCGGCGGCAACGTGTAGTCCCAATCGCCGCCGTAGATCTCCAGCCCCAGGGGAATCAGTCTCTCCAGGATTCGAATGCGGCGACGCGCCGAACTCTCGCACAACAGGTAGTCGAAAATGTCGTACTCTTCATCCTCGTCAATCCCCTGGAACCGATTCGTCATCATCTCGTAGAGGTCGTGTTCGGACTCCGGATGAGAGATTTCCTCGGCCATCTCATTCAGGGAATCGAGGAATCCGGGGCGGGAGCGCCATTTCTCCTCTAACCGTCTGCGTTTGTTCGGGTCCGGCGCAAGGCTGTTGCCGACGAATATGACCTTGCCGGTCTCCGCAAGACCCTGTGGCGGTTCAAGATCATCAGCGGCCATGGATCGAAAGATTGGCTTGGACGCACCAAGCCGTTGCAGACGCTCGATCAGATTCCGCTCCGCCACAATCACCCGATCCGTTTCGAGGAAGTCCCGTCGGCGATAGATAATCGTGGTGACATATTGGAACAGCGGAATCTCCAGACGCTCACAGATCTCCGGTTGAAAGAACGACAATTGGTTGTATCCCAGCGATACCAGCGCATCCGGCTGAAAAGACTCCATCCGATCCAGCAGGTCGGCAGCGATGCGGGACCGATACGCTTCCGGCTCGCGCTCCATGAGCAGGCGAGTGGTATCGAACTGGGATACCTCAAGACCGATGCGGGCACACGCTTCCCGAATTGCGCGAATGTGAATCCCGGATGGAAGCGCCGACCAGGCATTCAGGAACAGGACTCGGCGGATGCTCCGACCTTGAGACACGCCACACTGCCGGGCAACCTGATCCCAGCGCTCTGTGTTCTTCTGAGCAACAGAGTGAATCAGAACAGGAATCTTCTCGACCGTGGAAATGTTGTTTGAATCAGGCGTGTCGCCGGAGCAGACAAGAACGCGCGTGCGTTCCGGTTCGGCCAGGCCCGCGCGCGACAGGAAGCGTTCCAGGTCTTGATTGGTCCATGGCCCCAGGTAGGAGAAAAATCGCGGGCTGGACAGATACGGACGAAGATCCACGACACAAAACGCCGCCAGCAGAAGGCTGGGATCGGGTTCGCACAGAATCACACGAACGCCGGGATGATCCAGGAAATACCTTCGTATCCAAACCAGCGGATACCCCAACGCTGCCCCCATCAAGAAGAGATTCCGGCACTCCGGCAGAATCCGTGGCAGTGCCTGCTCATATCGCTTGATTTCCGCATCGACGCCGGATTGTCCGAAAATCCAACGCTCCGCCCCGGTGACCGTTTTGCACCGGAAATAATCGCCGGTCGGCTGGAGCAGAATGTCCCGCCGGTTCTTCAGACGCGGAATGTCCCGCACGAACTCCGGTTCCGTGACACGCAGCCATTCCAGGTTCAAGTCCAGACATCGCGGCGCAAAATCCGCCAGTGAGATCCACGGTGAGGCTGGATTGGAGTGGGACATCGGACCTTCAGAACGGCAAAAAGAATTGAGACCTAGCGTAACATATTCGCGTTCATGGAGGAATGCGCAGCCTTGCAGGGATTTTCGGAATTGTGCGATGATCGAAGAACTCAACTGCCAGGGTCGAAACCGATATGAACGCCGCTTCCTCCCCAGAAAAGATGTCTCCCGAAGACCTGGCCCGCATCGCCGACAGATTCGCCCGGTCGCAGCGACTCGATCTCGCCCGGAAATTCTTCACGCTGGCCAAGCGGCTGAATCTTTCCCGCAAACTCGCAGCCGGTCAGCCGCTGACCATTCGGGTTTACTCCGCGTCGGATGACTCCAAGGATGAATTCAGGAAACTTCTCTGGGGCGATTATTGGGTGCAGTACGAGCTGACTCGTTGCCTGGGTCTCTCCGGGCACACCGTTACCCGGATACAGCCCGACATTGTGATCCACCTTTTCGGATTTCCGGCAACCCTGCCCAGGCAGACATACAATATTGCCTGGATTTACAGCCATCCCGACATGGCTCAGCCGCAGTATCTTGCGCAATACGATCATCTCTTTGTTCTTTCGGATACATTTCGGATACACCTTCAGAGCATCGGATTTCCATCGGAATTGATGATCGGCGCAACCTCCAGGGAACCCTATCCGGCCACAGAGATCCGCTATCCGGCCGTGTTTATCGGAAACGCCCGTCCGCAGGCCGACATGCGGAATGCCGTGAAATGCCTTCTCGAAAGCGGGCATCCGTTTCTTGTGTGGGGAGATCATTGGGAGCAGCATCTGCCGCCGGAGCGCATCGGCGGGCTGTATTATGAGAATCAGCGCCTTGATCGGCTGTACGCCGGCAGCGCGTTCGCCATTAACGATCATCATGAGGATATGCGTCGTTACGGTTTTGTCGCCGTGAAAATATTCGATATTCTCGCGTCAGGAGGATTCCCCGTTTCCGACACTAATCCAGGTATTCAGGAAATATTTGGAGACACCGTTCCCCAATTCTCCACCGCCTCGCAGTTGCAGGCTATTTTCCGGAAATACTCCCCCGGAACAGCCGAAAGGGAGATGTTACGCAAACGGGGCCAGCAAATTGCGCTGTCTCACACCTGGAATGAGCGCGCCGCGACTTTCTCCCGGCACATCGAACACGCTTTCGATCCGTTGCGTGTTCAGAGCGATCTTTCCCGCGCGTTTCAGGAGCATCCCGTTCCCTGACTTTCACATTCCATCTCTCAATAGATATGGCGGTTCTTGCCTTTCCTTCAGAGCCGCCGTTGCGTCAATCATCCATCGGGCAATGACGTCATAGGTATATTCTTTCAATACCAATTCCCTGCCCCG
>JAKPYU010000106.1 GCA_029568995.1 Candidatus Omnitrophota bacterium | reverse complement strand
CTTGCAGAACGGTTCGGGGTAATCATTGACATTCGTGGAGAGTACTTGATGCGGTGAGGCTTCCGGAATTTGTGAAAACCAGAAAGCCGACATGCCGGTCAGAACCCGCCCCTTGTCGGCAATGCCTTCGTTCATCACGACATCGAATGCGCTGATCCGGTCCGTGGCAACAAGAATCAGCGAATCGTCCACACAGAAGATGTCGCGGACCTTTCCGCGCTTGAAATGGCGAACGCCGGGAATTTCGATCTGGGTCAGAGCAACACGTGCCATCCTGTTCCTCAAGCAGTTAGAGTGACGATGTTGGAGGGAGAAGGTTCCTCAGTCCCCGCCGCCTCGGTGGTTTCTTCCCGCAGGTAATACGCGGCTTGTTCCGGCGGAGTCGGATTAACATAGAATCCCGTCCCCCACTCAAAACCCGCTGTGTGCGTCAACTTGGGAATGATCTCGATATGCCAGTGATAGTGCACCAGCGGTCCCTCGGTTGTGGGAGCAGTGTGAATCATGAAGTTGTAAGGGGGATCGTCCAGAACCCGGTGCATTTTGCCGAGTATGGTCCGCATCATCTGCGCAAGCAGGACGATCTGATGTTTCTCGATCTTGTCGAAGTGGGCCTCATGCTTCTTCGGCAGAACCCAGGTCTCGAATGGGAAGCGGGATGCAAACGGGGCAATGGCGATGAATTCTTCATTCTCATCGATCACCCGGTCCATGGAAAGAAGGTCCTGACGCAAAATGTCGCAAAAAACACACCGTTCCTTGAATCGGAAATATCGTTCCGCACCGTCGAGCTCTTCTTTCACCCGTTTCGGAACGATCGGCATGGCGATCAGCTGGCTGTGCGGATGATCGAGCGAGGCTCCCGCCTGCGGTCCATGATTCTTGAACAGAAGCATGTATCGAAAACGGGCGTCCTTCTTCAGCTCCACTGCACGATCCCGGTAAGCCCAGAGGATTTCCTCGGTCTGACGTTGATCGTACATGGCGAACGATGCGCCGTGCTCCGGGCTTTCGATAATCACCTCATGCGCTCCGGTTCCCTGCATGATGTCGTACATGCCATCGCCGGACCGATGCAGGTCATCCTCCACACGCAACGCCGGGTATTTATTCGGAACCACACGAAGCCACCAGCCCTTGGAATTGGGCGGCTTGCCGGATTCACGATAAGCAAGCACCTCTTTGGGCGTCTTATCCTCATTTCCGGGACAGAACGGACACATCCCTGTCCGTTCCGGGGCCGGCTGGCGAACAAAATCCGTCGGCCGTTTCGCACGTTCTTTCGCAATAATCACCCATCGCCCGATGACAGGATCTTTACGGAATTCCGGCATGGATCTCTCTCCTTCAAATTCCTGTCCGATAGTAGCAACCAAAACGGGGGCAGGTCCAGAGCGCAGAGGGTCTGATGGAAGAAAAGGGGAGGAGAAGCCCTGTCGTGGTCGGCGTGAGATTCCTCACATTCGTTCGGAATGACATGCCTCGGACATTGCGCCTGTCATTTCGACCGAAGGGAGAAATCTCAGTGAAAGCGCTGGTCCATCTACGGAGATTCCTCACATTCGTTCGGAATGACATGCCCCGGACATTGAGCCTGTCATTTCGACCGAAGGGAGAAATCTCCGCGAAAAGAGCAACACGCCAAGCCAGAAATGCCGATTTCAGATATATTGTGTACGATTGAATTCCCCTTATGAGGAAATCCGATGAACTCCATCGAACTGAAGACTTCCGAAATCACCTGCAGGATCGGCGACAACACCGCCAATGGCGAGCATAACGCCCTGTACAATGGAATCTGGGAGCTGCGGTCCACCCATGAGCCGGTGAACCTGTTTGTCCCCTCGTACGCCGGGCTGAACCTGGAACACATTTTCGACGGTTCCGCAAACCGGGGCGACAACAAACGCTTCTTCGAACCCCGGCATCACCCCATGGAATTGACCGTGGAAAACGACACGGCCACCCTTCATCAGACCCCTACTCCTTTTATGAAAGTGGAATCATGGACATCGTTCCGCGTGGAAGAACCGAACCGGATTCGATTCCTATTCCGTGCCCGCCCGACACACACGGATTTTCGATTCAACTATCTCGGATTCTTCTGGGCCAGCTATATCCTCGCCCCGGAGAACAAAAGCATCTATTTCCCGACACCGGAAAAGAACGAACGGGGCTGGCGATGGTATCAACACTGCACATTGGCCCACAATCGAGACAGTTCGGTCTTGAGCGAAGCGGACAACTTCCAGCCGGCCAGGGAGGATGAGACGGAAATGACTCTGTATGCGGCCTGTTCGCCGGTACGGTATGCGCGTCCGTTCTATTTCGGGTTGCGGGGCAAGATGGTTCTGATTTACATTTTCGAAAAAGCGGACGGGGTGCTGCGTCTTTGCCATTCCCCATCGGGAGGCGGGCCGACACCGGATAAGATGGATACCTGTCCCGCCTGGGATTTCGTGCAGTTCATTCCGAATCCCGAAGCGGGCCGGACTTATGAATTGTCGTTGACGGCCGTCTACAAACTGTACGAAGGCCGGTCAGACGTGATTCGACAGGTGGAAACAATTCTCGGTCCGCAGTAATGCAGGATTTCCTGCCCGCACTTCCGCCGGATTGAGTCAATCGGGCATACTGTGCAGAGAATTTTTTCAACACGATGAGGTGAAACATGCCGGAAGCGATCGGGATGGTGGAACTCTCCAGCATCGGTATGGGATTTCAGGCGGAAGATGCCATGCTGAAAGAGGCGGGGGTGGCGCTGGTGCTGGCCCGGACGATCTGTTCGGGGAAGTATGTCGTGATCGTGCGCGGGGATGTGGCGGCGGTGGAAGCGAGTGTGGAAGCGGGACTGGCGGTTTGTCCGGCCTCGGTAATCGACTCGCTGATTATTCCAAGTGTGCATCCGCAGGTGTTCCCGGCCATTTCCGGCACGGTGGAGTTGCGTCCCGATCGCCCTCGCGCTCTGGGCATCGTGGAAACCTTCTCGGCCTCCTCGGCCATCGAATCGGCAGACGCCGCTGTAAAGGCGGGCGATGTGGACTTATTCCGAATTCATCTGGCCATGGCCGTCGGCGGCAAAGGATTTTTCCAGGTAACCGGAGATGTGGATGCGGTTCGTGCGGCAGTCAACGCGGGCGTCGAAATCGCTTCGGGAAAAGGCCTGCTGGTGAGCCAGGTGGTTATCCCCGCTCCACGGGCGGAATTATTTCGGGAATTTCTTTAACTCTCTGGTCTGAGGTCCATCACCCCGAAGGGGTGAAATGTGCGTAGACGTGGGTGCAACCCACGGATGCTTACCCTTCCCGCTCTTCTCCGACATTGCTTCCTTCCAGGTCACGGATCTCATCCCGGAGTCTCGCAGCCAGTTCGTAATCTTCCTGTTCTACAGCCTTCTTCATTCTCCGGCGCAGCTCTTCGCGCGGATCGTGGGGAAGCACCTGTCGGATCTCAGCCGCCAACTCCTGGAGATACAGCACCTCGCCGGATTGCTCGAAATACTCTTCCCGATCATTCTTCCGAAGGAATTCGCGGATGTTTTCAATCGCATCTTCAACAAAATGCAGCGACTCGATGGGACGGTTCCGCTGCAAAGCCAGGTTCGTCTTCGCCCGCGCGTTCATCATGAGGACATAAGGTCGATACCGCTCCAGCGAAAGCCTGTCCTCCTCCGTTTCCGCATACTTGCCGATAAGATTGAACAACCTCAAGTTCCTGTCGGTGTCTCGCTCGACTCCTTCGTAATCCTCCAGGTGGAACAGGCTGAGATACCGGTAGTAATACTGAAGGGCCTCATTACGCAACTGGTTACATTCGTCCGCCCCCAATTTGAATGTGGCATCGGAACCGCGTTCTGAAATGTGCAATTTGCACCGGTTCTCATGGTATTCCAGGAGCGACTCAAATCCGTACGGACGTTTACCGTCCGGGCGGCCCGTATCCTCCATTTGGAGCAGGCCCAAATCCAAGCGCATCTGCACCTTTTTCCGACCGTCCTCCCCGGTGATCTTACGCACCGTGATTCGATCCGGCTCGTAGTGCCATTGCTCCAAAACACGTGAAATATCCATTACTGGCATAGATTGTCTGATGTCATTCATAGGGTTTTCGGGCAGCATATTCCTTCCTCAACGCTGCGGACCGACAGGTTCTATTCTTATCCTAACCAGACAGGGCATCCTCACAAAGCCCGGAGAAGGAAATCCGGACGCTGAGCGCTTGAGGGGAGGGAGGGCGAGGCTCCTGAATCATAAGAAAGTCGGCTCGCAGGAGCCTCGCCCTCCCCGGTGATCGGGTCCTTTTGACCTGATCGCCGCCAAACGACCCGTGGATTGCCGGACACCGGATGATATACTTCTTTGAGCAATGTTTTGGGATTTAACAACAATATGAGTACGCATCTTCATACCCGGAATCGTCTTGTGACGTTCCATTTGATTTCCCTGGGTTGTCCGAAGAATCTGGTAGACAGCGAGAAAATGATGGCCTCTCTCGCTCTGTCCGGGCTGGTCCTGGTGGATGACCCCGAATCGGCGGACGTGCTGATTGTGAACACGTGCGGGTTCATCAAGGCCGCCCGCGACGAGTCCTATTCGGTGATTCTGGAACAGCTGGCACAGAAGATCCATCATCCGGGACAGCGGGTGATTGTGACCGGCTGCATGGTACAGGACAATCGAGAAGAGTTGCTGGCGCGGGTCCCACGAGTGGATGCCGCATTGGACCTGGCGGAACAGGAGTCGATATCCCAGGTCGTCCGTAGCCTTCTGGATCTGCCGAGAAATGGTGATTATCGGGGAGTGGATCCGTTTCCTCCCCGTTTGCTGGCCACCCCCTCGCATGTGGCGTATTTGCAGATTTCCGACGGATGTTTCCATCAGTGTTCCTTCTGCACCATCCCCAGAATCCGTGGGAAACTGCGCAGCCGTCCCATTGAGGAGATCCTCGCGGAGGCGCGCGCATTGGCACGGGGCGGCGCGAGAGAACTGGTGGTGATCGCCCAGGACACAACGTCCTACGGCTTCGATCTCTACGGCGAGTTCCGCCTGGTCGATCTGCTGAAAGCAATGGAAGATATCGAGGGACTCGAATGGCTCCGCTTGATGTATACCTACCCCACGCTTGTGGACAGCCGCCTGATTCATCATTACGGTGAAAGCCGGAAACTCTGCTCCTATATCGATCTGCCGGTACAGCATGGTGATTCGGAGATCCTTTCTGCCATGCGGCGCGGCAGCAGCCTGGACCATTTGACACGAACCATCGACCGGCTTCGTGAGGCCCGCCGTGGGATTGTCATCCGCACATCGGTGATTGTCGGCTTTCCGGGAGAAACCGAAGAACATTTCGAAAACCTGATGCAATTCCTCGAACGGACCAAATTCGACCGCGTCGGCGTGTTTCCCTACTCACGGGAAGAGGGAACCCCATCCGCCGACCTGCCGAACGAGGTCCCGGAAGAAACAATCCGGGAACGATATGAATACCTGCTCGATTGGGCCGCGGAACAGGCCCTCAAACGGCACAAAAAGCAGGTCGGCAGTGTTCTCCGCGTGCTCGTAGATCATGAGGACCCGGAAGATCCCCGGTACTTCTGGGGACGATGGGAAGGACAGGCTCCCGATGTGGACGGACGTGTTCGAATACAGGGTCGGCGGCTGCGGCCCGGGCGATTTGCCCGGGTCCGGATCACGGATGCGGATGAGGATAACCTGTACGGAACACGGATCGAATCCATTCGCAGTAAAAGTAAGAGTGGGGGAACCGAGTGACTATATCCGTCATGGCGACCTCCGGGAGAATTGCCGCATTGACCGTCGCGACCGGACTCGGAAGCGGGTATTTGCCGATTTCGGGAACCTGCGGCTCTGCCGTGATTCTACTCCTTCATCGCTTCCTCTTCCCAAATGCTCTCACGGCACAGAATTGGCTTTCAGGCTTGATTCTTTTATTGGTTATCACTGCCATTGCCGTATTCACAGCGGAGGTTGCTGAAAGACATTACGGTGTAAAAGACGATGGACGAGTCACCATTGATGAATTCGCGGGCTATCTGGTGACTGTCTATTGCCTGCCTGCCGGGTGGGTCCCTGCCGTCGCGGCCTTTTTTGTTTTCCGTGTCCTGGACATTATCAAACCGCCGCCGGCACATGCGCTTCAGGATCTGCACGGGGGGATTGGGATCGTCATTGATGATGTCCTGGCGGGAGTGTACGGGTGCCTATTCCTCAACATCCTGTTCCACTGGATTCTCTGATTCATCGGCGTTTCGAAAAACCACGTGCGGGCGGGTTCCCACATACACCGGATTGGTGAGAGCCAGCAGTCGATCGCGTGGCTTGGCATACCGATAGATCTC
>JAKPYU010000094.1 GCA_029568995.1 Candidatus Omnitrophota bacterium | reverse complement strand
GATTTCGTTGACGCGAGTCGTGTCCAAATCGGTGAATTCATAGACATACCCCCATTTTGGAAGGGCTCTATGGTCCAATTCATCCGTTTTGTCGCTCGGCGTGGGATCGTAGGGTTCTTCGTCCGGGGTGCGATTGCCCGGCCATTGGCCGTTATCGTCGTCTTCCCGCAGGATATCCCCAAATCCGTCTGTTTTCCACCAGTAGTCGGATCGGCCTGCAGCCGTTTTGGGCATACCGGGGATCAAACCGTGGAACACGTCGAACCATTTCGCGTTCCCGTGGGTGTTCGCGCCGTTCACAGAAGCGATGGCATTGCTGACGATATAGTCGATGCCGTCGTCCACCAAACCGCTGGCGTAACTGGTCAGTTCCGGGAAAACTTGGACTTTCACATGGTATCTAACACCGAAAAGCCACCCTTCGCTGGCATCGATCGCCGGATTCATTGAGCTGACCACGTCCTCAAGATCTCTCCAGCCCGCTTGACCGATATTCACCAGTATTCGGAGATCGGTGATCGCTTCGAGGAATTCATCGGTCGCGTTGATCGTAAACTCCAAAGGAACGCCTTCCCGGTAGTCCAACCCGGAGTCGATAATCGCGACCATCGGATCATAGGTGTCACCGAGCGCTTTGATATTCCATATATAGCGCACGATCGGGGTTCCGCCCGCGTTCAAAACCTCTAAAACAAACCATTTCGAAGTATCCAAATCGACTTGACGCCAGAAGTTGACCATGTCGAGGAAAAGCATCTTGTCTGCCGTCACGGTTCCTTCGGCCCGCCATACATCCGGCGTTGAATCAAGGATTTCGCTGGTCGTCGTGAAGATATACCCCCTGGCTTTGTATCCGGCCTGGACGATCGAGTCCATCATGTTGATCCGCATCTTGGAGACGCCAAACTGCATCGGTAGCCGTTCAGCTTCGGGGAGCTCCTGAATGTCCGCAGTCCCGCCAGCCAACACGCGGTAGTGGGAAACCATATTCGGACTGCTCGGGGTCCGCACGTGATCGATGGATTCGATGATAACCATATCCATGCGCTGGGCCGTCATCGCCTGGTTCGTGTATTGTGTCACATGCCCTTGCGCGTCCCGCGCGAGCGCATACCAGTAAATGGTCTTGGAGAAATCTCCGGAGCCCATACCCAACATTGCTTGCGTCACTGGTCCGATGGGAATCGTTAAACTTGTTTTGCCAGCATCACTTTTCGTTTCGAAGACAACCGTGGCCGTATCCGTCAGGATATAAAACTCAAGATAGGTGAGATCGCCGTCCGTATCGGCGCCAATGACGGTAGCCGTGAACGGGATACCCACTTTTCCGCCCGACAGCGGCGAGTAAGTCACACTAATCGTCGGCGAATGTTCCGAAGACTTTGTCACCGTCAGGTTTTGCGCGGCCGTCGCAGTTTTTGGTTCGGCCGCATTCAGTTTGACATCTCGCACAACTGCCGACACGCTGAATGAATACGTTCCTTCAGTTAACGTGAAGTCCGAACCCACCATATTCACCGTGAAGACCGCTGTCGCCGTGCCGGACTTAACGGCAGAATAGGCGACCGTTTTCGTCAAACTTCCCGTAGCTCGGGAGTCCGAAGCCACACTGTTCCAAGTTAAGGTGATCGCGGCATCTTTCAAGTTGCTGGCCGCGTCTTGCGCCGTAACATTGACCGTCACCGTCATTCCACCGCCGCTTTCCGGAACCGTTGTGGCCGATAGCGCGATTACCGGGGTTTCCACAACCGGCGGCGTGACATCGTATTCATCTATCAAAATAAACTCAGGTTTACTGAAGTACTTCTCTAAAGGGAATGTCGTAGAATTGTTCCACGCGCAGATGGCGAGGTAGGGGTTGTCTACTTCTATCTCTGTTTCCCGTAGCTCTTTCCCTGCGACCCCTACCCGCGCGGCATGATTGACCGTCGGGACGAATCCTTCCGTCGCGTCCAGCGTGTACACGTAAAACGCTTCCTGGCAGTCGTTCGCGAATGCGGTCTCCCACGTGATTTGGTACTGATCCCCCCCCAGTTCTTCGACTCCCACGTTGATCGGCGCGAAGGGC
>JAKPYU010000087.1 GCA_029568995.1 Candidatus Omnitrophota bacterium | reverse complement strand
CATGATTCACCTCGATTTATGTAAAGTATACTCTACACTTGTAAAGACGTCAAGAGGGTTTTGTGGATTTTTTTGGGGGAAGGAATCTTGCAAACAGCAGACCGGCGGAGCCGGTGATTGGGATCAAGAAAGCATGACCTCGCGAAACGGCGATGACCCGTCATCGCGAGCGCGACTCCAGGGGCCGGTGATTGGGAAAAGAAAGCATGACCTCGCGGGGCTGTGCCCCGTCTCGTCATCGCGAGCATCCCTCCGGCCGGGCCGGTGATATGGAAAAAGAAAGCATGGTCTTTTGTACCATGCGCGAAGGAGTGCAAGATACGGACAACCCCCTCTGTGTCTCCCCCAAACTTTGACGCCCCGGTAAAAAGTGTCAAACGGTTTGGGGCAATGGAAAGTACAGTTTTCTTCTTGGTTGCGCTGTCAAGCGCGATAACCAGGTCTGGAAACAGAATCGGATCGATTCTCGACCGGAATCGTTCCCACAAGGCCGTACCGGCCATTTTATCCCTTCCGCTACCGCCTGCGCACACCGCAGAATGTTCAGTCCCAGCGCTTTCAACCTCGCCGCAAAACGCACCGCCCCCATCCCCCTCACCCGCAACCGCTTCGCTCCCATCTGCGACTTGTACCGCGACATCGTCCCCTCAATCCCCGCTCGCCATCGATACTTCTCCCGAAACCCCTCCCCTTTCTCCTTCGCTCGCCGACACGCCAACCGAAATTTCTTCCCCGTATACGGCTTCAACCACGCCGACCGTGTCCCAATCTTCACACAACAACGCTCCCGCAACGGGCACACCACACACGTCTCCCGATCAAAACTCGCCGTGTACTGCCCGCTCGGCGTACACCCCGTTCGGATCGGTCTCTCTCCCGCCGGACACCGACTCACTTTCCCCGTCTCCTCCTCAAACTCGAAGGCCTCCAACCCCATTCGATCCCCCTGGGCGGGCATTCCCTTGTTCGCCGGGGACACCACCTCCACATTCTTCTCTAACGCTTTCTGTACATTCTCATCACTCCCGTACCCCCCATCCGCCAACACCTCCTCCGGACCACACCCCCGCTCCTGCGTCTCCTCAATCGCCGGCAACAACGCCCCCGCATCGCTCGCACACGCCCGCTCCACCTCCACATACGTAATCAAATCCAACGACCGCTTCCCCTCCTCCTCGTCCCGATACGTCTCCATAATCTGGACCTGATACCCCTGCCCCTTATGCTTGTCATACGTCGCATCCGGATCGCTCGGATTCTGTAACGAATCCGCACGCACCTCCTTCGGCTCCCGAATCCGCACACGGCTCTCCTCGCCCTCTCCTCCCACCACCTCACATTGCTCCGACAACACCCGCTTCAGCGACCGATAACTCGCCATCCCCTCCACCACCCCATTCCCTCGAAACCGCTCCACCAGCCACAACAAATCCTCCCCCATCTTCTCCACCTTCCGCTTCATTTCACTCGGCTTCACACACGAAAAACAGCCCCCCTTCTCTTCCTTCCCATACCGCTCCACCAACTCCCCTTTCACCTTCTCCAATTCTTCCTTGTGATTCCGACGCAACGTCTTCAAAAATCGCCTGATCCCTTCCGCAAAAATCTCCCCTCGATGCAAGTGACGCATGTTCGACCGGATCAACGTGCTGTCCAATCGCTGCTTCCCCGTCTCCACCTCAAACGCTTCCAACAACTCCTCCGTCAATCGCTCAAACAACACCTGGTCCAACCCCAACTCCACCATCCTCTTCCGATACCCCCGCAGCGTCCGCTCACACACATACTTGTCCGCATCCGTCTCCCAACGCAGGTCGAACGCATAGTGCCAACGCGCATCAAACGCCAACGCCCTCACCACCTCCCGATCCGTCAGGTCCAGCATCTGTTGCACCACCACCGCCCCCACCATCGTGTACAACTCTTTCGTCGGACGGCCCTGCTTCGCATGAAAACACGACCGGATCTGTTCAATCGGCAGTCGCTCCAGCAACACCCGCCGAAATATTCCCGGCCAACCCTTCTCCAACAGCTCCTTCCGCTTCTCCCCCATAAACTGCCATTCATCAAACAAATACTGCGTCGCACGATCTCGAATCCGTTGCACGATTCATCCCTCAACCTGTTGATTATATTACACTTAATATAACATATCCCCCCCAAAAAATCAATCCCCTTCCGCCCTTCTCCCCCTCATTTCTCCCCCATTTTCTCTATAATTCCTTCCCACACCCCCTCGCCGACTTTTTGCCGGGGCATCAAAGTTTGGGGGAGACACAGAGGGGGTTGTGCGTATCTTCACTCCGTGGCCTGCGGTGTGTGCGACCATGCTTTCTTTATCAGGGACAGGCCATCTCCGCGCCCGTCAATGGGCGGAAAGGAAATCTCGTAACTCATGGTGGATGCCTCTACCGTACTGTGCGGGGTGATCGGTAACCCCATCGCGCATTCCATGTCACCGGCGATGCACAATGCCGCTTTTTCCGCCCTGGGGCTGAACTATGTCTACCTGGCATTCAAGGTGGAAAATGTTACCGAGGCACTGAATGGCGTTCGCGCTCTCGGAATCCGTGGTCTGTCCGTCACTATTCCGCATAAGGTCGCGGTGATGGGGCAGCTCGACCGCATCGACCGTACCGCCGAGCGTATCGGCGCGGTGAATACGATTATCAACGAGACAGGGCAACTACTCGGAACCAACACGGATGGTCTGGGAGCGCTTCACACCCTGGAGCAGGTCCAGCCGGTTGACGGTCAGCGAATCCTGATTCTCGGTGTCGGTGGAACCTCCCGCGCAATCGGATTTACACTTGTCTCCGAACGGAAACCGATGTCGATTGTCCTGGCCGGGCGAAAACCGGAGAAAACAGCAAATCTGGCACGGGAGATCCAATCCTGCTGCGCGTGCCCCGTAAGCCCATCGGATTTTGACTCCCAGTCCCTTGCCGAGAGGATTTCTCAGGCCAATATTGTGATCAACACAACTCCCATCGGCATGTTCCCGAATGGGATGGAATCTCCCGTTCCCGATGGGGTATTTGAGAATCGGCAGGTTGTCTTTGATGCGATCTATAATCCGCCGAAAACCCGATTTCTGTTGCAGGCGGAACAGGCGGGAGCGAGGACAATCAACGGTCTACGGATGTTTGTTCACCAGGGCGCGGAGCAGTTCCGCCTGTGGACGGGGATGGAGCCGCCGGTTGAGGTTATGGAACAGACAGTCCGAAAATGTCTGATGATCGCATCTGAAAACGAAGGTTCACATTGAAATGTCCATTGCTGCTATTGTCGTTGCTGCCGGGCAGGGGAAGCGGATGGGAGCCGAGATCAACAAGGTGCTTCTTCCGCTGGCCGGGAAACCTGTGCTGGCCTATTGCCTGGAGACTCTGAACCGATCCGAACGAGTGGACCGAATTGTTGTTGTCACCCGCCGGGAAGACGCGCAGATTGTCGAGACCCTGATTGGACAATATGGCATTGCCAAAGCCGGGGGTGAAGTTGTTCCCGGCGGGGCGGAGCGATTCGACTCCGTGCTGGCGGGTCTCAATGTCCTTGCGGACAATCCACCCGATTCGGTACTCATCCAGGACGCTGCACGGCCGTTCCTGACGGAACCGATGATCCGAGACACCCTGAATGCGCTGGCCGAATCTCCCGGAGCCGTTGCCGGTGTCCCCTGCAAGGACACAGTCAAGCAGGTAGATGACACCCGTGCCGTAATTGCCACACCGGATCGCTCGTCTCTCTGGATTATCCAGACCCCGCAGACCTTCCGATTTGGTGCGATTCTGAACGCCTATCGTGGGTATCGGCCCCCGCCGTATCCGACCGATGATGCGGCGCTTCTGGAATATCGCGGGGAACGAGTCACAATGATTATGGCCTCGTATGCCAATATGAAAATCACGACGCCTGAAGATCTTCCTATTGCAGAGGCGATGTTGTGCCGGAGAACCGAATGACGGAAACCATCGCCGAAGCCTATGCGAAACTCAACCTTTTTCTGGCGGTCAGAGAAGCGCGCCCGGATGGGTATCATGAGTTGGACATGGTCAATGCCGAGGCGGGGCTGAGCGACCGGCTGACTTTTCGAGACCGTGTCGTACCGGGCATTGAAATACGCTGTAGTGACAAACGCATTCCCCTGGACCACAGGAACCTTGTCTGGAAAGCGGCGAGCCTGCTTTTGGGAGACCGTCCCGATCCGGGTATCGACATCAAGATCGAGAAGAGAATCCCGGTGGGAGCCGGTCTCGGCGGCGGAAGCAGCGATGCCGCCGTAACACTGCGGACGCTCAATCAGGTGCGGTCTCTCGGTCGGGATCGGGATCTTCCTGAATTGGCCGCACAGATCGGCTCGGATGTCCCCTATTCGCTTGTGGGTGGCTTGTGCCGATGCCGAGGACGGGGTGAGCAGATTGAACGGATTGAAATACCACAGTCTTCAGAGCCATGGCTCCATGTTCTCCTGATTCTGCCGAATGTCGCGGTGCGTACAGCGTACGCCTACAAGTGGCTAGATGAACGCGGGATTGGAAACGAATGCCAACCCTCGGCCCTTCTCGATGCAATTGAAAAACGGAACATCGGGCAAATCCGCGACAGCCTGCATAATTCCTTTGATTCGGTGGTCTCCGAGTGGGTTCCGCAGATCAAGCACATCAAGGCCGTCATGAAAACGCTGATCGGCCGGGAACCGCAACTTTCCGGCTCCGGTTCCGCCATGTTTCTGCTGTCAGACCAGGTCGGGGAACTGTCGGAAGTGAGAGATCGTTTGCGCGATGGCCTGGATTGGCCCCTCTGCCGGTTTGAGATTGCGCCGTTGATGTTCTGATTCGATTCACGAGCAATCCCGTTCCGTCCGCTCCTTCTTCAATTCATCCTTCATCCTTCATCCTTCTTATTTCACCCCTCATCCTCATCAAACGGAATCACTTCTTCCGGTCGAGCGCCTGCCGGGATGCCCGGTGCTTGATAAGCGCCTTCGTCCATTTCCAGACGTTTCACCGGGGCGGATTTCAAGCGATATTTCCGCGCGTTGTCATCGACACCTCCCACCATGGCAACGAGCGTATTCACCGCCCGATGTAATACGTCGGCTTCTTCCGCCAGTTCCCGGCTGGAAGCGGCAATTTCTTCGGATTGCATTACATTGATCTGGGTCACTTTGTCGACTTCCCCGATTCCCAGTGTGATCTGGTCGATTCCCTGTGCCTGTTCGGCGGTCGCCGAAGAGACATCCGACATAATCTGGGTGATTTTTGCGACCGCCTCGGTAATCTTCTCAAAAATCCTGGAGACCTCGTTGGAGACGATCACGCCTTGCTCGGCGTTTTCTTTGGCTTCCTCGATGAGTTTTGCGGTGTCTTTTGCGGCCTCAGCGCTTCGTCGCGCCAGGCTTCGCACTTCCTCGGCGACCACGGCGAATCCTTTCCCGGACTCACCGGCGCGCGCGGCTTCCACGGCGGCATTCAGTGCAAGGAGATTGGTTTGAAACGCGACTTCATCAATGGTTTTAATGATCTTGACCGTCTCATCCGAAGAGGCCTTGATCTTGTTGATCGTTTCGGACATGCGGGCCATGGCATCCCGACCGTTCTGCGCCGCCCGGTGTGCATCCAGGACCATGGTATTGGCCTGCTGGGCGTTGTCGGCATTCTGCTTGGTGGACGCGGAGATTTCCTCCAGGGAAGCGGAGGTTTCCTCCACGGCAGCCGCCTGCTCGCTTGCCCCCTCGGAGACCCGCATACTGGATTCCTGCAAGTTGCCGGTGAAGGATGCCACTCGCTCGGCCCCATCCGTCATTTTTTCAATGACCCGCTGAAGCGGTCTCGCAATGGACAGGGACAGGAAAACTCCCGCCAGCAGCGCAATCACCAGGACACTTCCGCCCATGATGAGAAGAACAAGCTCCCATTTCCTGACCAGACCGGTGCTTGTTTTCAAGGATCCATCGGCTTTATCTTTCATGGCCACCGCCTGGGCAACCGTTGCGCCGGCAGCGTTCTTGAGATATTCCGAGATTTCCGCGCCAATTCGTTTCAGGTCTCCTTCCGTCCGAATCAGTTCCTTCTTTACACCGATCGAATCGACAATCAGGCCGCTCAGTTGCTCACATTGGCTTCGGATGCGTTCAATGCTCTCTTCATTGGGCATTGCGCCGAGAACACTGTTCAACTGCCGAAGTGCCCCGCCGATCTCGCCCTGGATCCCGTCTATCGTTGCGACGTCGGAAGCCAGAAGAGATTCCTTCAGGAGCGCGTTCAGTTTCTGGCAGTCGGAACGCACCGATAAGGCGGCTCGCGTGGTCGAGAGTGCCTGGTGAACCATTTCCGCCATTGTATCGAGGCTGTCGGAGACCCCGGTCCGTCCCATGGAGAAGCGGATGTCCAGCTCCTTGAGTACGTTTTCCAGATTCCCCGCGGGAGATGCCGACATCTTCTTCACTTCTTCCAGCACAGCCCCCTCATTCTTGCCGATCATGTCTTTCACGATTCCAAAAACGTTTTCCATGTTAAAATTGACATCGGCTTCCTTGCTCTCCACCAGGCTTGAGATGGCTTCGTCGATATTCCCAAGAGTTGTATTCATGGACTGACGAAGGCTGCTCAGTCGATCCCGCGAGCCTAATTGTGCTCTTTTTTGGGCGATCAGGCTTCGGACAGCCTCGGATAAGTCGTTTTCCCGGGTCTCTTTCCCACCGGCAGGCTGTTTGGATGCGATGCTCCCATTGATCTGTTTTTCCAGCTCCTGCAGCACTTTCTCGCTATCGGCATCCGAGATTTGCAGGACAATGGAATGGACAAGGTCTTCCTTCCCTCCCTGTTGGTCGATGCTCATTCCGATATCGTCGATGGTGGACCGCATCGCGTCGTGAATGCGCTGCATGGCCAGAATGGCCACACCACCGGAGATCCCGGCAATCAGGGCACACAACAGGAATCCGCTCAGTAGTCGATATTGGAGTTTCATTTGGAACAGACCACGCATCATTGCCTCCGTCGATTCATGATGTGGTGTTCGAATGGGGGGCCTCGCCGGGCGTCCGAACCCGCTTATGGAGTGCATAGTATATCATCAGTCCAATCTTGAACGACAGGCTTTTGGGAACAAGAAACATCGTAGGGGCGACGCATGCGTCGCCCCTCTGGAGTTTGGCTATTTTTGCGCATAGAAGCAAGCGGAATGAAGGGAATTTTGGAGACGATGGAGATTCTGGGGCTTCGTAGTGTATGGAGAGGGATTGGGGAAGCCGGAGAAAGGGTGGGTCTGGATGGCGAGTCCCCA
>JAKPYU010000075.1 GCA_029568995.1 Candidatus Omnitrophota bacterium | reverse complement strand
GGGTCCGTGTACAAGGTGGAGAGCGCAGAGGCGTATACCAAGCATGGACTGAATGTGAGCTGCTGTATTTTTGATGAGCTGCACGCGCAGCCGAACCGGGATCTGTGGGACGTGATGACGTCTGGTTCGGGCGACGCGCGGGAGCAGCCGATCTGGTGGATCATTACCACCGCCGGGGATGACCCGGACCGCGTCTCCATCGGGTGGGAAGAGCATGATTATGCGATGAAGATCCTGGCGGGGGAGATCATTGACCCGACCTGGTATGTGACGATCTTCAATTACGACGGGGATGACATTTACAACGAGGCGCATTGGTACCAGGCGAACCCGAGCCTGGGACACACCATTTCGATAGAAGCATTCAGGGAAGCGGCGATCAAGGCGAAGAATAACCCGGCGGACGAACGTTTGTTCCGGTGGCTGAGGCTGAACCAGTGGATCACGACCAAACTTACCACCTGGCTGCCAATCGATCTGTTTGATCAGACAATTGGGGAATGGAGCCGGAATGACCTGGCCGGGAAAGATTGCTTTATCGGGATGGACTTGAGCTCCACAACAGATCTGACTGCGTTATGCGCGCTGTTCCCTCCCCAGGGTGATCAGCTGGGATGGCGGGTGATCTGGGATACGTTCATCCCAGCGGACAACATGGTGGAGCGAGTGAGGACTGACCGTGTACCGTACGACGAATGGGAAAAGGGCGGGTTCATTACGGCAACACCCGGAAACGTGGTGGATTACACCGAGGTAAAGAAGCGGCTCCTGACCTGGAATGCGCTCTATAAAGTGAAAGAGGTGCCAAGCGACCGGGCGATGGCAACGATGCTGCTGCAGGAACTGGAGAAAGAGCATATCACGTGCGTTGATGTACCCCAGACGTTCGCGGTAATGACTGCGCCAATCAACCTGATCGAGACGCTGCTGAAAAAGGGCGAGCTGACGCATGAGAATAACCCGGTGGCACGGTGGACGTTCGGCAACGCCAGCATCGCGAAGAACGGGAATGAGCAGATCAAGTTCGTGAAAGAGCATAAGGGGCGGTCCGTGGTGAGGACGAAAAGGATTGACCCGATCGTGGCGCTAGCGAACGCGATGGCGCGCGCGCAGTATTACAACGGAAAAGTTGACCTGAGCGCGGTTATTTTGAGTGATGACTGGGGTATGTGATGACCGTCACCCTGCATCTTGGCGATTGCCTTGAGATTATGAAATCCATACCCGACAAGAGCGTGGACGCGGTGATTACCGATCCGCCGTACGGGATAGGAATGGACAACAGCAACAAGCGGACAAAACCAAGTAGACCGAATAGTTATACGTTGTATCCAGAATTCCGCTATCACAAAACGAATTGGGATAAACGACCAATTGACAAGATTTATTTTGATGAAATATTTAGAACATCCATAAGTCAAGTTGTGTTTGGTGCTAATTACTATCCTACATATTTTCCACATGGGTACGGATGGATTTATTGGGACAAGATGAACGGAGATAATAATTGTTTTTCTGATGGTGAGTTTGCTTTTTCCTCAAAGGGTATTCAGTCGCGCCATTTTAAATGCTCTGCTTTTGATGGATTAAAAGGCGGCAAAGATAGAGAACACCCAACACAGAAACCGCTTGCGCTTATGAAATGGATTATCCAAACCTACACCCACGAAGGTGACACCATCCTCGACCCTTTCATGGGGTCGGGCACAACCGGCGTGGCGTGTGTGCAGACGGGGCGCAACTTCATCGGGATAGAGATTGAGCCGAAATACTTTGAGATAGCAGAGCGCAGGATTCACGACGCGCAACAGCAGATGAGGTTGCCATTAAAAGTCAATGGGAAAGAATGAATGGACTGGGGCATGTGATGAGATTGGATATCGCCTGCGGTAATCATAAAGACCTGGGATTTATCGGGATGGACATCCAGACGCTGCCGGGCGTGGATATTGTGCATGATCTGAATGTGCATCCCTGGCCAATCGAGGCAGAGAGCGTGGAATACGCAAAAGCCTGGCATATTCTGGAGCATATTCCGCCAGTCTCTGTGACTGTCAATGGGACGCGGCGGCCGTTCATCGAGTTCATGAACGAGATGTGGCGAGTGATGAAGACAGGGGCGCGGGTGGACATTGAGACACCCTACGGCGGATCAGCGGGATTTTTACATGATCCAACCCACTGCAACCCGATCACGGCGGTGACATTTGAGCATTTTGACCCGGAATACACGCGGTACCGGACATACCAGCCGAAGCCGTGGAAGATCCTTTCGCTGCAGTATACCGAGGATGGGAATGTGAACGTGGTACTGGAAAAGAGGGCTGAATGAAATATATGGATGATCTGCTGGCGCTGATCGGATGCGCACTGATCCTGTACGGGGTGTGGATCACCTATCCGAACATGATCTGGTTTGCTGCTGGCGGGATGTGCCTGATCTTCAGTGTATTAATCGGATTGGGAGGGGCCAGGAATGATCATAAGTAATCTTTTACGGACCGCCCGCAATGTTCCGATGCCGGAACCCGGCATACCGCCGATTAAGCCGTCAACACGTCCAGAATATATCCGGTCATATGGCAGCTACACCCGGACGGGGAAGAGTGTTTCTGCAGAAACAGCAAAGACCATCGCGACCGCGTACCGCTGCGGGAATATTTTGAGCGATGACATTGCTTCTCTGCCGTTCCAGGTATTCCAGAAGAACGGGCGGTCGATCACGCAGGTTGACCCTGACGCGGTGACGAGAAACACGGCGTACCTGATAGAGATCGAACCCAACCGCTGGATGACACCGTTCGTGTTCAAGAAGACGATCGTCCAGTGGCTGATCTATTATGGGAACGCTTATATCTGGGAACCAGTGGGCGGATACCGGGAATGGTTCATCCTGGACGCGACTAAGACATATCCAGAATTCGATCAGAACGCCGGACTGTGGTACAAGACCACTTTTCCGAATGGAAAAGATGAGCACATCCCCAGCAATGAGATCCTGCACCTGATGATCAATTCGACGGACGGACTTTCAGGGAAGAGCGTGCTGACATACGCGCGAGAGACGATCGGGCGGCAGCTGGGCGCGCATGAAACACAGGATAGCATTTACTCACAGGGTTTGATGCCGGCGGCGGCGATCTATATTGACGGTGAGATGAACAAAGAAGCCCGAGACAAAATAAAGGATTCTTACCTCTCAGCCGTGAAGGGCAGCGAGAATTCCGGCGGGGTCGCAGTATTCGACAGCCGTGTCACAAAATTCGAAACGATCACGATGAAACCGGCTGACGCGCAGTTCCTGGAGACAGTGGCAGCGACGGACGCGGAGATCAGCAACTTCTTCGGGATGCCGCTGCACAAGCTGAACATGGGCAAGCAGAGCTATGAGAGCAACAGCCAGCAGCAGCTGGATTACCTGTCGACCACGTTGAACCCGTACCTGGTGCAATGGGAGCAGGCGGCACGGTTGAAGTGGCTGCGGGCTGAAGAGCGGGGCAGTACGTACCTGAGATTCATCCGAGAAGCGCTGCTGTGGATGGATGCGAAAACAAGGTCTGAATACCTGCGGAGCATGATCCAGAGCGGTCAGATGACACCGAACGAGGCACGGCAGGTGAACGATCTCTCAGCTTATGTGGGCGGGGACAGTTATTACATCCCGTCGAACATGGCGCGGGTGTTGGAAGATGGCAGGTTGGACGCGGCAGGGAAAATTGAAGACGTCATTCTTGAGGATGATCAAAAGCTATGATGAAGATGAGCGAATATCAGGGACGATATGCAGGAAAACCAGCCGCGGTTCTGGGCGGCGGTCCGAGCCTGCCTGAAGACCTGAAGAAGGTTCCAAAAGGTTCGGTACTGATCGCAGTCAATTACCACGCGCTGCGACTGGTGGACGCGGAATTCATGGTGTTCAACGATGATCCGTTGGGGGATCCAAGGTTGTTCGCGGCAGCGAAGGATTTCGGCGGGGTGAGGGTGAACCCAGACAAGAACTTCAGCGACGTGGAATTCGACGTGCCGGTATGGACGGGATTTTTCAGCTCGAACACGGCGGCATGGTTCGCATTGTGGATGGGTTGCG
>JAKPYU010000065.1 GCA_029568995.1 Candidatus Omnitrophota bacterium | reverse complement strand
GGCTTCTGAACACGGATAATGTACTCGGATTGGAGCATTTCCGGGATCCCCAGGCAGATGCGGATGATTGGTCGCTGTACGAATAGGCCCGATATTGATTCAATAATCAACCCACCGGCGGTCTGACAAACAGGCCGCCGGCCGTTCTTTTTTATACAGCGCAAAGAAACACGACTCTCTGTTCGGTCTTCCCGAAAGTCCACCCGTTCTTGTTGTCGAACGGCCCGGTGAAAGGATTTCGGAATGCCCCTGACCCACTTTTCTTTCGGGTCGCTCTATGGCAACCTCTTGGCATACCCCCGTAATCTGGGAGATCGAAGAATGACCGAATATAAAGCCTGGTTTGAGTGCATTTCCGGCTGCGGTGTGACCTATCCGCTGGATCGAATCGTATACCGTTGCGAGACTTGCGGCGGCCTGCTTGAGGTGAACCATGACCTGGAGGCGCTTCGGAAGCGCTCATCCGCCGCCTGGATTCGCATGTTTGAAGAGCGTCAGTTCAGTACGCATTACCCGTACGGAAGCGGTGTCTGGAGCAAAAAAGAGATTGTGAATCCGCTGGTTGCGGATGAGAACGTGGTCTCCATGTTCGAGGGGAACACCAACCTGTTCTGGGCGGAGCGGTTCGGGAAAGAGATCGGTGTCCCGAATCTCTGGATCAAGCAGTGCGGGAACAGCCACACGGGGTCGTTCAAGGACCTGGGGATGACCGTGCTGGTGTCCCAGGTGAAACAGATGATCGCGGACGGGCAGCCGATCCAGGCGGTGGCGTGTGCCTCCACCGGCGATACCTCCGCCGCCCTGGCGGCTTACTGTGCCGCCGCCGGGATTCCCTCCATTGTCTTCCTGCCCAAAGACAAGGTTTCCCATGCGCAACTGATTCAGCCCATCGCTAACGGCGCGATGACACTCGCGCTGGAGACGGACTTCGACGGCTGCATGAAAATCGTGCAGGAGGTCACCAAGCGCAAAGAGATCTACCTGGCCAATTCCATGAACTCGCTTCGGATCGAGGGGCAGAAAACGATCAGTTTCGAAATTGTCCAGCAGGATGACTGGCAGGTTCCGGACTGGGTGATTATTCCGGGGGGGAACCTGGGGAATGTGAGCGCCCTGGGACGAGGATTCGAGAACATGCGCGACTTGGGCCTGATCTCGAAAATGCCGCGAATTGTCTGCGCCCAAGCGGCACGCGCCAACCCGCTCTACGAGAGTTACCTGAAAGGATTCGAGGAGTTCAAGCCGATGACCGCCGGGCCGACCGTGGCGAGCGCCATTCGAATCGGGAATCCGGTCAGTGTCAACAAGGCGATCCGCATCCTGAAAGCGTTCGATGGGATTGTGGAGCAGGCCACCGAGGATGAGCTTTCCAATGCCGCTGCCCAGGCGGACCGCTGTGGCCTGTTCAATTGCCCGCATACCGGCGTGGCGCTTTCCGCGCTTCTCAAGCTGGTCGGGTGCGGTGTCATCGGCAAAGAGGATCATGTTGTGGTGATCTCCACGGCGAATGGCTTAAAATTCCCCGAATTCAAGATCAAGTATCACGAATCCAAGTTAGAGGATGTCACCCCGCGTTTCGCCAATCTTCCGATTCCGCTGGAGCCGAGTCTGGACAAGGTGCTGAAGACTCTGGACGAGCGGCTGGGGAAGAACTGATCCCCTTCCGGAGAGATCCGCATGAAAGCGCCATGTGAGATATGCCCGATGAGGCGGCTTGCCGAGCGGTATCCCGATACCTGGTGGGCCAATCTGTGGCGCTGGCACACCGGCTGGTGTCCGGGCTGGAAGAAGTATCAGAGAGATCTGGCGGTGCGGGATCGGCAGGAAGACCATTCGGATTCAGGTTGATAAGTGCAATAGGATCAACCCCCTCTCCTACGGTGTTTGTCTGTCCTGTTCCGTATGCGCCCCGGTTTCCGGCAATACCAGATCGCCCTTCTCTTGCGGGGAATAGACAAAGCCGCTTTCCACACAAGCCTCGCCATTTTCCTCGTTGTGCTCCGAGAATCGTGGAGCGGAGAAGCGCAGCTTCAATTCCCGGATTGCTTCCGCATCGCCGGAGTCGAGACGGTTCCAGCGAAGGTTCAGCGTATCCAAGGCGGGATTCTTTGTGAAATCCGGGAGATCGTGAAACCGATTCCATTGAAGAAACGCCTGCCGCAGGGCCGGGCAGCCGGAGAGATCGATGGATTCCATCTGGTTCCTTTCACAATAGAGGACAGTCAGAGCCGGATGAGAACCGAGGATCAATTCCTGCGGTCCGTTATCGGAACAGCCGATCTCCTCCAGTGCCGGATTGGCGGAGAGATCCAGGCGGGCGATTTGATTTCGGCTACATCCGATTTTTCGCAATCGTGGATTCTTCGAAACGTCCAGCGCCTGCAAGCGGTTTCTGTAACAAGTCAGGACCTCCAGATTCTTGCAGGCTGAAACATCCAGGGTCTCCAGGGAATTCCCCATGCAATTCAGTTCCTCCAGATTCTCGCAGGAGGAAACATCGAGGCTTTCAAGGCAGTTCTCCATGCAATTCAGTTTCTTCAGATTCTTGCAGCCTGAAACGTCCAATCTCTTTAGGGAATTCCCCATGCAATTCAGATCTTCGAGGCCGACGTTCCTGGACAGATCCAACTCGGTCAGACCCGTGCCTTCGGATGAGCCGCGATTCCTTCCGGACACAAATCCGCCGCAATCGAAACGGGTGATATTGGG
>JAKPYU010000059.1 GCA_029568995.1 Candidatus Omnitrophota bacterium | reverse complement strand
CTGGTCGACCATCTTGTCCCAATGTGCCTGTTGACTTTGCTCGGCGGGAAAACGATTTTTCGGATCCAGCACGAAATCGCGCAATTCCATCGCCACGGTCTTGATTGTGACTTCACGGCCCAGTCGTTTCTTGACATCCGGCCGCCCCATCAGCATCTTGGTCTTGGACGGAACCATTTCGGCAATTCGGAAACAATCCCCACACATCAAATAGCTCAACCGCACATCCTGCGCGGCGCACCAACGGCAGTTTCCAAAGCCGCGCTGCGGGATGATTCCGCGAACGTCCTGTGCGTCGCCATCGCCGATTTGACGACCACCATTCCTCATTGGGAATCTACTCCTTCTCGGTTCTAAAGTCTTTTCTCATCGAAATCCCCCAAATATTCTTCAAATAATGAGAAATTCAGTTATTTGTTTAGCAATATTTATGCCCAATACCTATAGCCCATTATTTATGAAATAATAAGAAACATAATGATTTTATATATTCATATATGAAATATATATTTACAATATAACATTGGGTGACGATTGTAATGTTATTTTTCATAAACGTTTATTTATTATGTTCAATAAACATATCGTTGTGAACATTGACGTTCACATGAACAATAATGACCAAGTGGTGCAGAGTGCAACCTTGAACGGGGCAGTTGACAGAAAAAGAAGATCGTCGATAGATGACTCAGATTGAAACGTCCTCCCCTGAGATTTCCAACCCAAAGGAGGACGTCAGATTGTTAAAAGAAAGCGGAAAAAAGGAGAGATGACGGGGCCTTAGACCGCGATCACTTCACCCAGTTCCGGCACAACCTGTTTCAGACGACGCTCGACACCCATTTTGAGGGTCATCGCGGCTCCCGGACATCCGGAGCAGGCTCCGCGCAGTCTGACCTGCACGTTATTCCCCTCAAAACCGACCAATTCTATGTCGCCGCCGTCCATCTGCAGGGCCGGGCGGATTTCTTTCTCGATCACTTCACGTACTTTCTCTTCCATTTCATTCTCCTGAATTGAAATATTCAACCTGATAGTAAGCCTACGAGCCTCTTGAGGGCAGGTCAAGTTGCCATGGGGAAAAGCTGGACGGGAGATCCGGCCACGTTTAGTGTACTGTTTCAGTATTATTGAACCATTCTCCAGGAAGGAACGATCATCCATGGACCGCCGGGATTTTGTCAAAGGTGCGCTGGGTGCGCTTGGCGTATTCACGCTGGCACAGCCCGCTCATGCACTGCCGCTCAGCACAGTCAAATTGGGTATCATCAACTCGGAGATCTGCGACGATTTCGAGGAATCTCTCCAGTTCATTAAGTCATACAATCTCAATTGGGTGGAGGTGAAAAACCTCTGGGGCAAGCCCAACACTCTTCAGGATGCGGATACCGTCAAGAAAGCAAAAGGCCTGGTCGACAAGTACAATCTCAAAGTCTCCCTTCTGGCGACCGGCATATTCAAGCAGGTTCTGCCGCCGAAAGGACCGGAACGGGATGAGCTTCTTAAGAAACAACATGCCGAATTGCAGGCGGCGATTCGAAATGCGCGTATTTTTGAAACCGATCGCATCCGTGTGTTCGCTTTCACCGTCCAAGATCCCTCGAAACGGATTTGGGATGATGCCATGGAGGAACTGGAGAAGGCGGTGCGGATCGCCGAAGCTGAGGGCGTGTCTCTGGCGGTCGAGAATATCTTTGAAAACCATGTCGAAACCGGCGCGGATGTGGAGCGAATGCTGCACGATATTCCGTCCCCGCGCCTGGGAGTGATCTGGGAAGCCAACAATGCGGCCATGGCGGGCGATTTCTCGCCTCTGAACGGCCTGTTGCGCGTGGATGTCAAGCGGATTCTGGATGTCCATCTGCGTGATGGGCGTCACAACGCGGACGGCAAATTCGAATGGTGCGCTGTCGGCGAGGGAGAGATTGACGATGCCGGGATAATCAAACATCTGCTGGACAACGGCTATACGGGGCCGTTGACATTGGAAACCCATTACACCCCCCCGAATGGAACGAAAACGGATGGTTCCAGGATGTCCATCGAGGGATTGCTGAAAATCATCGAGACGCTGTAAGGCGGTCCTACATAGAGAGGAGAGTATACGAATGAGTGAAGAACAGAGAACGAGAGTCCGGCGCCGGGATTTCCTGAAATCTTCGTCTGTTGCAACGGCGGGCCTGGTGCTCGTAAAACCCGGTTCCGCGTTTGGCGCGACAGCGAACTCACGGATTCAGCTGGGGGCCATCGGGCCGGGAGGCCGTGGAACCCATGATGCAGGCGTGTTTGTCACCAGCAGCAATGTCCAGATCACCGGCATCGCGGATGCGTTCCGGGACCGGTTGGACCAGGCCAAGGCCAAACTGGATGAGAAGTTGCTCCAGCAGGGACGCGCGAAGATCGACCGCCTGTTTGTGGGCATGGAGGCGTACAAGGAGCTTCTTGCCTCCGGGGTGGATGCGGTGCTGATCACCAGCCCACCGTACTATCATGCGGAGCAGATCGAGGCCGCTGTCGATGCCGGGATTCACGCCTATTCCGAAAAACCGGTTGCGACGGACGTTTTCGGGGCGAAACGGGTCATTAAGGCCGGTGAAAAAGCCAAGGCAAACGGCATTTCGATTGAAGTCGGGTTCCAGCTTCGCAGCAGCAAGATCTACCAGGAGGCCGCAGAGCGTGTGGCGCGGGGCGATATCGGGGAATTTGTCTGCGGACAGGTCTATTATCATGCGGGCGCATTGACTGATCGGTCCAAGCCCGGCGAATCCAAGGATCAGACCCGGTTGCGGAACTGGGTGTTTGATATCGCGCTCTCCGGAGACATCATTGTCGAGCAGAATGTCCACTGCATCGATATGGCGAACTGGTTCCTGGGCGCTCTTCCGGTGAAGGCAATCGGGAACGGTGGTCAGCGTGTCCGTACCGGTCTGGGCGATTGTTACGACCACTTCCAGGTGCTTTACACGTATCCGAGCGATGTTCAGATTTCGTTTACCTCCACGCAATTCCTGAAAGGCTGGGGCGATGTGGCGGTGCGTGTCTACGGATCCAAAGGTGTCCTGGAGATTCATTACAGCGACAATAACAAGATCACCGGGGACAATGCCTTTAAATGGGAAGGCGATCCGTTCGACACGGTCGAGGAACGTCGTGTATCGGGATTTGTGGACAGTATCATAACGGGAAAACCGGTCAATAGCGCAGAAAGCGGTGCGAATAGCGCCCTGAGTTGCATATTGGGCCGAATGGCTGCCTATACGGGCCGGGAATATACCTGGAACAAGATGATGCGATCCAACCAGCGATTCCGTGTGGATCTGGATGTTGCCTGATTTCCACGATTTGTCAGCTAGGAGCAATCTCGTTGCGTTGAGAAATCCGTGATGGGCCGGTTCTTGATCTTGTCAAAAGACCGGCCCATCGGCCCTTTGGAAGACTCAGGGCGGGATTGGTAGCGGGCTTGAATGATCGCCGGTGAACGTCAGAGGTTCTCGCATGTCGCTTCGAGAGGCGCAATTGTATTACCGCACACAGGGACTTGCCATCGCTGAGCGTGTCTTGGGCCTCGGCGACCGCGATCCTGTCTCGCCCACATTTGGCTGTTTCGACCGCTACTATTGGCACTATAAGGCGCTGGATTTCCCAAACGCGCGCGCCCAGGAGATCGGGCATTATCTCGCCATTCTCTATGCGAATCGCTTTGAAGGAAACCGGTATGCGGGGGAGCCGATGATTCTGAAGTGGGCGGAGGCCGCTGTTCGGTTCTGGTCTCAGATTCAGAACCGCGACGGGAGTTTCAACGAATGGTGGCCGAGAGAGCGGTCGTTCTGTGCGACTTCCTTTTCCACGTATGCGGCAGCGGAGACTGTGCGCATTCTGGATCTGAAGCCGCCCGCGCTCGCTTTTCACCGCACGGCGGAATGGCTCTGTAAGAACAACAATCCTGCCGTGGGGAACCAGGTGGCTGCATCCGCCCTGGCTCTACGTGCTGTCGCCGATCTTTCGGGGGATGAATTTCTCGCGCGGAAAGCAGAGGAACGTATGCGCGGCTTGCTTGAACTACAAGACCCCGAAGGATTTTTCCCGGAATACGGTGGCGGTGATGTCGGTTATCAGAGTCTCACTGTCAGCCTGCTGGCTGCGTACAAGGCCAGAGTTCCCGGCGAGGCGATTACCGCCGCATTACGGAAAGCGATAGCGTTTCTGGATAAACGATTGCGGGATGATGGAACGTTCGACTATCCGACTTGCAGCCGTCGGACCCAGTTCTTCTACCCGTCCGGGCTGGTCCGGATGCGGGAGGTGAATCTGCTGACACGGCATTGGAACGGCTGCCGGGCGGGAGCGGTGTTGCTTCCTTCCTGGATGGATGATCGGTATTGTTTCCAGCTGGGCACGGATTATCTCATTGCCGGGCTTGAGGACTAGACCGCGATGTATATGACACCCTTACGCATGGCGGCGCTTCGGCTTTATTTGACCACGCTCGGACGGTTCGCGTGGTTCGGGAGATTGTTGAAACGGATTGCGGTCTCCTGCATGATCCGAAAAGCCTCCGAACCCCATGTCCCCTCCTCCCGGTTTTTCACTCCCGACCAACTTAAAGAAAGCGGGAAGTGACTTCTGTGAATACGCAGTCTCCCGTTCACACCCGGTCGATTCCCCCGTGGATCTGGCGCTTTCTGCGGCTCGCGGGTATCCCCTTTGTGATTTACGTGATTTGGAAAATCGACTGGAGCGAGGTGCTCTCCATTTATCAGCGTCTGGGGCTGCTTACCATGCTGGGAATGCTGGCAGGTCTGCTGGTGTCTTTCTGGATCAAGGTTCATCGCTGGCGTGTACTGCTGCGGTTTCAAGGGATTGAGCCGACCTGGTGGGACGTATTTTTTGCCTTCTCGGAAGCATATTTCTACGGTTTTCTTACGCCCGCGCGTTTAGGAGAGGCATACCGGATGCGCCACCTGTCCCAATGGGGATTGGGGATGAAACGGGCGGTGGGGAATCTGCTGGTGGAGCGGGGAATGGATATCGCATTCCTGGCGAACCTGGGGCTGTTCACGCTGGGATTCTATTCCACATATCCGAGCTATTTTGGGGTTGCGTATGGACTTGTTGCCGTGGTGGTTGCCTCCGGAATCGGCGGGTGGATTTTGTGGCGGTTCCAGTATCTGCGGACATGGATCGCCCATGAGGATGGATCATTCGGGAACTGGAGACTGGTCTGGCTGTGCTGCGGACATACCGTGGCGAGCTGGGCGATTCTGTATCTGATTGTATTCTGGGTTCGTGGCGTGCTGGGGATTCCCATGGGACCGGCAATGACCCTGTTCTGTTTTGTGCTATCGACGGCGGTCACTGCCATCCCTGTTTCGGTTGCCGGGCTGGGAACGAAGGAGCTGGCGCTGATGCAGTTCCTGGCATTCTGGGGATACCCGCCGGAACAGGCGGTGGCGTTTTCGCTGATTTTCGCGCTGGTGTTTGTGTTGAATCTGCTCTTCAGTGGAGCGATCTGGTTCGGTATCCTTGCTCGGCGGACATAGACGGATGGAAGGTGTTTAAAGACTGTGGAAATCCTGGATCGAAAAAGCGAAGAGCGACCTGAAGTCAGCATCGTCATTCCATGTTACAACGAGGAAGAGGCGATCGGGAAAGTGATCGACGATATCCGTGCGGCGATGGAAGCCGATCCCCACACATATGAGATTCTTGTGGTGGACGACCGTTCCGCCGACCGGACCGTGGAAGTCGCGCGCGGTAAGGGAATTGCGGTGATTCGTCGCCCCATCAACGGCGGGTCGGGTGCGACACGCAAGACCGGCATTTTGGAGGCACGCGGCGAAATCATTGTCATGCTGGATGGCGACGGAACCTACAATGCACCCGACATCCCCGCACTGCTGAAGGAAATGCCGGAATTCGACCAGGTGAACGGTGCCCGCACCTCCGAAGAGGGAACGCTGAAATTCCTGCGTGTCCCGGCCAAATGGTTCATCCGCCGGCTGGCGATCTACCTGTCCGGAACCCACATTCCGGATTTGAATACCGGTCTCAAAGCCTTCAAGCGCGATATCATGCTGAAATACCTCTGGGTTATCCCGGATGGATTTTCGTGTGTTACCACAATGACACTGGCGTTCCTGTGCAACGGGTATGCGGTGAAATGGGTTCCAACGCTCTATCACAAGCGAATCGGCAAGTCCAAGTTCCATCCGATCAAAGATACCTCGAAATACTTCTTTACCGTGATTCGGATGATCATGTATTTCAACCCGCTCAAGGTTTTCCTGCCCGCCGGATTCGCCGTGATTCTCCTGGGGATGATCCGTGGATTCTGGGATGCGCTGGTGCTGCGAAAAGGGTTGGAGCAGGGGGATATCATGATGATTGTGGTGGGATTTATGACCTGTGTGATGGGCCTCCTGGCGGACCTGATCGTGGCGCAGGGCCGTGCGCGGAATATCGACAAGGACTGAATCCGCACCGTGCGGGATTGTTGCCCCGTTGTTATACTTTCCCTGTTGGATTCGTTTCATGTTGTGATTCCATAAGAATGAAAAAACTCGTATGAAAACGCTGACACTCATTCCGCCCAGTAAATACAGCAAGAATGTCGCGCGCGATCTTGTGTACGGCTGCTGGTGCAAGGGCAAGCGGATCGCCGGGATCGAATTCCCCCCGATATCCCAATTGCAGGTAACCTGCTTTATCCGCGAGGACGGGCACGAGGCGGACCTGCTCGATGCCGCCGCCATGCGCATGACCGTGACGGATATTCAGGAGGAGGTTCGCAGGAAGGAATACGATCTGGTGATGATGCTGACCTCGACTATGACCATTCGGGAAGACGCCGAGGTTCT
>JAKPYU010000052.1 GCA_029568995.1 Candidatus Omnitrophota bacterium | reverse complement strand
AAGGGCTGACCTTCCGGGGACGGTGGGAGGAGTCTGCGGATCTGTGCCTGAAGATCATGGACCAGTATTACCCGCAGACCATTACGGGTGCGAATACTGCCCTGGGGATTGGGCTGTATGTCTCCTGGCACGACAAGGACCCGGACGGTGCGGAGCGAATTCTGCGCGCGATCTTGGAGGAAGCTCCCTATGACGGCGTAGCGGTGTATGTGCTGGTGGCCCTGGCGGAGATCGCGGACGCGAAAAACGACAAGGCCAAGGCGCTCACGCTGCTGGATGAGGCCTTCGACCGCATGGGGACGCTGCCCTATGGCCGCGTCCCGCTTGTGCACAAACGTCAAGACGCCTTGCGGCTGCAAACCCGCATCCTGGGCCGATAATGGAGGAGTAGAAAATGAACGATAACAAACCGAAAATCTCTTTCGAACCTGTGAGGAGCGATCACGAGTCCGATCCTCTCGGATCGCATCACAGGGAACGTCGGGAAAACGATCTGGGCAAGACATTGCCGTTGATGATATTCTATGTTGGGATTGTGGCATCCATACTGCTATTCCTATTCCTTGGAGGGAACGACGGTGACGATTCATCGCGAAGATTCGTTGTATCGGTACAGGCGGCGGGTCAGCAGACTCCGACGGATACACCAACGATTGCGCCAACACCAACTCCTGCACCAACGCCAACTCCGACTGACAAATACTCCCATGGCTCCCGCCCGACCATGGGAGAGGGTGGTCAATGGCCAGTTTTGTATTACTTTTTCCCTAATAACCTCTATATATGGGAAACCAGGGTCACAGCCTCCGCAACCGAAACTTACAGATGCGCGGACTGGGCCGCTCATCATGTGACAAATACAACTGCCACATGGGGCAACATGTTATCGGCCGGTGATCAAGACACAAAGATGGAAATGCTCGATGTCAGGGCGTATATGTCGAGCAACGGATTCGTCGAATGTGCTTCCAATGATCCCGACGTGTTTATTCATGTCTCGGGCAAACCGGATGCCAGTTTTGATGGCGGATATGACATCAAACATTTTGCCCGGAAATTCACGGATGGTCCGTCCGGAACGGACCATCTCCTGGAAAGCAAATTAGGGGAGTACCTCCGGATCACACATGAAAAGAACGGGTTGGATGGCCCAAACAGCAATTACGGAGACCGTATCCTTTGGTTTAAAGTGGAGGACTAACATGAACGTTCACAACTTGGCACAAAAGGCTTCAACTCTCTGCTTTGTGTATGCTGTATTATTCCTGGGGATTTCTCTTGATCTTGCCATTGCGCAAGAGGCAACGTCTGTCGTCTGTGAAACCGACAAAGAATTGCGGAAAGTATTTTCTGACGGCCTGGCGCAATGGAAGGCCAGGTACATTAATGTCCCTGTGGACAAGTCAAATCCAGTGGGCCTATCTTCAGATCCATTAGATTATATGGATAATCCAGACTTTCAATCCATCATGGGTCTTGGCCCGGCGGCGCTGCCGCTCTTCATCGAAACTGTGGAGCGGGAATGGGTCTCGTTCACCAGCGAGTGTATGAGGATAGCAATCGCCCTCATGACCAAGACAAGAATGTTCGTGCTGGAGCGCGGGAAAGAATCCATCCTTGCTCAATATCAGAAACAGCTGGAGTGCGACGCAGCGAAATTCGAGACGGTGTATCGTGAGTGGAAGAATGCTCCCGACAACAAGGAAAAGGCACGTCGCGATTTCCTTTTTCTCGGTATTGCTGCTCTACCCCACGCCATTGAGCACTTGCGCAACGGGGAAACAGAACTGATGGATGCCATCGACTACTGGACCGACAACAAACCGAATGAGGCATTCGCGAAATTGGAAGGGGAAAAGACGTCCAAGAAGGATTTCTATCTTGCGTGGTGGGAAAAGAACAAGGATTTCTGGCTTCTGCCGCAACTGAAGAAGCCTTCGGAATCCAAGGAATAAATCATGAGCCGCGAAGCCTGGCTTCCGGCTTCCGCCGGAATGACGGTGATGTGTGTCTATTACCGGCTCGGTGTTTGACAGTGATGCTGCCAAGCCATTGATACCGCGCACTCAAAGAACGGGGGAGATCAGGGTGGGCACGACAAAAACGTGCAGCATTTTAGCCCACTCTGGGTCTCCCCCTTCGACATTCTCAGGATGATATCCAATCGTGGGAGAGAGGATAAGGCGCTATCGGGGGCAAAACGCCCCTGCTCCCGTGGCGTCGCAGGGCGATGGCCGGTCATGGGGGAGAGGAACTTGATTCCATCCGGGTCCTGTTGGGACATCGGACTCCTTATTCCTCATACACACTCGGAGTTTCTTTCTTTCGAAAATCGGGAAAGATCAGACTCGGAAAGGGAGTTTTTGTGGGTACGGGTGTTCCGTCCTCTGTTTCGGCCTCCAGCGACACCACCGGAAACATCCGGCGGAGGATCTGCCACAGAACCGCCAAACCCACCCAGAACAGGATGATCGCCGTCAGAATCAGATAGGACCGTAAAGGTTGACGGGGAATCGTGGAGCGCTTTTGTTTGCGCGAGGCGGGACGCTTGCCTGTCGGCTTGGAAGGACGAACCCGGCGTTGGGAGGTTTTCATGGCCGATCACAGGGAGGATTTCCCTTCCAGGGTCACCTCCACGTTCTTGCCATATAATATATCGCGATCGATGTCTGATTCATAATGTGCCGCGATGGCCATGCAGACACAGTCGCTCCAGACATTGGTCATGGTGCGCCCCATATCCAGGAAACGATCCACCGCCCAGATCATCCCGGTCGCCTCCAGCGGCAATCCCACCGCCTTGAAAATGATCACCATCATCACCAGCCCCGCATGAGGGATTCCCGCCGCCCCCACGGAGACCAACAGCGCGGTGAAAATAATCGTGAACTGCTTGACCGCGCTCAGTTCTACCCCCAATACCTGCGCGACAAAGATCGCAGCCACGCATTCATACAACGCTGTGCCGTCCATATTCACGGTCGCCCCCAGGGGCAGAACGAAACTGCTCACCCGTTTCCCGACTCCGGCGCGCCGCTCGGCACAGGCCATGGTGAGCGGAAGAGTCGCATTGCTTGAAGCCGTCGAGAACGCCGTCAGCAACGCAGGCGACATCGCCGAGAACAGTTTCACGGGCGATAGCCCCGTCAGACCTCTCATCAACAACGGCAGAACCAGCGTGAAATGGACGGTTAATGCCAACAGCACCGTGACGAAATACTTTGCCAGGGGCGCAAACGCCGCAAATCCGGTCTCGATAATCAGGTTTGTCACCAGGCAGAACACCCCATAGGGAGCCAGGCCGATAATGAACAGAGTCATCGACATGACCACATCCAAAACCGCCTGAAAGAAATGGACGATTCTCAGACGCGATTCCTCTCGAACCGTCAGAGCGAATGCGGAGAAACAAACCGTGAAGAAAATCACCGCAATCATATCGCCCTGCGCCATCGCGCTGACGAAGTTACTGGGGATGATTCGAATCAGCAGCTCGGTCCAGGATTCCGGCTCGCCGACGGATTCCCCGGATGCTTGCTGAAGAGAGAGATCCGCCCCGATCCCCGGTTGGACGATATTCACAAAGCAAAATCCCACAAGAATGGCAAGCAGGGAGCTGATCAGATAAAACGCAACCGTTCGGATGCCCAGTCGTCCCAGAGTCCCGGCCTTGCCCTCACCGACAATGCCGCATATCAGCGAACTGACCACCACCGGAATGACAATCATGGAAAGAAGACGAAGGAAAACCTCGGCGCATAGCCCCAACGTCGGCGTAAGCCAGGCCGAGGCGAAATCCTCAGCGCCCAACAGCCGGATCATCCCACCGAACAATATCGCCGCCAACAGACTCAAGAGGATTTTTGTGTGCAGTTTCATCAAGCAGGATTTCCTTCTCCAGGCCCTGTACGAGAGACCCGTGTGCCCTTCCCCGATATGAAATCGGATCATAGCACGCGAGACCTTGAGGGTGTATGCTCTTGACCGGACAAGCCCGGAACGCCTCAGCCAAAAGAAAAGGAAACTGCCATGTTTCGTCGTCTTGCATTCGCATGGATCGGTGTTTACCTCGGTTTGATTTCCTCCGGTGTTTATGGCGCATCGCTGGAACCTCTGGGACAGCCCTGCCGCGCGAAACAGATCCTGGCGGGGATTGTGGTCACAGACCGGCAGGATGGACGCGAACGGTTTGTTCTCGCCAACGACAATGAAACGCAGGGCTGCGAGCTGCTCTATATCGACTATGCAAACAACACCGGCGAGATGTTCCCGGCACCGGCAGGCGCAGGGTCCTGGGCGCTCCTGGAGGTCCCCGGAGACCGAATTGTCGTCGGGACCTTCTATGACGGCGTGTTTATGGTGTTCGACCTGAACAAGAAAGCCTTCATCAAGGTTGCGGATTTTCCGGGTGAAAAGTACATCTGGAACCTGGCGCTCGGCGGCGATGGGCGGGTATACGGCGGCACGTATCCCGGAGGCAAACTGGGCGCGCTGGACCTGGAGACCTACGAGGTGGAGGACTGCGGTGCACCGGCTCCACCGAATCTGTATCTCCGTCATGTCTATCCGGCCCCAGGCGGCAAAATCGTTTGTTCGTTCTACATGGACAAACCCGCCACGCTGGTTTTCGATCCCGCCACGAAAACCTTCGGCCCGCTGCGCGGTCTCAAAGAAGGCGAAGAAATCGGCATGGCAGTTTGTGTCCCTTGTCCCCCTGATGACTTCCTCATTGCTTCCATCCCGAATCAGGGACTGCGGTACTGGAAAGGAGCTGATCTCTGGAGGGCTGAAGACGATCCCACGGACAGTCGACTTCCTCCCTGGATATTTCCTATTTGCCGCCAGGAAGGATGGGGACTTATTTCCACCATGCCGTTCAAAGATTCTCTGATTCTGGGACGGGAAGACGCGATATACCGGTTGGTTCCAATGAAAGACCGGGAACCCCAGTTACTCAGCAAGGCCAAACTTCCGGGACGGCTGTATGGTGTCGCCAAAGACGGCACGCTATTGGGCGTCAGCGGCCAGGATTATTTCGTAATCAAGCCGGGCGCGGAAGAGGCGGAAATCCGGCCTATCCCCGTGGAGTCACGCGGACGGCCCTCGCTTTTCCTGGAAGCGGATGTGCAGGGGCAACTCTGGGGCGGTCCGCATTTCGGGCAAACCCTGTTCTGGTATGACACCGCAAAAAAAGAATTCACCAATACCGGCGTGATCTGCGATAACGGCGGCGAGGTCTACGATGTCGCGTTCAAGGACGGCAAGGTGTATGCCGCCTCGTATTCCGGCGGAGATATTACTGTGTACGATCCCACCATGCCGTGGGATCAGCGCAACCATATCAATCCGAAACCGTTAGCCTCTGTCGGTCCCGAGTACATCCGACCCACCGGTGGAATCATCTGCGGATCGGATGGATTTCTCTACTCCGGCTGGGTGGCCAAATACGGCACTCGTGGCGGCTGTATCGCCAAGACCAACACGGAAACCGGCGAGACTGAAATCTGGCCCAATCCGGTTACGGAACAGGCGATTGAATCCATGGACCTGGACGAGAAATCTATCTACTTCGGAACATCCCTTTCCGCGAATGGCCTGCCGAATGGCGATCCGCCTGTTCATTTCGGCGTCTGGGATTTGCAAGAGAAAAAGGTTGTGTTCCAGGAAGCCTTCGACCAGAAACGGGACGTCGGTCCGATTGCCGTGTTACCCGGCACCGGGAAAGTCTACGTGAATCTCGGTGAAAAACTAATGATCTATGACCGGAAATCCAACAAGTTCTCCGCCTCAATTCCAATGGACAAGCCTATTTCTACCTCTCGGATGGTTGTCCGGGACGGCAAGTTATTTTTCGGTTGCGGTAAAGATCTGGTGCGGCTCGATCCGTCTACCAATCGCATGGAGACCATCTGCGAGGCTCCGGATGCGATTGATGTAATCGCCTGTATCCCCGACGGGACACTCTATATCATGTGCAAAGCGGATTTGTACAGCGTGACGGAGTAAGAACCACAATTGTGTAAAATCTTCACGTTCGTTGGGACAATACGCGGCGGCAGAAAATGAAGTCTTTCAATCTATGCTGTCTTTTGAACCGGCAGATCCTTGTGGAATTCAAGATTGTATGAAAGAACCGTTTTCAGATCGATCTTCTTCGAGGCGTTCAGGATTTCCACGCCTACGATTCTTTCTTCGGAAGTAGTATCGAGATTGACACCTTCCGAAATTTCAATGACCCCATCCGGGGTCTCCTCTCCGAGTTCCAGATAAAGGGCATCTACTTCGTCATCATAGTACACTTTCATGCGATTCTCCCTTTCCTCAGAGGATAATTGGTTATGACCGTCATGATCTCTTTCTCTACCGCAACAACGATCTTAATCGGATAAATGAACCCTTCAATCTCTTCAATAATACATTGATTTCCCTGGACGAAATGCCTTTCATACAAAATCCTCAGAATTTCCGACTCAGGAATTCTATAGAGTTTGGCTCTTCGTTTCGCATGGCGAGAGAATCTGATTTCCACGAAGCACCTATTCTCGTCTTCCTCTGGCTGCTGCAAATATCTGACAACTGAAACCAACTATTGACCTTGTTCGGTCAGGTAAGCTGATTATATTCGAATCATTGATTCTGTGCAACGTCCATATGAATCAGATCTTCAAGACCATCGCTTTGACCGTTTTGTTGCCTTGCCCGGTTTCTCACTCCACCGGATAAAACTCCACATTCACCGCACCGGATGTCGGCAGATTCACGCCATCGTATGGCGTGAAGGGGCTTCGTGCATCGGAAATGCCGGTGAATTCGCCGTTCTGGTCGAAGAGGAAATTGATGCCTTTCACCAGGTCACGGGGGGGAACGTTATCGAACGTAACCCCGCCGGTTTCAAGATCAAGATTCAAAATGGCCTGGGTTCCGACCAGGACCTCATCCGCCCAATCCGAGTCGAGATTCCCTGCCGCAATGTCGATCCCGCCCGATGGATTCTGCACCGCGCCGAACACCTGCACCGGCCGGGTAATCGGCACAATCTCGCGGATGGAGCCATCCAGGTTCAGTTCCGCACGGAATGCGCGAACGAAGTTCTTTGCTCCCTCATCCGTATATCCGGCAGTGGCGACAAGGATCTCATTCTGACCGTCCTCGTCGATATCTCCAACGGTCAGATTCACACCGCCCAGCCCCTGCTGCTGGATGGGGAACGCCTCCACAGACGGAGTATAGTTGTCAAGAACCACCTGGCCGATATCTGCGTCCCATTTCAGCAGAAGCACCTGGAACAGCGTGGTTGCCCCCTCGCCGTTCATCTGCCCGACCACCAGTTCATCCAGGCTGTCCCGATTGACATCTCCTGCTGCAACGGCCACACCACCCGATCCATTCCCCCAGAGCGCCTCCTCGTGCAAACCACGGATTGTGCCGAGCAGTTCCAGCATTCCTCCCGGCGCGGGATTCGGATTATACCGCAGGATACGGATCTGGTGGCTGCCCCCGGGACCCTGGGCAGCGGCAATCATCGGCAGGCCGTACCCCACAAAGTTCCCGGCAGCTACATTCAGCGCACCATGGGGATTCTGATATTTCGGATTTGAGGAAATGGGAGAGAACACTCCCTTGGAAATCATCCACGTGGGCCGCCCGAACAGACCGCCGAATGTCCGCCAGACAACCAGAATCGAGGGCTGGCTCGATCCCATGCCGCCGGGGCCGAATCCGACAACGATGTCCCTCACTCCGTCGCCGTCGATATCCGCCACGGCCGTGTTGACTGCGCGGTCTCTCGATGTGTTCAGCTTCTCTGCGGTAGCGCGAGTCAGCCCCTGAAAGGCGCTGGAGAAAACCAGCCGCCAGGAATCCCCGATGCGATGCAGTCGCTTGCTGGTTCCGGTTCCGCCGTGTCCCTGGGAAAGCAGCATCGTATCGGGAACCGCTGTTGGCGTCGGCGTCGGGCTGGGGGTGGGAGTCCCGACCGGCGCTTGCACGCTCAATGGAATGTCTCTTCGGGTAGACGCCTGGCCGTCCGTTGCTTCAACGGTCAGAACGTGGTCGCCGAGCTGCGCATGTCCGGGCTGGAAAATCAGAATGCCCCCCACGGTTCCCGGAGTATAAAAACCACTCAGCAGGGAGAATCCATCCCGCCCCTGGATCACCGGATTCCCATCGAAATAAGCCAGCAAGGTTACCGGATCGCCCTCCGGGTCATCCACAAAGGCCACCAGGTTCACACTCTGCCCAAGCCAGATCGGATCGGGCACGGTAGCCTCCAGTTCAAGAGTCGGCGGGACACTGGCGCTGAGAATACGGAACTGCGCGCCAATGGCCGTGTCTCCGAGAAGAATATCCGACAGGCTGTCCCCTGCAATAAAAGTCACCGAGAGGATTTCCCCGGCGGTTTGCGGAACAAAGGTGACACTGACAATAGCCGGTTGCGCACCCAGTTTCGTGTCCAATCCCAGCGGCGGTTGATAAACACTTCCCGGCGGCGAATTGGCTACATTCAACAGGACCGATTGTTCATCCGGGTCCCAGGCATACCCGATGGCCGCCACGCTGTGCCCGGCGGTTACCGAATGGATGGTTGTCATACTTTGAAGATGGCCGTCTATATAGACCTCCATGGCCGCCTGTGCAGGGAAATCCACATCGCGGATATCTATGTTCAGCGTCAGTTCGGTAGTCTCGGACCGTTGATTCCTGGCGGTAAACACCACCGCCAATGGGGAAGAAGCCGATTGAATCGGGCCGGGGGCAACACGAAACTCTGACGTGGCGTAACCCACCGTGGTACTCGATTGAATCTGCGCCAGTCCTTTCGCTTCCTGCACAGCAAGCGTGAGAGGCAACCCCGTCGGGTCGAAGGCGATCACAGTTCCGGTCAGGACATGTCCCTCTGAAACCGTCAGGTCGTTGCTCAGCGGCACAGAGACACCATCTACATAAGCCGCTGTCAGCCTCACAATCGGCGGCGCGTGAGTGGCGATAACCGAAACCGTAAGTGTTCTTGAAACCTCGAAAATTCCGTCCGAAACCAGGAGGTCCAGTGTGTATTCCTTGGCGGGCTGTCCCGGAAGATTCGCCGAAATCCCCGGATAGACCAACAGACCACCCGCCGGTTCGGCACCTTCCAGGCGAACTGGAAGCGGGATCCCCGGTTGCACGGATTGCCCCATAAACTCGATACGCTCCAGATCCGTTGCAGCGAAAACTGTTCCCGAAACGGACAGAACCAGCATGTCGCCGGGATCGGCATCGAGACCGGAGAATACCAGGTTCAGCAATTGCAGTGTGTCCAATGAAATCGGCTCCGTTATGGGAGCGGTGGCTTCGTTAATGGCAAGACCCACCTGCAAATCCGGCGGGTGATATCGCTGACGAACGGTGACCGTGAGCGGCATTTGCGCAATCACGCCTCCGTTGTTAGTCGCGTTAAACACAATGGAATACGGCGACGACGTGAACGCGCCCAGCGGCGGGCGGTACTCCAGCGTTGCTGTCACCGGCGGCACACCGGAGGAAGCGACAAACACCGCTCCCTGGGGCAATCCGGTTGCCGTCAACCCGACGGATTCCGCACCGGCGTCAGTCACCTCCACCAATGCGGTCAACAGGGAATTCTCTTCTATTTGAATAGTCTGCGTGACCGGAATGACCGCACCATCGATCCGTAAATCCTTAAGTGTCAGCTGCGGTGTTGTGGGGACATTTTCGATAATGACACGCATGTCATGGTACTGCCACAGAATGCCGTCGGTCATCTGCAGTTCGAGCGTCGCTGTCTGCGCGGTTGCACTTGCAGGGATCGCATGAAGTCCGGGCCGGATACGGAAATTCGTGTTGACCTGACCGCTGGCACTGATAACAAACGGAAGCGAGTGCCCCGCCGCGATGGACATATCGGCAAATGTAGCCGAGGTCAGCCGCGCGTCGCTCAGCGCCGTGCCTTGAGCGGCCACGGTTACTGTTTCGCCGGGGCCGAGATTCGATGTGCGGATAATCAGGTCCAGGTAGTCGGTTTCCCGAATCGTGATTTCCGTGGCCGCGTTCACAAATGCCGCGCCGGTTGCGCTGCTCAGGACTCCCCGGAACGGCAAAAGGAACGATAAACGGTCGGACAATTCAACAACCTGAAAATTGTAATAGGTCCATGGACTGCCGAGCGACTGATCCCGGGCGCGGACTCCGATCCGGACAGAGGAACCGACCGGGAATGTCTCATCGAATGTCAGAGTCAACTCCGAGGTAGCCGAACCGAATCCGCTGTGTATCTGGCGAACGACCGCCGAAGGAGGCGCGTTGAACTCGATCAGGACAATATCCCGGTCTGAATCGACCGCTTCAGCTCGAATCACCACGTCCTGCCCCACAACAACGGCGCGCGTAGCGGAGTCCGGCGGAATGGCGCGCCCACTGAGCGTCGCGGAAGCGACAAGACTGGGAGCCTGCGGCTTATTGACAATATCCACCTGAAATCCCGTGGAGATCACTCCGCCGCTTTCATTCCAGGCTGCAAACTGGAAAGACGACGGATCGACCGGCGAGTTATACAGCGAGGGCGGATATCCTTCGGGCAGATCCGCATCGAACCAGCCCGGTCGGAAAGTGAACGTACCCTGCGCGGAATCCGTTCCAGGCGTGGTGATAAACGTCGCAAAGCCGGTTCCGAGCGTCTGCGTCATACTCACAACTTCGCCGGACACATCCGAACCGGTGAGATTCACTGTCAAAAGAGAATTCTCGGGAACCTGCACGGTTGGATTGATGGGAATCGCAACTCCGTCCAGGCGCATCGCCGAGATGCTGAGTTGGGGGGTCGTGCACTTGTGCTCTACGGTGATCGGCAGAGACAACGTATCCGACAGTTCCCCATCGCTCAGCGTCAATTGAATCTCCCGGCTGACCTGCTGGATCAGCGGAGACACCGTGCGGAGAGTCGGCCCCAGTTCAAACACCGCCGTGAATTGGCCCATTTGCGGTCCCACGACAATCGGTGGGCTGCCGGGCGGAATCCCGGAGTGCCCATCTACTGCCGCTGTCGCCAGACCGGGCAGGGAAAACACTGCGCCGGTAGCGGAGAGTGTGAGATGGTTGTCAAAATTCGGATCGTTGCCCGCAATGGTCAGGGTCAACCGCTGATCTTCCGAGATGACCGGCGGATCGATCATCGCCTCGCCGGTCCCCGCAAGCGTCTGGCCCGCATAGATGCGAGAGACAATACTTGTGATCGCCGGTGGCTGATTCACCAGCAGCGTGATACGCTCAGTTGAGCACTGACCGGCGGAATCGGTCACGGAGACAATCACATGCCCTGGACCGAGAAAGTCCCCGACCACGGGCGAAATGCTCAATTCACCCGTGGCGTTCATCGTTCCGAGTGAACTGTATGTCGGTTGCGTATCGAACCGGCCCGGCGGGGAGACATCGAAACCAATCGTGGTAATTGTGTCGAGATCGTGACCGGAAACATGAACGCGACTGTTCTTCCCCGCAGGAATGGTCACAGTTCTCCCGGCGGCATCCTGGGCAAGAAGAGTCCCCCCTGGGCCGTAGACATCCAATGTCATCTCCGGCGCGCCGTTTATGCGGAACCGTGGGGACGGGATGCCCTGGTGGCAATTCCCCAGCGCATCCGACGCGGCAACCACAATAGAAAAACTCTCCGTGGTCCGCAATTGCTCGGCAGACGGCATGGTGAGAACAAACGTAGGGAACACATTCTGCGAGGAGCTGGAGGCATCCGTCAGCTCGTAGGATCCGCCCACACCATCGCTGAAGAACACCCGCATGGCATCGGGCCGAGCCAGAAACGCCAGCGTATCGTCAATCGGGTCCCAGATATTCGTGCCGGTAATGCGAATCGCCGTGTTGGGGAACAGTAGAGACTGTGTAGGGATGCTTTGCCCGATCTGGATGGCTCCGCCATCGGGGCGGGTTGCGGTCCCGGAGGCGAGATACACATTCACCGCGCCAACACTCACTGTTGGCGGGTGATTGTCTACTGCAATTTCTGTCGCGGGGGAAATAACCGAGAGCGCATTACCAACATCATCCCACAGGGAGAAGGTATATCCCACCGGCTGCCTGGAAGTCTGTTCCGTTGTACCGAGTTGGTCGGATACCGTGACATTGAATTGCGCCGTATGGATTGTGGGCAGGCCGGCCTGCGGCGTACTGTAGACAATCACGGGGGCAACGGCGCTCGCCGCCGGGCCGCCGACGCTGCTCAGGTCGGCGGTAATGCTCTGCGGTGAGGTCCCTGCTGCGAGGTAGTCGTTTCCAGTCCGGGCGATCAGCGGGTTCGTGAATTCCACCCGGTAGGTCAGAACATCGCCGCCCCTTACCCGCTGCGGAACGCCCGCCAGAGCGCCCTGCACAATCCGCAATGGCGGATTGGAGTCCAGGTACACCGCTGCTTCGGGTGGCTGGCTGTCTACCGTGAACTCGTTGGTATCGATTGGGATCAACGGAAAAGCGGAATCCGCATCGAGCAGGCTGATGCAGATCCGGGTTGCGGCGGATGGGATCGCCCCCGCCTGGACCGTCAGTTTCGGCGTCCCCGGCACACCCGGCAGGGCAGTGGGGGTCACTCCGGGCGGCAGCCCGGCGGGAGAGAGCGGGATCATGGTTTTCCCGATGCTCTGAAGATTCGCAAAGGTCACTTGCGAAATGACACCCGCTCCCAGGTTCACGGTCGAAAAAGTCCACGTCGCCGATAGAACCGAGCCGGCCTGGCTGGTCGCCGAGGGAACCAGTTCGCTCACAGACGGCCACAAGGAGGGCGGATAAATAGGCGAAAAGTCTGCGGTCAGCCGTTCCAGGCCCGTGCTGTTGAAACTCCCGAATGTGGCCACCAACTGAATCTCATCCCCTTCCGATACCTCAGCCATACTGTTCGGGCCGCTGTCCGGACCGGCCAGGTAAGCCCCCACCGGCGCGATGCTGCCGTTGACAATCAGGTCACTGGTAATCAGCGATGGTCCCGCTGTCTTGACTCCAAGCTCGGCAACCTGTGTCTCGGTCTGATTGCCGACTTCATCCGTAAAGGTCAGGTGAATCTTCTTGGGAGTGATCGGAAACGCGGTTGCGGTAACACGGGCCGATACCGTGGCGCTGAACAGGGAACTCCCCGCGCTTCCCGCCTGCACCAGCGAGGTGCTGCTGGAAATGTTCTCAAAACGTATCGTTCCGCTGTTGAATTGCTCCACCAGATCGTGGCTTAACTGCGCAATGGTGTCGCTTCTCATGGAGGCCGTAATGCGCAGAATATCCCCGCTGTTCAGCGATGGAAATGTAAGGGCCTGATAGGTCGCACCGCTATCACGGGAAACGAGAGTCTGCGAGGCAAGAACCGCCGGTGCGGTGTTGTCGATCTCCACCGTGGTCGATACAACACCGGCTTCCGCCGCGCCGCTCCAGAACAGGTTGCCCGGATCGTTACTGGTAATACTGCGGAAATCGGCGCCCTGATCGGTTGCGTCCACAATCACAACCGCCCCCAGCTCAAAGGGAGTGCTCGGCGCACTGCCCACCTGGAACACACACGAAATATCGCTCAGCGAACGGTCCTCGACGTTGAGCTCAATCCCGGTTGCGGTCACCGTAGACGCTGTCGGATTGCCCGCCACAAGAACTGAGCCGGGCACAAGGCTCCCGGCGAACCGGTTCCAACTGGCCGACACCACCACCGGCGCGCTGGACGCACTCCGGTCAAATAGCCGAAACTCCGCGCGGACCTGTCCTCCCTGTTTGATCCTCCCCGGAACAACCGTGCCGTTGCCGCTGTCCAATACCGTAAGCGTCACACTTCCCGGCGAGTTCGCCGACTTGTTCGACGGGGGATTCACCAGCAGCGGGTCCAGGTGGGCGAAATCAATTTTTCGGATTCTTCCGTTGCCCCGGTCCACAATCAGCAGGTCGCCGGTGGCATCAATCAGAAGGCCGAACGGCTGATTCAGACGCGAGAAAATCGCCTGGTCCCCATCGCCGTTGTATCCCTGCACGCCGGTTCCCGCAATGGTCGAAATCCTGCCATCGGTCGAGATCTTGCGAATGCGGTGGTTCTGGGTATCGGCGATGTAGATATTCCCGGAGGCATCGCTGATCGCGTGGCTGGGAGCCTTCACCGATGCCGATACCGCCAGGATACCGTCACTCGAATAACCCGACGAACCGGTTCCGGCAAGCGTGGTGATAATCCCGCCGGGCGAAAGCGCGCGGACTCGGTTGTTCAGCGTGTCGGCAATCAGTGTCCTGCCGGAGGAATCGCGGAACACACCGGTCGGTGTGTTGAGCGTGGCTAGTGTGCCCGGTCCCCAGTCGCCTGTAAAAGTGGCGTTGCCGTTCCCGACAAGGTCTGCAATGGAGCCGGTCGGTTCGGCGGACCGAAGGCGATGATTCATCTGGTCGGCGAACACCAGGACACCCGTGCTGCTGACTGCCAGTCCGGCGGGGCTGTTGAGATAGGCGGTGAGCGCCGTGCCGGTGGCATATCCCTGTGTTCCGCTCCCCACGGCCCGGTAGGCCATGGAATTGGGTCCGGGTGTGAATCGGCGAATCACATGCCTGCCGTTCTCGGCGACATACAGGTTGCCGGTGGCGTCATAGCCCAGGCCCATCGGGGATGAAACCGGGATGTTTATTGCATAGGAACCGTCCGAGACACTGCCGGATGCCAGTCCATTCCCGGCGATGGTCCGGACAATCCCGGATGAGTCGATCCGTCTGACACGGTTAGCCCCGGTGTCGCTGAACACCAATTGGCCAGTCGGATCGAACACCAGGAAAGACGGTGTTGCGAGGAAAGTCAGGCCCGCCGGTACTCCATCGCCACCGTACGAGGCAATCCCGATTCCCGCGAACGGCGACTCATGAGGGGTCGGAGTTCCGGTTGCCCCGTTATAGACAGTGACGTAGGAAAACTCCTGGGAATAATAGGTGTCGCCGGTGCTGTCTCTCGTCAAACCGGCGGCAACAAAAGGCTGATTCATATTGTCGGTTACAAGATACCGGGTTGTCAGGCCATCGTGGCGAATACGGACCAGCAGCCGGGTTCCCTCGTTGGCGATGATCAACTGGTTTAAGTGATCGTGGACAAGCGCGACGGGGGTATCCAGCATGGCGATGGTCGCGGTCACACTGCCCACCGTATCGCCTTTGACCCCGTTACCTGCATAAGTGCTCACCAGGCTCCAGCTCGGGCTGATCAGCCGGACCCGATGATTGCCGGTATCGGCGACAAAGATACCGCCGCCAGGCCGGACGGCCAGGTCGCTGATCGTGTTGAACTGCGCTTCGAGGGCGGGGCTGCCGTCCCCGGCATATCCGGCCACCCCGGTTCCAGCGATGGTTCGAACGATATTGTTTTCCAGGACACGAACCCGGTGTTCCTCCGCCCAGAACAGGTTGCCGGTCGCGTCCGTGACCAGGCCGACCGGACGAAGCACACTCGCCTGGGTTCCGCACTGCCCGTCTCCCGCGACCGCCGGAGTTCCATCCCCCACCAGGGTACTGACAATGCCGGATGCGCTCATGATTCGAATCCGGTGGTTCCCGGAATCGCTGAACACCACGGAGCCGTTGTTCAGAGGGAGGACATCTATCGGCGAATGGATGGGGACCTCCAGGGCCAGTGTCGCGCTGTCGGACCAGCCTGCCACGCCGGTTCCGATCATGGTTCCGATCAGGTTATTTGCGACGTAGCGGATACGGTGGTTTTCGGTATCGGCGATCAGAAGCCTTCCGGTGGCGTCGAATGCAATTCCGGCAGGATAGCTGAGGCCGGACAGCGTGGGCGGGACCCCATCGCCGCCAAAGGACCTAACTCCAGTCCCGACAATGGTTTCAATCACCTGCGCCTCGGCAGAAACGCCCAGAAGCAGGCCGACCAGAATCCCGGCAATCCGGAATGAAACACCGGACATGGAGCCATCCTTCCTTGAGAACCACAACATAGAGTAACTCGTCTCAACCGCAAAGAAGGCGAGTGCCATACCGCTTCCGTCTATTCAATCCCTATATCGGCATATCGTCCAATCCGCTCAAACCTTGATAGGTGCCCGAATTTCCTGGAGAAAGATCCTCCCGGCTTCCACATTTTCGAGACAGATGCGGGTTCTTATTTAGCATATCACAAGAGATTCCCTGCGGCAGAACTCCCTGATTGACGGCCCGCGCAAGAAGGACGTATAATACGGACATCGGGGAAAACGTTTTGAACAACGGAAGGCACAGGAAAGGAACATTTAATGCAAAAGTCTATTCTCACAGGGTACATTGAGACTCTCTTGTCCGGTGCCGAATACGACAAATTGGAGGACACCACGTTTTCCGGGCGGATTCCACAATGCAAAGGGGTGATTGCCTTTGGCGATACGTTGCGCGAGTGCGAAGACGAACTGCAGTCCACACT
>JAKPYU010000038.1 GCA_029568995.1 Candidatus Omnitrophota bacterium | reverse complement strand
AATCCGGCAGGGCTGGTGCGGGTCGAGTATCTTGAGGAGTTCAGGGACCTCATTGATATCTGGCAGCCGGAAGTGAATACGCTGAAACGGGACCCGGAATTGGTAAAATGGTTTCGGGAACATGCAAAGCGATTCTGGTTTTATGAGGCATCCAATCCGGCGAAGAATTTTCTTCCGTTGGGGTATAATCGAGCGTACCCCTGGTATGCCTGGTATTTCGGTGCGGAAGGTGGGGGGAAGTTCGTCTACAAGTCTCTGGATGACTGGTGGCTCGCCCCGGCGGGGGATTGGTCTTCGGTATATCAGACGGACCTGGACGTTGTGCCGTCAAGACGCTGGGAAGCCGAACGGGATGGGGTGGAGGACTATCGTGCGTTCCGGATTCTGCAAAGAGAAATCGACCGGGTACGTGGGGCCGGGCGCGACGATGAGGCGGACAAGGCGCAAGCCGTGATCGACCAGGCCATTCATGACGTGATCGGATGGCAAATCGGCACGATTGATGAGATCACCCGTCAGACGCGGGATTATGAACTCGATTACCAATTGCTGCTGGGCTACCGAACACGGATTGTAAAAGAGATCATTCGGTTAAGGGAATTCCTAAAGTAGCTGAAAGGGGGCAGTTCGTGAACTGCCCCTACGACTCCGAAACACGGAAGAACTCGAAATGGCTGATGAGCAGGTTCCTGAGAATCGACCGGATATTCAATTGGTGTCCCTGTTGCTTCATGACCTGGAGACGCCGTTGGCGGTTGTCAAGCGATTTCTGGATCGAGTCGATGAGGGGAAGCATGATCCTGATAATCCCCGGCATAAGAAACTGCTGGACTCGTCCCAGCTGGCCATCCAGCGTGCAACCCGGATATTGGAGGATCTACTGGACCAGGCCCGAAGTTGGGAGACCGGGCTGAAAGTGGACCTTCAACCGAAAGACATCTCGGAAATTGTTATCAGGTGTCTCCGCGTTGTGGAACCTCTGACGGAAGACAAGAGCCTTCAGGCAAGGGTCCATGTGGCTGAGTCCGTCCCGAGCCAAATCCCCTGCGATGAGGCGCTGATTGAGCGGGTGATCGATAATTTCCTGGTCAACGCGATTCGCAGTGCCCCGTTGAATGCCGTCATCGATATTCGTATCCTGAGTCGAGACGATTTTGTTCGCCTGGAAGTGGTCAATCCACTGGATCTGGTTCTTTCCGTCGATCTCGACGAGGTTTTTGATATTCATCGGCAGGTGGAGTTGCGTCGACTGCGCGGGCAATGTGGGTCGGGATTGGGGCTGAGATTCAGCCGCATGGCGATTGAGGCGCATCACGGGCGCATCGGTGCAATGCGGTCGGATCAATCGGAAGCCGTCTTCTGGTTCGAATTACCCAGGCTCTGAGGAGGTTCCCATGGCCGAGTATGCCGATACCCACACAGACACCTATCTCAAGACCGGTTCCAATGAATTGAAAGTGCTGGAGTATTCCTGTGCGGGAGAGAAATACGGCATCAATATCCTCAAGGTGAATCATGTGCTCTCCGAGATGCGGGGATTCCGCACGGTTCCCGAAGTGCATCCGGCGATCCGGGGTGTGTTTAACGACCATGAAAAGGTCGTTCCCGTGCTGGATCTGGGATATTTCTTGCGCAAGACACCGATTTCCATCGACGGCCGTCACCGGGTGATCGTGAC
>JAKPYU010000780.1 GCA_029568995.1 Candidatus Omnitrophota bacterium | reverse complement strand
AAAAAGCGAGGTGCATCAGCTGGTCAGCGACAACACCAAAGCGCGTAGCCTGTTGGGCTGGGAGCCAATGGTGTCGCTGGATGAAGGGCTGAAGCGGACCATTGAATTCGTTCAGGCACATCCGGATTTCTACAAGCCGGGGGAGTATATTCTTTAGTTGAGATTCCTCACATTCGTTCGGAATGACAATGCTCCTGCGTTCCGAACGACAGTCTTCCTGTCGTTGTAAGCAACACTGCTCACAGGGATTCCCCCCCCTTGGGTGTCCCGCGTGTGGACCGCAGAAGGGCCATTGCGTTTTGGATTGACCGAGACAACTCCCACACGGAACGCACGCCCAACGTCTTGCGCACCAGGTATTGTGGTCGCAGGTGAAACTCACGGATCGCCTGGTTCCGCAACTCCCAGACCCGCTGCGAGGAAAGCGTTCCGATCTCCATGGATGGAAACGCGGTGGAGTTATCCAGTGTATCCACCTCGGCATCTGTCCAGCCTTTCTCAATGGCCTCTGCTCGCAGGGGCGTTCCCACCTTGGGAGTGGCGATATTGAAAGAGGCGAAATCCGGCTCCAATTCCTTGGCAAACTCAATCGTCCGCCGTGCGCTGTCCTCGGTCTCTCCCGGCAGGCCGATAATGAAGTGCGCCAATGTCCGTATCCGCAACCTCCGACAGAGTGCGAAAATTTGTTTCACCCGCTGGGGACTGATCTGCTTCTCAATGGTTTGCAGGATGGACTCATCCGCCGATTCCACCCCGAGCTGAATGGTGTGGCATCCCGTCCGCGCCATACGCGCCAGCAATTCCTCGTTTACCACGTCCACACGCGACAGCGCCACCCAGGAGAATCCGAGATTCTCCTTCTCCAACAGATGCAGGAACGCCTGCGAGTGTTTTCGGTTCACCCCAAAGGTGACATCCTTCACCCATAGTTCCCGGTATCCCAGGTCGCGGGCATAACGAAGCTCGCGCATGACGTTATCCGGATCCCGCGTTTTGTAAGGAAGCGTCCCGCTCACACAGAAACTGCAATGGAACGGGCATCCGAAATCCGTCAGCGTGGACCAGAAATGACGGTTCTTGCCGTGCGGGATGCGATATCGGTTCATCGGGAACAGATCGACACGTGGAAGCGGCAGCGCGAAGGTGCTCTCTCGTGGCCGTGGACCCTCGTGGATTCCATCGCCCGCACGATACTGCAAGTGAGGCAATTCGACATCATTGTGCGGACCGCGCCGTTCCGGGTCCCACAGGTCCAGGTAAGTCGCAACGGTATCGACGGTGAAATCCTGCAAGACCGCTGTCAGCCAGGATGTTCGCTCCAGGTACTCGGCCCCCTTGGAGAGCATCAGGTCCCCCGTGGCGACAACCGGCATGGATGGAGGAACATTCAGGCTGTCCATGAAAGCGAAATCGTTCCGCCAGCTGGCCGCGCCGGTCAGGAGGAAAATGGCTTGCGGTTTGATGTCCTCAATACGCCGCCGCGCTGCGTCAAAAGACAGCCCCAACACATTCGCATCTAATGCCAGTACCTCATGCCGGTTCGACAGGAATCCGCTCTGAACCAGCAGGTCATAGGGATGCCAGAAATAGTTCGCCTTCGCCGAATGGCTGCAATAGTAATCCCGCAGGTACGGCTGATCGGCAGGCGGATTTAACAATAAGACACGCATGGTT
>JAKPYU010000777.1 GCA_029568995.1 Candidatus Omnitrophota bacterium | reverse complement strand
TTCCGCGCGGCAAACACACCTGCATGGTTTGTACCGGCACAGCCTGCTATGTGCGCGGGGCGGATCGCCTGGTGTCCCGTCTCACCCAGGAATTAGGAATAGAACCCGGGCAAACCACACCGGATGGGCGGATCACACTCCGGACCGCGCGGTGTATCGGCGCGTGCGGTCTCGCTCCCGCCGTGGTCGTGGATGAAGATGTCCACGGCAATGTCAAAGTGGACAGGCTCCTCAAGCAATTGAAAAAACTGACCTGATCGGATTGACGGTTTCCCATGCTGGAAGAACTGGCGCAGGACATATTGGATATTGGTCTCAACGCCGCCTCTGCCGAGGCGGAGCGGATCGCCATCCGTGTCACCGAAGACACGTCAACCGACCGTCTTTCAATCCTGGTTGCGGACAACGGAAAAGGGATGAGTGAGGATCTGCGAGAACGGGTCTTGAACGGTTTCGCTACTACCAAAACCGGCCATAGCAAGCCGGTGGGTTTGGGTATCGCGCTGTTGCGCCAGGCGGCGGACCTATGTGGGGGCCGGTTCCGGCTGTGTTCACGCGAGGGGCAGGGCACGCTTGTGGCCGTCTCTATGGTCCATTCGCATATCGACCGCCCCCCGATGGGCGATCTTGCCGCCAGCATCATGGCCTTATGCTCCACGGAACACGGAATGGAAGTCCGGTTTGAGCATCGGTGCGACGACCGATCTTTTGTATTCGACAGCGCGGAGATCCTCCCACGGAACGACGGGATTGTCTCTGCATTAAAACTGATGGAAATCGACGAACTCTTGCGAGAGAAGGAACAGAGCCTGCTGGAAGAAACACATCGAGTGGATTGTTAAGAATGCGTCCTCGCATTCGTCATTCCGAGCGCGACTCCGGAAGGGCCGGTGATTGGGTGAAGAAAGCAGGATCTACCGAGACCGTGCCCAATCCGTCATCGCGAGGAGCCGCCCGGAGTCTGCGAAGGGCGGCGACGTGGCGATCTCAGGCTTGCACCCTCCAACGTGATTCGCAAGAAGAACAGGAAGTCCGGAGGTCTCTATGGACATCAACGATCTGATGAAAATGCGGGATCAGGCGAAACGGGACCTGGAACTGCGATCCGGCGAGCATTCCCATAAAATCACGATCAGTATGGGAACCATCGGCATCGCGGCGGGTGCGCGCGAGGTGATGAAAGCCGTGATCGACGAACTGGCCCGGCGGGACATTGACGATGTCCCCGTCACCATCACCGGCTCCCTGGGTTTCGATGACCAGGAGGTGGTTATGCGGGTCGAATCGGCGGATGGTGAACAGGTCACGTATGCCCGCCTGGACCCGGAGAAGGCGCGTATGATCGTTCAGAAACACATCGAGAACGGGGAACGAGTCAGGGAATTCATTGTCGGAATGGCGGAGCAATCCGCGAAGAAAGAGGAGTCGAAATCATGAACTACCGAACCCATGCTTTGCTCTGTGCCGGAGCGGCTTGCCTGTCCTCCGGTGCGGATAATGTCCAGGCAAAGCTGGAGGAAACCATTAAGGAAACCGGCCTCTCGGATGAAGTAAAAATCGTCCGAACCGGCTGTGTCGGGTCCTGCGACCTGGCTCCGATCCTTATCATCGAGCCGGATTCCGTATTCTATCAGAAGGTCAGACCCAACGATGCCGAAATGATCGTCCGCGAGCATCTGCTCAAGGGCCGCATTTACGAAAAGAACCTCATCCGCGACCCGGATACGCGAAACCTGATCACGACCCACGCGGATTTTGCCTTCTTCCGCAAGCAGATGAAGATCGTGCTCGCCAATTGCGGGCTGATCGATCCCGAAAATATCCGGGAATACATCGCACGCGACGGGTACCAGGCGCTCGGTAAAGTCCTCTCCGAAATGGAACCGGAAGAGGTGATCGAGGAACTGGAGACCAGCCGACTGCGTGGGCGCGGGGGCGCCGGGTTCCCGACCGGCAGGAAATGGCGCTTTGTCCACCAGGCGAAGGGGTTAGCGAAATACGTAGTCTGCAACGGGGATGAGGGCGACCCCGGCGCATTCATGGACCGTAGCGTTCTGGAAGGCGATCCTCATCGTGTTATCGAAGCCATGGCGATTGCCGGATACACGGTCGGCGCTCAGAAAGGCTTTCTCTACATTCGGGCGGAATACCCCCTGGCGATTCGCCGCGTGGAACTGGCGATTCGCCAGGCGCGGGAACTGGGACTCCTGGGCAGGAACATCCTGGAAACCGGGTTCAATTTCGACCTGGAAGTCCGTGTTGGTGCAGGGGCGTTTGTCTGCGGGGAAGAGACCGCACTAATGGCCTCCATTCTCGGCAGGCGCGGAATGCCGAAACCCCGCCCGCCATTTCCGGCAATCAGCGGCCTCTGGGACTGCCCCACGCTGATAAATAACGTCGAAACGTATGCCAACGTCGTTCCGATCATCATGAACGGCGGAGCCTGGTTCTCTCGCATCGGAACCGAGCGCAGCACCGGAACCAAGGTCTTTGCGCTGGCCGGGAAAATCAACAACACCGGTCTGGTCGAGGTCCCCATGGGCACAACCCTGCGGGAGATCATTTTCGAGATCGGCGGCGGGATTCCCGCCGGCAAGCGATTCAAAGCCGCACAAACCGGCGGACCGTCCGGTGGTTGTATCCCCGAACCGTATCTCGATATCTCGATGGAATACGACACCCTGTTCGGGATCGGGTCCATGATGGGGTCCGGCGGCCTGATCGT
>JAKPYU010000756.1 GCA_029568995.1 Candidatus Omnitrophota bacterium | reverse complement strand
CTGCCTTCAAGATCCGGGTTTGAGCAGCATCGAAAGACGGATTCAGGCAATTCCTCTCATGGCACGCCATCTGCCGGACCGCGTTGCCGTCGCCATTCCGCCGGATCGGGTGGATATTCAATATTTCCCGCTTCCTCCGCTTCCGCCGGATGACATGATCGGGACTGTCAGCTACCAGATGGTGCGAAAACTGGATTACGGTGTGGAGGACGCCTGTATCGACTATACCGTCTCCGTTCCCATGTCACAGGGATTGAATCGCATCGTTGGATTTGCCTGCCGACGTCCCGATGCGGAGACCCTCGTCGAGCAATTCCGCCGGGCCGATTTTCATGTGGCCGCAATCGACGTGATCCCCATGGCTTTAATGAATATCTATCGCCTGTCCATCCCGGAATTTGCGTTTCGGACGGTCGTTGGGATTGATATCGGACACAAAACCGTGAATATGGTCATTGCCAAGGAGGGATTGCTCCTGTTTTCAAGACATTTCCCCCTGGAGCACCATCCGGGCGATGTCGACGAATCCTCCACGGGTGCTTCGGTGTCGGAACTGGAATATGAACTCCGTCGAACCGTTGACTATTGCCGGATCCATATCACCTCCGTCCACGTGGACCGTGTAATGCTTTCGGGCGGGGGTGCTTTGCAGCCCGGGTTGACCGATGATCTCGGACAGGCGTCCGGTATCCCTTGCGAGATCCTGGACTGCTTCCCGGAACGTATCTTTCGGCACACTACGGACAGTCGGAAGGCGTTGGAACAGATCCCCTCGCCGCGAATGGCGGTGGCTGCCGGATTGGCGCTGCGGTTTGGAGAGAACGGATGAGACAGATCAACCTCCTGCCGACTGTCAAAGGAAACGCTGAAAAAGCGCCGATTCATTCGTTCTGGAAACGCTTTGGAATCCTCGCAGCGATAGTCCTGATCGCTTCGGTCGGATTGGCCTGGGTTCTCCGGATCGGCCTGGCTGATCTGGAGGAACAAATCCGACTTGCCGAAATCCGCAGGAAGGCCATGGAACCGGAACTGAAGCAGTTCCAGGACCTGGCAAATCAGCGCAATGCCCTGCGAACAGATCTGCAAAAAATCAATGAGGAAATTGACAAGGATTTCTCGCTGAATCTCCTGGCCGATCTGAATATCTGCCCGATAGTAGAGCAGATCACGCTTTCCATCCCGGAACAGGTTTGGCTGAAGAGCCTGGAATGCAAGGTGGAGGATCGCCGGTTGCTCCTGGAGGCAACCGCCACATCGGAACAGCAGATGAAAGAATTCGTTCTGGGCAATCTGCAGAATCGATACGGCGAGAACGCAGTCACCTTGGATTCGATTCAGCGCGGGAGAGGATCTCCACCGACAGTCCAATTCGATGTGACCATCCACCTTCCGACAGAGACCGTCACCGTCGCGCTGCCCAAAGGAGAAGGAATCTGATGGGGATTCTGCGCAGCCAATTCCGCGATGCTCCGGAAAAACGGGTCCAATTGATTCTGTACCTGATGCTGGGGTTGTTGGGATTCTTTGTCATGGACTTCGGCAATGCACGATCTGCGAATCGGACCAAGAGCCTGAAAGACACACTCGAAGGAATTCAGTCTGATATTCAGGCTCAATCCGCCATGATTGACCAGATTCCAACTCTCCAAAAAGAGATCAAGACGTCCGAAGAGGAATACGACAGGCTTCGGGCGGTACGCCGACAACGCATGGATCTGCTACTGGCCTGCCGGGAACAGATGCTTTTGGAGGTATTGCGGGGCGAGTCGCCCGACCGAAATCCGCTGCAGGAATTCCGGCTGCAGGAGGGCGCTTCCGGCGGAGTGCTGGCGCAGTATCTCTATCGCGTGGAACTGAAAGGCTCTTACCAGGAGATGATCGCTCTGCTTCGGAGACTGGATGAAAGCCCCTGTCGCCGGAACATCAGTCACTGGATTCTTACCACGGAGGACGAAGACGGGGAGACAATTTCCGGCTCGCTCTTTTTCAGACTGTACCGGGAAACCGTTCCGAAATAGGATACAGGTATGACTCTGTTCTGTTTTGTCCTGGTTCTTCAGATCGCTCCGCCGGATGTGCAATCGGCGACCGCATCCGTTGCGGTTCCCGGCCCGCACCGCAATCCGTTCCAGTCATATCGCCCTAAACAAGAATCCGCGCCGCCGGTTGAAGAGGCGTCCCAATCCCTGCACATCTCGGAACCGATCCCCTCCATGGGAACCGGCATCCAGCCCCCCTGGCAACCGATTCAGGTCCGAACCTCCATGGAGAGAATCCTGCCCCCTGTCCTGGCTGACCTTCGCGCCATCGTGATTGTGCACGGTCTCCGGGAACTGGCAATGTTCGGCGACCGGATTGTGTCTGTCAGCGATACCGTGGAGGGATTCACGGTACTGTCGATTACGCTTGATGAAGTAACGCTATCGGACGGCATGGATGTTGTAAGGCGAACGCTGGGAAATCCCGAGATTAAGAGTGCCACGGAGAGCCGATGATCGGATTCGCATGTTTCGGAACAGGAAAGACACGGGCGTTTCACGCAATTCTTGCGGGGCTGTGGTTGCTCTGCCCGCCCGTATTCTCACAAGAGACGGAACCGCCGGAAGAGGTTCGGATTGCCATGCCTTCCGACAGCGAAGAGAATGTTGTCTCTGTGAATATGCCCCAGGTCAATATCGCCGATGCCTTGCGGATGCTGGCCAAGAGCGCCGATATGAGTCTGGTGGTCGACAAGAATGTCACCGGCGTGGTCGATCTATTGCTGCAAAAAGTTCCGTTCCAGGAGGCCTGGCAATCCCTGCTGCAAACCGCCGGTCTGTCGGTCGAAACAGAAGGCGGTGTGACTCGTGTTTTCCCGAAACCCCAGGAACCTGCCCCGGAAGAGACCACGGAAACCCGGCTGATCCAACTGAAATTCATCCCCTTGGGATCTCCAACGCTCTCCACTCAAACCTCATCGGGGGGCTTAAGTTCCGGCTCCTCCTCCGGTTCCAGGGAAACGAATATCGGCGGATCTCAAATCGCCGGACAGGCGGTTTCCGCAGGCGGAGGAGTCCAACGGAAAGAAAGCGAGGAACCGCCGCTCGATGAGGTCCTTCGCACCGCCTTTGGCGAAGAGCATCTGCGCGTTACCATGGATGTCCGAAGCAACCAGCTGATTCTTACCGGTTCCCCGAAAATCCTCGATGCCGCCGCTCAACTTGTAACCGCATTGGATAAACCTGTTCCTCAAATCCTCATCCAGACGGAGATCGTAAAAGTCTCTTCCGATGCGCTCCGTGAGATGGGCGTCGACTGGGGTGGTGTGTACAAGATCCGCACCGGGGGAACATTCGACTACCAGAACAACCGGACCCGAACCGATCCCGGCAATGTTCTCTCCGGCGATGCCGGACGGGATATTAACGTCAGCGGCCAACTCACCGATTTCAATATTGTCCTGTCCGCCTTGATCGACAATGGCGATGCGCAGATCCTCTTCAGCCCCCGTGTTGTCACCCAGGATCACAAGGAAGCCTTCATTTCTTCCGGTCAGGAAATCCAGATTCCCTCCGGTCTGGATATCAACGGCAATGCCACGTTCCGGGACCGCCAGGTTGCCCTGGAACTCGGCGTGACTCCGAGAGTATTGAGCAACTCCCTGATCAGTCTCGTGATTCGGGTCCGCAATGACAGCATCAATTACGAACAGAGCCAAATCAGTGGCGTCCCGCCCCTCAATGTCAGTACCGTGGAGTCTTTCGTTACTCTCCGCGATGGAGATACCGTGGTCATTGGAGGAGTGGTCTCCACACAGGAGACGAATTCCGAACGGCATATTCCCGTCCTGGGTGATATTCCCGTGTTGGGACGTCCTTTCCGACATACAAGCCGGGAGGTGCAACAATCGGAACTCGTGATTATGATCTCCCCCACGATCATCAGCGATGAAACGGGTGCGCCGATCACCTCTCATCCCGAAATGATCCCCGGCGAGGCCCCGCAACAGGTGTTGGACAAGTTCTCGCGATCCCGGGAAGTGAAAAAGGAGTAACCGCTATATCTCCCCGTCCACGTCGCATCGCACTTGTTATTACTCTTTTGTTTCTCCTGATAATACGCCACTCTCATTCACAGCCCGTAGACAATGAACCCATCACCGCAGGCGACGTCCGCCTTGGAATATTGCAGTCTGCGGATGAGATTTCTTATTACCCGCTTGGCGAAATCATCGCACAGGAGCAACTCAGCATCGCCCTGTATGGCCATATCTATCAGCGCCGGGAGCCTCAGCCTCCTTATCTTTCTGCGCCGGTCTTGATTTTGGAACGACGCAATCTGTTTTGTCCCCCCGAAGAACCCTGGCAGGAAGTAGGTCGGGCTTTCCCACCCGCCCCCGGAATTGAAGTCGCACGTCTCCAGAATGTCATCCTGTATCCCTCCTTCGAATATCGGATCGGTGTTGCCTCTCTATCTCACGGTGGAGGGAGATACGCCCTGGTTCTGGACCCTTCGGTCGAGGGATACGAATTCGAAGTAGAGGATCTGGATTTTCGCTCCAATCCACGCGGTTACCCATTCAGTCTGTCTTGTGCCTATGTTGCACAGGACCCTTCGGCCCACAATAACGCCAGGATTCTCATCGGGACGGAAGAAGGCTATGTATTGGAGAGTACCGATGACACAGAAACCTGGCGTATTCTCTATCCGCCACCGGGCGGGCAGCCGTATGGTCCTGTATTCGGAGTCTTCCAGGATTCCGCAGGAATTCTTTACTTCAGCCCGTGGACCACCCAACAAGCCGTTCTTTCGCGCAATGCTTACGGTCAGGTTTTGGAAAGCCGTGATGGAGGACATACCTGGCAAACCGCCCTTCGGTTTCAATGGCCCACCGGAACCGCCTGGCGAAT
>JAKPYU010000749.1 GCA_029568995.1 Candidatus Omnitrophota bacterium | reverse complement strand
TCAGAAGATCCTTTTCCGCAAGAGTTTCCTTACCGCACGGGATGAACGACGATCCACCAACGAAATGGACGCAAAGCAATCGCGGCAGGCAATCGTTGCGCTGGTTGAGCAATGCCTTGAAGAGGTGACGCAGCAGGTGGCGCAGGAAATGGAGACGACATTGAAAGGGCCGACAGAGAAGCCGTGAGGATTGGCGCTCCCTTACAGATGTGTGAGTAACCTGAAATCCTCTCACCCAAAGATTGGGGGAGATACAGAGGGGGTTGAAATTGCTGGACTTACCAATCCCACCCTACCCTTCCCGGTAGCATTCCCCTGTAATGTTTTCACCGCATGAACGTATATCTTTTATGAAGGAGAAGAAATGGACCGGAGAGCATCCAGCCTGATCCAGCGGATGCTCCAGGGGGACCCTGCGAGCTCTGATGAGGTTATCCGGCTCTATTCCCGTGAAATCTATCGGCTCGGTTACTCGCTCCTGTGGAGCAAGGAGGAAGCGGAGGATGTTCTCCAGGAATCCATGCTTCGCCTCATCGCGGAGGTCCGGAATAACCGGCTTCGGGCGTCCAACGGCTCCATTCGTGGATTCCTGCGAACCACGGCGCGGAACCTGTGCATCGACCGGCTTCGGAAGCAAGATCATTTCTACTCGCGGACGGATGAGATCCGATCGGTTGAAGAGGCCACGCGGGTCAACAAGAAACCCGACGACGTCGCAGAGGAGAACTCCGCGCGGGAGGCGTTCCGGGATGCCCTGGGCGAACTGACCGACATTCAGCGTACGGTCCTGGTTCTACATGACCTGAATGAGGAATCCGTCAGCGAGATCGCCGAGACTCTGGGTCTCTCGGCGAACAATGTGTGCGTCCACCTTTGCCGCGCACGACGAAAGATGCGCCTGTTACTCGCGCCGTTTATGGAAGAATCACGATGAACGACCTTGCCGAAGAACAGGAACAAGAACTCTCGGACCGTTTCAATCTCGGCGAACGGACCGGCGACCAGCCGACTGAAGACCGGGCGTTGCGGTCGTATGCGTTCATGAAAGACCGGCTGAATGACTATCCGCTTCCGGAGCCGGACCTGGCGAGCCTGTCCCGGCGGATGAAACAGGAGATCGGCGGCCGGAAGGAAGTAGTCCATTCACGCTTGTTTCACTGGGGCGACGTGCTGAAGCCTGCGTTTGTATCGGCTTGCGCAGTTGCTGTTGTAGTCGTATCCGGCGTGTTCCTTCTCAGTCCCAGGTATGTAACGACAGCTC
>JAKPYU010000744.1 GCA_029568995.1 Candidatus Omnitrophota bacterium | reverse complement strand
CCCGCCTTTTCGATCTTCTCGTAGAGCGTCTCCGGCGCAATGTCGGCCCCGTTCGGCCAGGAGATCGTTCCGCCTTCGATTCGGGCCTGCCGGAAAAGCGCCATATCGGCGAGCGGCTCGAATACCGGGCCTTTCTCGATGTACTCGGAGAAATCCACCTCCCCGCTCAATCCGTCGTCGAACCGGATGCGGTAAACATGATCGCCAAGATACTCGATGGTTTCGACCTCATTGAAATTCCACACGGGTTACCTCACTCCAGCGGAGCGATTTTCTTGATTTCTTTGCCTTCTTTTGCCAAGTTCCAATTCCTATGAAGCTCCATAACGTGAAGGTCAATCCACTCGCGTACAAGGCGAAGTGCCGTCCTTGACCCAAGATCGCCCCGAATGACGTTGCCGCGAAAATCCAGCAAAATCTTCCGGCCTTGATATTCCGCATGTAGATGCGGTGGATTATGCTCATCATAGTACATTCGGACGACAATGCCGAAGAATCTTGCTATTTCGGGCATAATCCACCTTTAAGATCGCCACATCCGCCAAGAATTATACCACGATCTTAAGCCGTTACCCCAGTCCATCACCCTTTCCGACCCCCTCTTCTTTATTGGTAATTCGCAATTCATAATTCTCCTTCAATCCCCTTCTTTCACCCACTCCACGTTAATGACCTCGTGCCGGATGCTTTTTCCTTTATCGCCGCCGGGAGAGTAACTGTAGGAAATATGGATGAGGCCGTCCTTGGCCTGCAACATGGAGAAATAGGCGTAGCTTTCCGTTGTGCCGAGATGGCGACTCCATTTCCAGGTTTTGCCTTCATCCTCCGACAGGGCGACCCGCGCGGTTCCCCGGTTTCGCTCGCTGTCATTGTGGACCATAGCCCACAAGCCATTGTGCAGTTTGATCACCTCCAGGCTCGAACTCGGATTCGGGATATCCGTGTCCACAGCAGGAGTCCACGTTTCGCCGTTGTCTGCTGAGGTGCTCATCAGCACCCGGCCCGGCGGATCGCCTGAATCGCGCAGGTACGCCACAAGAGTCCCGTCGTTCTTCTGGATCACCGTCGGCTGAATGCCCGCCAACCCGACAATGGGTTTGCTCGCAGCCCACGTTTCCCCGCCATCGTCCGACAGGGCACACAGCGCGAGGTTGAATCCATCGTGATACAGCGGCAGGACAATTCGCCCGTTTGCCAGGGTCACCGGATGGTTTCGTGTCATCCATCCCTCCTGACGTTTCACGGCATCTTCCGCTGCCTCGATTACCAGTCTCGTATATGGCCGTGCATATTCGCCCCATAGTCCCTCGCGCGGGTCCAAAGCCTGAAAGCCGTCTTTCAGCGACTGCACAAATTCCGGCCCCGGCTTCAGCAGAATGAAACCCTGCCAATTCCAATTCGGCGGCCCGTCGCCGAGAAAGTCAGTTGAGGTGCGATAAGACAGGATGGAGCGCTCCCAGCGATTCGCGCGAACAGTAATCCAGAACATCCATAACTTGCCATTCTTATCCAGAAACAGGGTCGGATTGCAGTCCGGGAACTGGGGGGTATCGGCCATCACAAAAACCGGGCTCCACTCTTTCGCGCCCGCTTTCAGACGGGAGCCCTGGATCAGAACGTCATCCGCGCTTCGCTCGCCGCTGCCGTAAAACCAGCATGCCAGAATGTCGCCGTTGGGGAGTTCGACCAGGCTGCTGCCGTGAACGTGTTTCCCTTGCAGCGGGAAGATCAGTTGGGTGTGTCGGTAGGGTTCCGCAGAGGCGGCGGATATGAAAAGCGTGACGATCAGGAATGCGATTCGCGATCTCATGATACAGACCTCCTGCATTTTGCACGAATGCTTCCCCGACGGAAATGAGAGCACAAAATGGCTGCGGATGCCAGTGGGGGAGAATCCCCGTATAAAGGTGATCTGTCCATTTCTGAACAGGACTCTACTCCCCCACTTCTCCTGCCATTTGTATGTGTTCATATTCCAGCAACATGCGTGATCTTGAACATGCCGGACCAGTGATTCTGGTGATTCTTCTTCTGGGATTCCTTGGCCATATCATCAGTGAAATCAATAAGATAAAACCAAATATCATCGGCATACAGCAATTGGCATCCGTGTTGCACAGGGTACGGAATGATCAATAGACAGTATGGCCATGTCTGTATTCCCTGTTCAACAGAGGTGACAAATCATGAATCTGCGAATATCAAAAGTTCTCTTGCGTATGGGTGTTCTGCTGTTTCTGCTGATGTTGAGTCTGCAGGTTTTGGCCCAGGACGCAGCGGAATCAAGCATCAGCGCCGGAGACACCTCCTGGGTCCTGGTCTGCTCGGCCCTGGTAATGCTGATGACCGCGCCGGGTTTGGCGCTGTTCTATGGCGGGCTGGTCAACCATCGGAACGTGCTATCGACGCTGATGCATAGCTTCTTTCTGCTGTGCCTGATCAGTGTGCAATGGGTGCTGTGGGGGTACAGCCTCTCGTTCGGGACGGACATCGGGAGTCTTATCGGCGGGCTGGATCATCTGTTCTTCAATGGTGTCGGCGCAGACCCCAAAGTGGCGGGCGGGACAATCCCTCACGCGGCATTTGCAATGTTCCAGGCCATGTTTGCGATTATCACGGTCGCGCTGATCAGCGGCACATTCGCCGAGCGGATGAACTTCTCCGCGTTTGTGCTGTTCTCCATCCTGTGGGCCACACTGATTTATGATCCGTTGTGCCACTGGGTATGGGGCGGAGGCTGGCTGGGCGCGATGGGCGCGCTGGATTTCGCAGGCGGCACGGTGGTCCATATCAGTTCCGGGGCATCGGCGCTGGTCGCCGCAATCGTGATCGGAAAACGTGTCGGCTACCCGAAAACAGCCACGCCGCCGCATAATCTCCCGTTTACATTGATCGGCGGCGGGCTGTTGTGGTTCGGCTGGTTCGGATTCAACGCTGGCAGCGCCCTGGCCGCGAACGGCCTCGCGGCGATTGCCTTTACCGTTACCAATACCGCCGCGGCAACAGCAGGCCTGACTTGGGCATTTATCGAATGGATTTTCCGTGGCAAACCCACCGTGCTCGGCGCGGTCACGGGTGCGGTCGCGGGCCTGGTAGCCATTACACCGGCATCGGGATATGTCACCGTTCCGGCGTCGCTGCTGATCGGCCTCGGCGCGGGGATTTTCTGCTACATCGGAGTGAATACGCTCAAGCCGATGTTCGGCTATGATGATTCCCTGGATGTAGTCGGTGTCCACGGAGTCGGCGGAACATGGGGCGCGATCGCTACCGGCATTTTCGCATCCCAGTCTATCGGCGGATTCTCCGGCCTGCTGGAGGGGAATCCGAAACAGCTGCTCATACAGATCATCGGCGTGGCCGCGGGCTGGGCACTGAGTGTCGTGGGAACCTTTATCATCCTGAAAGTAGTCGGCGCGATCACACCGCTGCGGGTCTCCAAAGAGGATGAATCCATCGGATTGGACCTGAGCCTGCACGGGGAAGTCGCGTACAACCTGTTCACGCCCGGCTGGAGCTCATATAAGGAGTAACCATCATGAAAAAAATCGAAGCGATTATTCGTCCGCATCGAATGGAAGATCTCCGGCTGGCCCTGGAGGATATCGGAATCACCGGAATGACCGTCAGCGAAGTGCGCGGATTCGGCAGGCAGCGCGGGCACTCGGAACTCTACCGGGGACGCGAATACAGCGTTACGTTCCAACCGAAAATCAAGGTCGAGATCATGGTCAAGAGCGATCTGGTAGACAAGGCCATCGACACCATTCGCAACACGGTCAACACGGGCCAGGTCGGTGACGGAAAAATTACTGTTTACACAATCGAGGATGTCATCCGTATCCGCACCGGCGAGCGCGGCCCGGATGCGCTGTA
>JAKPYU010000738.1 GCA_029568995.1 Candidatus Omnitrophota bacterium | reverse complement strand
GGCTTGGCTCGGGGATCATCGCGGTCCAGAAACCGCAGTCCTTTGCCGCAATCGGTATACATGCTCGGAGACTCTTTTGCCGGAAGACTTGTGATCATATAACCGCCAGGCATTGGTAGAACCTGCTCAAATTGAAATTCTCCATCGGCATTTGTTTTCACGAGCGCGTATCGTTGCCAAGTCGCCCTCCCTTGTGTTGAGGGACTGCAATTAACCTTGAGTTCAAGCGGAAAATCTGCGAGTCTTTCTTTCGTATCTTCACGCTGCACGATTCCCGATACCTTTACTCCCGCTGTTGCCGCGTCTCCCTTGGTACGGAATTCCGCCGTTACTTGAATCCCTGGACCTTCCACCTGGATTTCTATTTCCCTGGATGGCGGTTCCGCCTGAAGCGACTCCGGCGGTATCACCGTGATTCGGTACCGTCCCCACGGTAGAGGCTGAAATCGAACCGAGCCGCCGCCCGGTCCCGTGTTGTTCGACATGAGTATTTTGCGGTCGATACCCTCAAGGCGGACCTCCGTATTGGGGATATAGCACCACCTTCGGTTGGGGAAATCTTTCTTTTCGACAGAGACGCCCACACTGGCATTGTCTTGTCCAAATAACGGCATGTTCACGGAACGATCAACCGGGGAGAGAGGATAGGTTACGGTTCGTTCGTTCCCTTTTGCCGCATTGGCAAAGTAAAGTCCCGGAGACAGATTCTCAAATCGGCACTTCCCGGTCTCATCCGTGAGCGACGTGAGTATCGTTGTCGAACCATGAGTCTCCTGTTCGCCAAAAATGACACATTGGAAAGGTTTTACCTCACGTTCGAAATACAGGGCCGTGATTGGAGTCGATCCGTTGGGATTTGAATTTAATAACGCGATCGTATCCCAATTCCGTAACCTGGAAAGCGGAAGAGGTTGATCCTTGGACTTTGTTTTTGCAGCAACGACCGTGTCGTTGATCTCAACAGAGGGTCGCTCTCTGTCGAGATCATAAGACTGTTGGTCCAACCAATACCCACTCGGTTGATTTCCTTCAATCGAAACGATGCGAATCCTCCCATCGATAGGCCGAAGATTTAAAACTCCTTTTCCAGCGAATTCTCTTTTCCCAACGACGGAGAGTGATGATTTCGGCGGTCTTGGAACTTTCGCCCCCTCCATAAGCGAAACCTGCGCCCCGGCCGCAGGTGCCTTATTGTTGTCAAGGACTGTGATCTCGAAAGTGCACAGGTATTCCAGTGTCACTACAATTGAGCGCTCTGCAGGGACCTCGACGGTCTGCGTTGCAGCCTGATATCCATCCGCCCGCGCAGACAAGGTATATGTCCCCGCGCTGACATCCCGAACCAGAAATTCCGAGTGTGCCGACTCGTAAGTCTGACTTGCCAACTCAATGATCCCGTTCGGAATCGAGTCCCCCAATGCGTCCACCAACCGTATCGCCAGGACACCTTCAGGTGGTGCGGTTGGTGTGGGAATCGCAATCGGTGCGGGTGAGGGTGGGACTACAGGAGCAGTTGCGGCCGCGAGCCTCTCCCCGGCGCGAATCGTCCGCGTTTCTTTACCGTTCGAAAATGCGACTTCCCCGGATTCAACGTCAATCTGTACCTCTTTCACCGGCCCCACAGGCGTCTCGTCATTCGTCATGAGGACGCAATACAAAACGACTAATACGACACAGAGAATGGCTGGTGGTATGTACCGGGTTCGCATTGTGTTGCACCTTCTATGTTGGGGCGACGGATCAACCCCACCCTACACCCTCCCCAATCTTGGGGAGGGAAACTCTCCGCTCTCCCCCAAGATTGGGGGAGATACAGAGGGGGTTGAATTAAACGGCCGCATCAGCCCGCCTTACATAGTCACGTCGCCAATACCTACCGTATCACCCTGACACGAAACACTGTGCCCACTACGCGCACGGTTCCGAGCGGTGTGCCGACCGTCAGTTCCGAATTCTCTACATGCGCCGCCTGGACCGAGATTTCCCCCGCGTTAATCGAAATGTGCCGTGTCTGCCCCATTTTCACCGCAAGCTGTGTTCCGGGTTCGCACGAGATAACCGATCCATCCGTCAATCGAATCTCCGCGCATATCGCGTCCGGCACCGTAACGAACCTGCCGCGATCCAGCCGATGTTTCCACAGAAATGGCAGAGATTGTTCTGTGCTGTCGGACTGCGCCCGGAAATGAGCTGTCGTTACATACCTGGGACTGAGAAGGAACACG
>JAKPYU010000705.1 GCA_029568995.1 Candidatus Omnitrophota bacterium | reverse complement strand
TGACAAGCAAACCGAACAGGATTCGCGTGGTCGTGGGGATCATGGCGCCTCCCGGAATCGTCATGCTGTTCATTATAGTCCTTGGAGCGGGCGGCGGGGAGAATGGATTCACCCGCCGGGCCGAGCGGGTTCCGGATCGGGTCCCGCGGGCCAGCCGACCGCGGCGCGGGTTTGAGATCGTGTGGCAACCGGTCGGGTCACCCGGAGGCGCACAACGGCTGACGGAGCACCGATAATGCCCACAACATAGCGCGGGGAACCGCCGTCAGATTTGACTTCAGTCAATTTGACTTTCAATCGGCGTGATTCCGCCATTCGAGATGCGGGCGAAATTCGCAGCCCTGTCTATTCCCGTACAACTCACAGATAATTTTTTCCTGTGGACGGGAATATCCCGGAGGCGCTGAGCGTTGAACCAGGATTCAGAGCCGGCCCCCCGAAAATGGGGTTGTCTCCGCTGGGATCTGAATGTATATTTTTTGAGTCACTATCAATCCCAAATCAAAGCAAGGAGTCATATCGATGCAGACAGGTGCAGTCTGGCGGAACATGACAATTCAGGTGATCATCGTTCTGATCATCGCGGGATCGGGTTTTTGGGGATTCGCCCAGACAGACACTCCCCCTTCCTCGTCCGACCTCGACCGGATCAAAGCCTGGGATCCCGACTTGGTGGCGGCGTTCGAGCAGAATTTGCAAAGCATCAACCGGCTGGACGACGAGATCAAGGCCATCACCAAAGGGCATTCGTTTCTAGCCAAGGACGAAACCGGCAAGCCTTATGTCAGCGAGGAGGACAGGGTCCGGTGCGACTGGAAATTGAAACAGAAGAGACTGTACAACAACTTGAATAAAGCCATGATCATGCTGGCGGCACTCTACCAGAAGGGCGGGACCCAGTCCGCGCTGGCGCCCCGGTTTGCGGAGGCGCGCGACCTGATCCGGGAGATCAAGGACCTGAATGATCAGGAGTACATCAACAAGGCCTCGAAGTACTGGAACAATCTGGTGGACATTCACGACGA
>JAKPYU010000689.1 GCA_029568995.1 Candidatus Omnitrophota bacterium | reverse complement strand
TCCCGTATTTGCATCCAGCGCAAAAAGCAGGCAGGATTCGGTATACATCCCGCTCATGTCGCTCTTGCCGAACCGATAGCCGACCGTGTGATCCGTGTTGCTGAGCGATCCGAAGAGCGTATCTCCGCTACAGGAGATATACCCCCAGGTTCCCGGATCGCCATCGGGATGTTCGGGAGCGGTCAACTCTCGCAGGAGTTTGCCGGTTGCCGGTTCCAGGCAGAGACATTTGTTTTCCAGGCGGACGTAAATGCAATCTCTTATCATGCAGAAATTGCTTCCGGTGCCGGATGTGCCCATGAGGTGCTCCTGGTGGTAGGGCGTTTGTATGCCGGGGAGGGGGTAATCCCACAGGGGCCGACCGTTGTAAGCGTCGATTGCCCGAAGCGAATTGACTCCCATGCTGAATATGCGCCCGTCGAAGTAAAGCGGCGCATGGCCGCGGCCGTGACGGTTGGGAGTGAGATGGTCGGTATCCCGAAACCAGAGCATTCCGAGGGGGCCTTCGGCAAGGGCATCGGTGGAGCAGCCGGTATTCTGCGCATCGGCATACTGGTGCGTCCAGTTCGCCGCGCCCTGCAGCGGCCCACGCTGCCGGAGATCCAGGTTGTCCGGCTTGCCGATGCAGGATGCTCCTCCGTAAGGATGCAGCATCCGATAACTTGCCTCATACGGAAGAGCCTCCTTCCCGGAAGCCGAGCGGCCCGATACGATCAGATCGGCGAAATAATCCGGGAAATTCGTTTGGTCCAGGGGGGCGAGATGCACAGTCGCCCGGATACCGTACAGTCCTGCATCCTCCAGGCGTTTTCTCGCCCGCTCGACATTTTTCTGGTTCGAATCCACCGCGCAGATATACAGATTGGAGCGCTTCAGCAGTTCATAGGTCAGCGATCCATCCCCGCATCCCAAATCCAGGCAATACCCTTCGGTGACAGCCGCCTTTTTCAGAATTGCCTCCGCAGCCTGAATGTAAATCTCTTTGGATTTCTGTTCTGTTCTTATGGGAGATACGATTTCGGGAGTCCGCTTTTTCGCGGCGAAACAGTGAATTTCTCCCCGGTCCGTGCTCACATAAAGCCTTCCATCGGCAACCGCCAGGCCGTACGGTCTCCCTTGAATCTGAGCCGACCATACGGTTGCCCCGTCCTGGGCGTTCAGTATCGTGACTTTTCCCGGAGCGCCGCAGATCACTTTGTCTCCTGCGGCGATCAGGGATACGGATGCACAATCCGAATCAATCCCCCACCGTTCCTGCAACATCTTTGCAGGGATTTTGTTTCCCCGCTTATCCGTCTTCTCGCCGAGAACCAGGGTGGACGCATTGATTTTCTTGTTGTTGGCCTGAACGATCCCGCTCGGTGTGACCGCCATCTGA
>JAKPYU010000672.1 GCA_029568995.1 Candidatus Omnitrophota bacterium | reverse complement strand
CCTCGTCATGAGGGACCATGATGCGAAGATGCCCGGAAAGCTCCCGCAAACCCCTCCGCATATCCAGGCTGGATCGGAAAGAACCAACCCAGAAAGCCAACTGTGTCTCTTCTTCACTCCGACGATAAATGCTGACACGCCCGATAATCTCTCCCTTTTCATCCTTGACAGGAAATACGGAAGCCCGCAGGCCAAGCGATTTCTGATCCCTTGACACCATGGGAGTCGGATAGTCCACAATCGGGCCTTTGGACTTTAAATAGTTCCAGACATCGATCTGCCTGCCTCGGAATTCGGGTGTGACCAACTCATCCCAAATCTCCCGTCCGAGAACCTCCTCGCGGGAATATCCAAAGAGCCGCTCTGCCTCATCGTTCCAGAGAGTCACACAATTCCGCAGATCATAGACCACAACGGCTTCCGGCGAGTTCGATATGATATTGTTGAAGAGTTGCTCAACGCGGGATGAGATATCTTTGACATGATACGACCGACTGATGGTTTCCCAGATCAGGGCTGAGATCGACGTGAGGCTCCCGAAGAAGGGAAAAATGAAATCGTGCAGCACATTGTGGATGCCTCCGATTCCCAAAATCGGAACGGTCCGCAGACTGGGAACTTTATCGATCAGATTCAACAACCCATAAATCCATAAAAACGATAAACCAATAAATAGAGGCCACGGATGAAAGAAAACCGTTCGTCGATGAGCCAGCACCGCCACGGCAATTAACGCGGTGAAGAGCGCAAACCAGAAGTAATCCGCAACGGCACCAATATCAAAACCGCCCACGGCCGGCCTCCGCTCCGAAGGGCCACACAACCCGGAGCATGATGAATTTGAGATCGGAACAGGAGAATTGGATCAGACCGAATGTCTTATTCACCTGCTCCTCATGGACGTCAGACTATCATCTGTTCGACGCCCCTCACCCCCATCCTCTCCAAGCGGGAGAGGGAGTACTCTCGGCATTCTGAAACAGCCCCGAATGGCCCGTTGTCCCGGGAATCACTGCCTGGTCGCCACATTTCAACTACATCGCTGCCGACTGAAATTCACCATGGGCAGGAAAGCGGGGATTTCATATCATCTATGAACTCCGTATGTTAGATCAAATTCCAGTATACGCCTAATTCGGGCGATTTCCAAACGATAGGGGCATCTCCAGGCTCAAAAACCAGACCATTCATACTGCCCGTATTTCAGTGCCGAATCGATCATTTGGATGTAATTGCGTTCCGTTTCCGGTTTCAGAGGAATGTTGATCGGCGCGGCGGTCGGCAGAATGGCATATCCCCCACCTTCCTTGGCACTTTCCATCATCACGCGAACATGTTCGTCGATCTGTTGCGGTGTGCAATACTCCAGCCAGCATAGCTCCATACTGCCGAACAGGATCATCTTGTCACCGACTCGCCGCTTCACCTCGGCCAGTTCGATATCCCCTTGCGGCGGTGGTTCGATGGGATCGGTGGCATCCGCCCCCATCTCCACAAAATAATCCAACACCTCCGAGATCCTGCCATGACAGTGCAAACGCACTTTGCCCCCATACCGGTGAATCAAATCAATGATTGGGCGATCATAGTCCACCACCAATTCCTTGAACAACTCAGGCGGGAGATAGGGTGGGGTAGCGTATTCGGGACCGTACATTCTCCAGAATGGTCCCGCCCCGTGCTGTAGTTGGTATTCCAGCTCTGTCAGAATCCGTTCCTGCAGAAAGTCCATCAATTCCCGCAATTTCTTGCGATGTTCAAAGACCGCCACGAGAAAATTCCCGAATTCAAACAGATCCGGCGGTGTACAAATCGGATCGGAGATGTCACACAAGAGAATCCCGTTATCGCCGATTTCCCGCTTCGCGCGCTCGATCCCGGACATGTCGCATCCCCCAAACTCCCAGGGAACGGAGAGATAGCGGTCCACATCCTCAATGCTCTTGAACGGATGCTCGACCATCCAGATCGTGTGCAGGTCGTCATCCACTCGCGTAACAGTCTGAAGGTCTCCTTTCGGGGTACGGATAATGCGTTTGGTATACAGGCTCTTGCCGTCCCGCCACTCGGTCACGGTTTCCGGGCATTCCGCATTGTTGAATCCCGGCGCTCCGACCATCCAGAGGCAATCGGCATGAGAGCGAATATGTTCGCACAGCCTTGCGTAGGACGGCTGTCGGGCATACCAGTTCTCCCGATCCCACGGATTAATCTCGTAGGAAGAAATCGGAACCCGGTCAATGGATTCACGATTCAAGAGACCTGTTAATCGTTTACGTGAGGTCATCGACTTCATCTTCAACTCCTCAAGTATCTTATTGTTCCCCCGTGTGATGCAGCAGAATTCCCCGGCAGAATCCCACAAGATACAGGGACCCCGCCACAACCAGCAGCGACTCGGTTTCCAGAACCTCGCAAACCGATTTCAGGGCTTCCAGGGGATCGTCAATCCAGAACACCCGTTTCGCCCGTAGTGTTGAACATTGCAGAATATTTCGCAATCCATCAACCGGGACAGCGCGCGGTGAGGGTGCGGTTGTGCAGATCAGCGTATCGGACCGTCGAACCAGCTGCCTGACGATCCCCCGGATATCCTTTCCTTGAAGGAAGCCCAGCATCATGATCCGTGGTTTGTTGCCGAACATTTCATTCAAACTTTGGCGCAGCGAGGCGGCGCCGCGTTCCGTGTGCGCAACATCCAGCACGATGTCCACCGGCCAGCCCGTTTCCCGTCTCGCAAGGATCTCGAATCGACCCGGCCATACCGTATTTTCCAGTCCGGCCCGCAAAGCATGTTCCGAAACGGGCGCATTGCAACCCCACTGTGCGCCGCGTATATCGATGGTTGCACAGACAGTCGCGGCATTCTGCGGCTGGCAGGACCCCAGCAAGCGCAAGCGGATTTGCCGGTTCCTTCCGCCTCCCGATACTTGAATCGAACGGCGCAATCTCGCCGGTGGCTGTGACCGGATGTCGTATTCCTTCTGGACAAACGTGGCCGGAACACCCCTTTCCTTCAGCCACTTCCGGATGAAGGGCAGGATTCGGGGAACTTGCGGAGCAATAATGCAGGGCACACTCGGATGCGAAATCGCCAGTTTCTCGGCAGCGATCTGCTCCAGGGTATCTCCCAGCTTGTCTGCATGCTCCAGGGAGAGATGGGTGATAATGGTCGCCTCCGGGTGAAGGACATTGGTGGCATCCAGCCGTCCTCCCAGGCCGGTCTCGATCACGGCCACATCCACCTTTTCCCGCTGGAAATGAACAAATGCGGCTGCCGTCAGCAGGTCGAAAAAGGTCGCAAATCCTCTCCGGCTCTCCCCGTAGACCTCCAGGTGCTCTTTTATCTGGGTCAGAATAGATGACAAAGAACGTTTGGAAATCGGGGCTTGATCCACGCTGATCCGTTCCCGGATGTCGTGGAGATGCGGCGAGGTGTATAGCCCCACACGCAACCCTGCCTGCCGGAGAACGCTCGCCAGCATGGAGGCTACGGACCCTTTCCCGTCGCTCCCCGCAATATGCACAGTCCGGTAGGACCATTGCGGATTCCCCAGCGAATCCAGCAGATGACGATATCCGGTCATATCGAATGTCGTTTCCGTGTATTTCCAGCTGGAAGTCTGTTCATACGAAACAAAAGACAGGAGAAACGCCAGCGCATCCTCGTATTTCATCGAAAAACCACCATGCCATCCGACCTGCGGGTGGGAATTGACGCGCGAACCGGTCCGGGATAGGATGCCGTAAGGTGTTGGTTGCCGCTTGGTCTTGCCATAGTCACGCCGACAGCGGCATCCTCGCCGACAGAGACATTGCGCGAAAGATCTCACGATCCTAGCCGAACGAGAGCCGGAATACAGGAGGGCTGCCATGTGCGCCGAAAGAAAAGTCACCGTTCAATCCGAGGAAACCATTGGAAAAATCGATGTTGCGGAAAGTGTCGTGGCTCTGATCGCGTTCAAAGAGGCCATGGAGGTCGAGGGGGTAGTCGGAACGACGGGTGGGATTGTGGATGATATCGCCTCGTTGGTCCGTAAGGGCGACACCCCAAAGGGTGTCAAGGTAGCCCGCGATGAGGAAGGAAAACTGATGATCGATGTCTCGATCATCGTGGAATATGGCAGGGACATCCGTCAATTGGCGTCCAGCCTGCAAGTGCGCGTGATGGATGAGGTCGAGAAGATGACCGGGTCACGTCCCAAATCGGTCAATATCAATCTCGTCAATCTGCACATCCCTTCCGCCAGGAAGAAAGAACCATCGGAGCCGGAGGTGGTCTTCCCGGCAGAGGGCGAGCCGACTTCCTGAGATAGATCCGTTCTCTCCATTGTCACGCGCCAATCCGTCGACTGCGGATTGGGGATTGCGGATTGCGGATTGCGGATTGCGGATTGGGGATTGCGGATTGCGGATTTTGAATCTGTAGATCGAATGACCGTAGGGGCGCACGGCTGTGCGCCCTTGTTATTTTCTCCCAAAATAACCGCGTCTTTTCCCTCTCCCACAGGGTTGGGGTGAGGGGGATTTCCCCGCGAAAAATCATTGCCCGCAATCGGCGGATGTGGTAATCTGATTGCGAGGTGTGAAATGCAGACGCAGATCGGGACAAAGCAGGATATTCTGAGTGCGCTGGATCGAAATCGGTCTCAGCTCACGGCATTGGGCGTAAAACGGATCGGGGTGTTCGGTTCCTTTGTTCGCGGAGAACAACGCCCCGACAGCGATATCGACCTGCTGGTGGAATTCGAGCCGAATCAAAAGACATTCGATC
>JAKPYU010000662.1 GCA_029568995.1 Candidatus Omnitrophota bacterium | reverse complement strand
AACCAATGGGATGAGGCCGCCCAAGTCTGCCAAATGATTATGGATCGTTTTTATCCGCAGAATCTTTCCGGCGCCAGCGCCGCCATGAGCTACGGATATTATCTATGGACGATAAAGGGTGATGGTGTGGCTGCGCTCAAGATGTTTGACGATATCATGGAGCGCGCACCCTTCGATGGGGTTGCTCCACATGTAAGACGGCTTAAGGCACAGCTGCTCGTTGGCCAGAGTCGATACGGCGAAGCGGTTCCGTTGCTGGATGATGCCATCCGCCGACTCGGACCCAATGAAAAAGAGGCCCTTCGGCGATGTCGCAAGGAATGCATATTTCTTCGCGATTTCGCCGTCAAGCTCCGGGATTCGGATGATCCCAAATCCTTGCTTCGTGAATTGTCCAAACCGCCAAGAACCCAGCCATCCTCAGAGAAAAGCGAATAGGCCATCAAGGACCAAAGAGGGTATATCATGAAGAACAAACGAAATATCCCATTCCAGTCAAAGGATGCAAACGTAACAGGTTCGAACATGGCTCTCCGCGGCAGATATCACTCACGCCTATATGGCCGGATCTCCATTCCGGATCTGCTTCTTATTCTCGGTGCAATTGTTTCCATTGTCACAGATCAGGCCGTGATAGTCCATGCAACGCAACCAGGCCCCGGTTGCGCTCAACCGTACACGTATCAGATCTCGATAAGGGTGCCAAATGGCACTTGGTCGGTACTCTGGGATTCAACTGGATCGACGATGGTGCCCGAGATGATTAAATCCATGGGATCGACGTTTGAATTTCAAATCGAACCGGTTGATAGTACTGGCGAGCAATGGTCTGGCAATGATTGGTATCCCAGTTACGAATACTGCTATTTGCGAGACCCAGCCGCTTCATGGTCTGGAAGTCCGACCAGTACAGCCACGGATGGTTTATTGGCCGTTCGAGCGACATATACTTTCGCGAGTACAGGAACGTATACGTTCAGTGGCACACACAACGGGATTCGCGCATATAACGGAACATGCGGAAACAATTGTGGAGGACATTGTGCAATTCCAGGTGTGACATTCAATCTGACTGTCTACGTATTTGAGATCCAATATGACGAGTGCCCTCTCTGGTGGTTCAATGGAGAGAATCCCGGGGGAGGCTATCATGTTCAAGCCAATCTCACCGCCATACCTGCCCTTGGAGGTACGTATGATTGGCAAGTGACGTGTGGCGAGGACAAAGTAAATCTCAACAATGGCGGCGCAGACTCGGATCATATTGTTGCACAAGGGGACAATACCGTTGTAGTCAAGACCACTTCGTTTTCTCAAAGTTGGGACGTACATGTGGCAGTGAAATATAACGATACTTTGATAGGCGGCTATTCAACCTGGATTTTGTCGCCATATTCACTAACACCAAAGAATCCCCCCGCCATTGATACGTCACTTTGTACGTGGCTTTCAAATGGATATGCAAGTGTCATTCACTATATACTTAAGGATTATTTTGGAGACACTCTCCCATGTAACGTGCCTGTGATGGAGCAGTTCAATGTAGGAGATCCTGTTACGGACTATACCGGTGAGGACTGGGGTTGGGGTCCCGAGGAAGGCAATCCTAATGGAGACCCAGATGACGTGACAGACCACATACAAAGAGCATATGTTATCGGAGTTGGGACTCCCACGCCTCAGGGTCCTCAGAATCCGCTTGGTAGCGTGAAAATAGACCATAGATTTGGAAAGATGCGCGTGGGTAGCATGGATAAAACCAAAGGTGTGATTGTTAAAGATAACATAAAGTGGCAGATCTATCGTGACCATGCCCGGCACGAATAAAAGGAGCACACTATCATGAAGAGAATAGGAATCTTCGGTTTCGTTTTTTTGTCCTTAATCGGACTTGCATACGAGAATAGTGCATGGGCCTTTGGGGGCCCTTGGGACGGCAGTTCAATTGACAAGATATCTTCCGATTCTGAGTTGGTTTGCGTCGGGGAAATCGTAAGCGTGTCGGTCACCGGGAAGGCCGTATTTTCTCCAGTTTCACAAACAATCCACATCGGAGGAACAGGTGAAATCGAAGGAGAGACGCTTATTGCGGAAATGAACGTTGTAAGGCACATCAAGGGAACCAGCGAAACCCACATCAAGCTTCATTGCTATTCCAGCAGCCTCAGCAATCTCGACCCCCCTCTACGAGGACCGGTATTGGCGTTCCTCGACAGACATGGTGATGAATATCGCCCTCATGACGATTTTTCATACTGCCTGCCGATATCAAAAAAGTGTTTGCAGGACGATTCGCTAAAGCAGGTTTATTCCATTCTTATGGCAACGGTGATTACGTGGAGCAAAGATCCAGATAGCTTTCAGAGTACACTTACACTCTATCCGGGATATACGGATCGGAAATTCTATCTTTATGGGTATATTAAAGCGTTGAAAAATCTTATGAAGCGTGAGGATTATCTTACTTTTCTAAGGGAGATGGCCGCCAGTGGGGATGCGTATTCGAAAGGTCTGGGTCTTCGGGAGCTGGTACGATCAGAGGAGTTCTCCTACTTTGCGGACCACGTGGCCTTTGCTGTTGAGCATAAGAACGACGGGTGGGCACCCGGTATTGGTATTTACAGTTCTTTTTATAGGGAATCTCGCAAGGACATTTTCCCCCGCCCGGAGGGTCTTGTGGCTGATGCTACAACAATGACCACACTGTGTGGAGTGTTGCGCGATGAATCGATGCCCATGTGGCTACAGCGGGATGCTTCCAGGATTCTGATGAAGCTAGGCGATCCTGGAGCCGAAAGCGCACTGCGTTACAAATTGTCGCATTCGGAAGATTCTGACGTGCAGTATAATTGTTTCTGTGCTTTGTGGATCATCAAGACAGGAAACAGATCGAAGGGAATTCCTTCTGTAGACCTTTTTAAAGAGCGAAAGCAAGAATACATGAATATGGTTCTGAAGGAATGACTTGGCAAACAGATTAGGAGTACGGGATCCAGCTTCATCGGGCGTTGCATCCGGTGGCATATTTGTGGAAAATCTCCGGATTGTGGCCATACAGAGGTGTCTGAGCGCGGGACTGTGGCTATGCGGGGCAAGAGGTAGTACATGGCTGAGCATCTGACGAGGACACATGAAATTTTATTATTTGCTATCTTGCATTTTGTCCATCGGTCTTTCTTTTCCGCTTCACGGCTCATGTAGCGAGTCGGTTTCGGGGGACGGATTTTGGGTGGAATCGAATGTCTCGACTCCAGTAACCGCCCCCGGCGAAATCCGCAACGTTTCCTTCATCTTCGCCAACCCCCTCTCAACTTCAATCACTATCCTCGACGCTACGGCCGATTGCGGGTGTGTCAATCTCCGGCGGCCGTACGGCGCGATCTTGCCGGGCGCTTCGGGAACTGTCTCGGCGTCAGTCCGCGCGGGAGCCTCTGAAGGGCCGTTCGTCAATCAAATCTATGTCCTGTTCGATAATGGAGAATACTCCAAGTTGGACATCCGGGGTGAGGTCCGCGCGTTTCTCAAGGTCACACCGCCAGCCTTGGAAATACGCGATGTCCTGCCGGGAGGGGTTCAGGAGGCTTCCTTTGAAATTGCGGCTGCCGACAATGCAGATACGGAGATTCTACAAACGCGACTGGACGGTGGTGATATCGAACTGAAGGAATTCAAATCCGAGCGTAAAGGATCGAGTATGGATTGCATTGTGAGTGTTGTACCGCGTGCGGCTGCGGGGCGGCTTGTGGGTACGCTGGTTCTGGAGACGTCGCATCCCCATCAGGGGGAATTACAGATTCCGATTGTGATTTATCCAAAAATTCCGCTGGAGATTCAGCCTTCGTCCGCATTCCTGGGCATTGTGAAGCAAGGGGCAATTGTCAAGAAGGAATTTGCCTTGAAATGGAAAGACGCCAAGCCGAGCGGGATCAAGAAGGTCCGCTACGGCGACCGTGAAGCCGTCTTTTCAGTGACAAGCACCGGCAAGGCGACGGTTCTGAATGTGGAGTTCCTCTGCGCGGGCAGCCCGGGTTTCGCCACCGGCGAGCTGCTCCTTGAACTCGACGACCCCGCCTCCCCGCACATCACCATTCCCTATTCCTACATGGTCCGCAAGTAAGAAATCCCACCGGACCGAACGGGGCCATACCCTGGCACAAAAGTTCCGCCGCCCTTCCCTTTCACTTGGCCAGCGGCAGATCAATGGAACATTTCTGCTCACCGGACCGGATAACCGCTTCGGTGAACTCCATGTATTCGAGTCCGTCTTCAAAACCGGGTGAAACCGGTTTCCCCTCACGGATGGCGTCGATAAAATCCTGCTCCACCGTCCAATGCCGTACCCGCTCCGGGGGAATCGGGACCCGCTGCATCTTCTCGTCACCAACACACCCGCAATAGATCTCGTCGGTATCGAGCATATAACGCACTGTCCCCCTGGACCCGTGCGCCTCAATGAGATTCGGTTCCGGGAACGGCGCAACCGCGCTCCACTGCAAATTCGCCAGTGCCCCAGAGGTCATTTCCGCAGAAACGAACACCGCATCGGGGATGAGAACCTCCCGCGTCTCCTTCCCGTCGGCGGTCTGTCTTCTTGCAGTGAATACCCGGTTGACGGAGGCAATTCGGGAGGCCTGACCGAACCAGCGGTGAATCACTTCCGCATAGATCCCCACGGTCAAGGTGTTGTATCCCGACAGATCCCGGTCTTGCCGCCAATGAAATGGAACATCCGGGTCAACCAGCTGGTTACTCATTGCCCGGAGATGAATGGATCGAATTTCGCCGATCCTGCCGGAATCAAGAAGGTCCCGCATCTGGTAATCTCCGACCATCCCCACCGGTGGCGGGCAAAGCATCGTGACCCGACCGGACCGCCTGGCGGCCTCGGTCATACGGACCGCCTCCGCATAATTCATACACATCCGTGCCTGGCAGAAGACATGTTTTCCGGCATCGAGCGCGGCAAGTGTCACCGGGCAGTGCATATACGGCCATGTCCCGATTACCACCGTGTCGATTTCATCCGACCTGACCAGTTCCTCCCAGGAAGGAAATGTCTTCTCGATACCGAACTCCTGCGCCGCGCGTTCGCTCGACTCCGGGGTCCGGTTCGCAACGCCGACCAGGCGAACACCGGGGATTTTCTTAAACCCTGGGATATGTCGACTGCGCACAATCCCTCCGGCCCCGACTATGCCGATTCGAATTTCCTCTGCGGACATGGATGGACTCCTTCATTTATCTTCCGGGATCTCGTCATACGAACCCCCCCGGGATCACTGCACAAAATGGAGTGTGACTTGTTACTCTTGATTATGAACCGCATTTACCGTGAAACGTTGGCGTGCAGCCTGATCGCCTGCCTATTCTATATCATAGTCTGGTGGATACTGGGAACTCGATTCTTCGGACTCGGAAATCCGTACCTGATTGCGGGAGCCGTCCTGTTCGCGATTGCGGATATTGGCGCGATTTACTACCTCATCCGTCGCAAGGCGGCCAGATCTCAAATGACGGACGATGGAGAATAACTTCTCTTCTTGTCTGTGTCCGACCTTTCTGCTTTCATAACTCCGCAAACGGCAGTGCCATGACCCCGGACCCAAGAGGCAATCGAACATCCCCCGAATGAACCACATAACCCGGCATGGCTTTATCCCCCAGATCCTTCTGCAATATCCTGACTGCGGAAGCCATCGCAGGTCGCGATGTTGAAGAAAGTTTCACCTCAACAGGGACAAGTTTCTCACCGAACTCCACGAGGAAATCCACTTCCGTACCGGCAGATGTCCGCCAGAAATACACCTGCGGCTCTATGCCTCGATGTGTGAGGGTTTTCACAATCTCGGAAAGAACAGCGGTCTCCATAATCGCCCCGCCCATCGGCCCGTGGGCCGCATGGTCAGGGTCTTTCAAACCCGTCAGATAGCAGAGTGTTCCTATATCCGTGAAATAGACTTTCGGAGTCTTTACAAGCCTCTTGCCGACATTCGCGAAATACGGCCGAAGCACGACAACCTGGTAAGTCGCTTCCAGTACGGAAAGCCATGCCTTTGCGGTGTTCACAGCAACACCCAAATCTCTGGCCAGATCGGATAAGCGAAGAAGTTGGGCGCTTCGTGCGGCCAGGGCGCGCAGAAAGCTCTGGAACTGAGACAAATCCCCCACCTGGCGAATGTTTCTCACGTCCCGCTCAAGATAGGTCTGAACATAACTCGCGTGCCATAAATGAATGTCCCGTTCCGGATCGGCAACAAGTTCAGGATATCCGCCCCGAAGGAAATCACGCCAGATCTGCGAAGTGGAACTCTTTGATCTTAAATGGGACGGATCGACGGTTTCCCATGGCATCAGGGCCTGCGGTTGGCCCGCAATTTCACGGCAGGACAACGGAAGCAAACGCATCATCGCGGCTCGCCCGGCCAGGGATTCCGTGATTCGCTCGATAAGCAGAAGATTCTGCGAGCCGGTCAGCAGGTACTGCCCGGCACGACTGCGATCCCTGTCGATCCGCTCCTTGATATAAGGAAACAACTCCGGCGCGGATTGGACCTCATCAAAGATCACCGGCGGCGTGTGCATCTCCAAAAATCCACGTGGATCTTCCATGGCAGCCGCACGAACATCCGGCGGGTCAAGCGAAACATAGCGATATTCTTTGCTGAAAAGATGCTTCAGAAGTGTTGTCTTGCCCGACTGCCGGGGGCCTGTCAGCACAACGGTGGGAAACTCACCGGCAGCCTTCCGGAGGACCGGTTCCAGGGATCTATGGATATATTTCCGAGCCATGGCACATCTTTTTACTTGCAATTATGCATTCGAAATGCAAATTTGCAAGTAAGACTGAACAGAATACCCCCCTTAATCCCCCCGTAAACGGGGGGAAGATAGGGCATAAACCGGACCCATCGGTAACAGGCGTTCGGAGACATGGGTAACACATTGGGGAAATCCGGGTGACTTACTTCCGCTCCCCTTCCCTTCTCAACGTCGAAATCTGATCCGCCAGAATCCCAAAGAAAAACACGATCACCCCCGACGTGATCAGCAAGACCGCCCCATCGGGAATATTCATAACCCGGATCAAATCCTCAATAAGATAAGCAAATCCAACAATCCATAAGACGCAACTGACCGGCAGAAACACCTTCAGCGGATTGAATAGCGTGATGATTCGAATCATCAGAAGCAGCGTCCGCAGCCCATCCCGAACAATCCGCACACGGCTGGAACTTCCCTCACGCGGCTCCACGTTCACCGGCACAAACACCACCGTGTCCCCCGCTTTCAGCAAAGCCATGGTAAGAGTTGTGCTGAAGGAAAATCCGTTCGGCAGAAGCGACAGGTTGTCCAGAACCAGCTGCCTTCGCACCAGGCGCAGACCGGAATTCAGATCGGGTATCTTGCACTCGGTCAGATACTCGGCCAACCAGTGAAGGATTCTCCTTCCTATCGGTCGCCCGGCTTTCTTAAGGGATTCCCCCTGCCGTGCGCCGATCACCATATCCGCATTATCCGCATTCTCCAGTATCGGCGCTAATTCCCCCGGATCGTGCTGCCCGTCGGCATCCAGGAAAAGGACCCACTCCCCTTTCGCCTTACGCACGCCAGTTTTCAGCGCTCCGCCGTAGCCTTTGGAGTACGGATTCCGGATCACCGTCACACCGTACCCGGCGGCGACATCGCCCGTTCCATCCGTGGACCCGTCATCCACCACAATAATCTCATGCGGGATATGCGCCAGCGCCTTGGGAAGACGCTCCAGCACGGCGCCGAGACGCGGGGCCTCGTTGTGCGCCGGAATTACCACGGAAAGAAATTCCATCATCATTCCTGTTCCCTTCCCCGAATATGCTCCGCAACCGCCTCGCCAACTACACAATGCCCGTAAGCATTCCAATGCGTGTCCGCGCTGAAATAGACCGGATTGCCTTTTGACGCGGCCTCAATCAACGCCGGTCGCAAATCAAACAGCTCGATTCCTTCCGTCCCGCAGAACTCCGTGACCAACTCCCGAACCGCCTCGTGGTTTCTCAGGAATGCCTCATGCCACGGCAGCCCATCCGGTGGCGGATCTTTCGCGATTCGCCGCACAAATCGGTCAAACTCAACGGGATCATAGAAGTCCTTCAGCAGGGACGGCAAGTACACACTTCCCTTGGCAGGAAACAGAAGCACCAGCAATCGGCTTCCCTGCTCGTCGCATGTTTTCTTCGCTTCTCGCAGTGCTTCGCAGGTTTCCTCCCAGCCCTTGCAGATCAGCCAGCGGGATTTCGGAAACGTGGACGAATACAGTTCCTCATCGGAAAAAGCCATCTGGACAGGCGTTCCGGCGATCTCTCCGCGAATCGGATTGAACAGAAACGTCTCCGGTGGTTCAACCGAAGTGAGTGCATGAAACACCCGCGCCCCAAGTTCCCCGCCCAGGTATTTCAGAAACGCCCCGGTGTATGAGTAAGACAACCGTCGAAACACCAGGCTGTGCTCCTCCAGGCGCTTTGACCTCGCAACAAACTCCAGCCAGAGCATTGCGCTCTCTTGAAAGAGCATGAACCGATCCGCGTTGAGAACGGCGGTACTCTCGACAAGTGGAAACAGCACCCACTTCACCGATTGCCTCGAGCTCTCTGTTTTCAGCGCCATCAAACTCTGTTGTGGCGCATATTCGGTTACGCCCAGGTTGAGAACGCCCTGCCCCAATTCCTGCGACAATATCGACGGCCAGGTTTCCTCTTGCGGAAGATCCGGCGCTTCCGTAAATGAATCCCCCACAGCAATAATCGGCGCATTGGTCATCCCTGTCGGGTTACGGAATCCGTGCTCATCGGTCTGGAATCGAATCACCGGCGGATTGCTCTCGCTGTATGCCTCGGAAACAAGACCCATTTCCAGCAGATCCTGCTCCCGCCGCCAGGACCAGTCTCCTTTCGGCCAGCGTTTGTACCCGAAATCTTGAAGAAAAAACCAGCGCGGATTGACTCGAGAAAATTGAAACAGCCCGTTCTCCGGCAGATACCTGTGTGCAGCATAGGGAAACTGAAGCGGGAATCCCCGGAAGAATTGTTCCATTCCGGTCAGCACAAGAATCCCGGCAAACGCCAAAAGGGAAATCTTCTCCAGCATAGAAAGGCTTTGATATCCCCCCCTTAATCCCCCCGTGAACGGGGGGACTTCTTCTCCCTCCCCGTTCACGGGGAGGGCCGGGGTGGGGGTTCCGGAGTCGTTCACGGGGAGGGCCGGGGTGGGGGTTCCTTCCCCCTCTCCATCCTTGGAGAGGGGGTCAGGGGGTGAGGATCTTCTCCTCCTCATCCACCCACATACAACAAACCCCACAACCCCAATCACCACCCACCAGACCCGCAGCGGAGCCGTCCCTTCAAAGATCTTCGGTTCCGCCCATAAAGCCCAATCGAAATCCGCGTTCTCGTTCGGCCCGATATCGGTTTCGAGAGCAAGAATGAACTGACGGTCGTTGATTTCCAGAGGCGCACTGACCGGGACCCATCGCTGGTGATCCGGATTGTTGTGAGGATTGATATGAATGCGCAGAAATTCCCGCTCGATCCCCCCTTGCAGAATCAACCCGCGAAAGGTCACTCCGTCCGAGTTCACATGACCCCAGGCCCCTTCCTCCAGGGCGACCTCCGCCTGAAATTCATGGACCCCTTTGCGCGTTTTCACAAGCCACTCCAGCCGCGACGGTGGATGCGCCAGGATTGCCAGACGTCCGACTCCCCCGACAACTTTGATCGACTTGTACGCCCCCTCCGGAACCGCTTTCCTACACGCCACGTCCTTGAACGACAAAAAAGTCCGTGTCGCAGAGAGATAATCGCCGGTCCACCATAACAGCGGCACAATGGCAATCACAAATGCCACAACCTGCATTGTGCGCAGCGCCATTTCCCTGATAGCACACTTCCGATTCATTCTCATCCCGTTCCTTGTTCCCTATGACAACCAGTCAGGCACAAGGGCCTGCCCCTACGTCTCTATCCCTTTCATCCTTTTCTTTTTCGTGTCTTCGTGTCTTCTTCGTGCTTTCGCGATTCACTCCGACCAAGCTCCCTCTTCCCCCTCTCCCTCCGGGAGAGGGTTGGGGTGAGGGTCTTCAAAAATGCTTCGTATACCCCAACCCGTCCAATTGGCTTGCCCGTTCAGGATCCACCCTTTCCTCCTGCACAATCAATCCCGACTGCCAGGGACGGTTACAGACCTCAATCCAATCCCAGGATAGCCCCTTCATTTCGCCGATCACTTCAGAATGCAGTCCGCTCAATTCGTCACTCTCCGGACGATCTTCAAGACGGTTATACAATTCTTCCTCACGAGCGCGGGCCAGCCAGCTGCCCACCGTGCCCACATTCCACCCTTCCGCAAGGATCTTCTGATTTTCCTTGTTCGCCGATGGCTGATAGAGATAGGTCCATTCCTTCGTCCGGTACGCAATCGCCATGTGATCCGCATGTTCGGTCACCACTTGCTCACGTCCGATCTCGCGACCGTTCAACAGCGGAACCAGAGAACGCCCGCTCCAACTCGCCGGGATATCCATTCCGGCCAGATCCAGCATGGTCGGCGCAATGTCGATATTCTCACATAACTGCGTGATTCTCTTCCCCTCCGGAACGTGTCCGGGCCAGTAGAAAATGATCGGAACATGCGCGTTTTGCTCATACACGGAAACATGATCGCAATGGATTCCATGCTCCCCCAGGCATTCCCCGTGATCTGCCGCGATCACAATCAATGTGTTCTGCGCAACCCCCAAATCCCCCAGAAGCGTGACGATCTTGCCGACCTGGGCGTCCGCGTAGGAGACTGCGCCATCATAACGGTCAGAATAGTAGTCCTGATTGAGACGTGCAAAATCCTGATCGTCGCGATGGGGAAACACCGACCGCTCCAGAACCGGCGGATACGCGCCTGCAAGATCGACAAATCGATCCTGGTACGGGTGCGGTGGATCATACGGCACATGGCAATCATACAAATGAATCCACAGAAAGAACCGACGACCGTGATTTTCCGCAAGCCACCGCGTCGCCGCACTGACCGCATATTCCCCGTCAATCGCCGCTTTCGCCCCCTCCCGGAACGTTCGAAATCCCTGGCCCAGCCCCGTCCAGGCATCCTTCATAAAATTGACCGAAAGAAACGCCCCGGTTGAATACCCTGCCCCGCGAAAACACTCCGCAACCGTCAGGAAAGATCCCGGCAGCGGATTGGAGGTCTGATTATAGATATTGAACTCCTTAAGGTATTTCGACGTCATAATGGATAGATGAGATGGAACCGTCGTTGTGGATTGCGAGTAGGCATCCGTGAATAACAGGCCGTTCTTTGCAAGGTGATCGATCACCGGGCTTGTCTCGCGGGGATATCCATAGCAGGACAGCCGATCCGCCCGTAGTGTGTCCAGAGTGAATAGGATCGCATTCGGGCCGATATTCGGCTTCTGTGTGACCTTTGTTTTCCAGCCGATGGATGGCATCTCCCAGTAACAGAAATCGGCTCGATCCGTTTCCCCCGGAGCCGTTTCAAAGATCAGCCGCACTTTCTCCCCCGCTTGAACGGGAAGAGAAACCTTCTCCCGACGAATTTCCTCAGGTGGCACATTCGAATAGACCTCCGCGGTGGCCTGAAACACACACACACCGCTTTCCGCCGGTTCCGTCGCACACCAGATCCGAAACGCAGCTCCATCGGAACCGTTCTCGTAGGCCTTCGGCGAAAGATACCAGCCGAATCGCACGTAAGATTCTTCTCCAACCTGAAATTCAGGAAAACCAATCTTTGCAGGCGCATTCGCCATAAGTGACCAGCGACGTCTGCCATAAGCAGCCCCGTATGTGGGTCCCACGGATGTCGGATATCGCGCAGACACCCACACATGATTCAGCCAATAAACCTCTTCTGCCTGATTGGATTCGCTGCGCGCATCCTCCGGCAAGAGATACATCAAAAGATGCTCTTCCGGGACCAGGACCTCCCCCTGCCCCACATCCGCAACGGCATTCCACTCACGACCTCCCGCAAAAATCGAAAACAACAACGCACAAATAAGCGCTGCAAACGCACACCCGACACACACCGCCGGGAAACACCAGACCAATCGCTCGGAATTCATTCTTCCCACTTGTCGATTCTTCCCACTCTCTGTTCTATTGGTCCCATTCGTCCTATCCGTCCCATTCCCCACCCCGTCCACTCTGTCCCCTCCTTCCACTCTATCCATTCCCTCCCTTCCCTTCACCTCTCTTTTCTTCCATTCGTAATTCTTAATTTCCTCTCCCCCTCCCGTACTTTGTAAGTAACATTACACGCAACTAAAATTACCTTTGATATTATATCTGTCGTGCCGGAAAAACTCACCCCCAAGGAACCTATCTATCTCTCATAATTTAAGATAGTTATGTGGAACATGCCCTGGGATGATCGAAAATCTCTCGAAACCCTGTCCACCTGTCTCGAAAAAAAAGACCTTCTTGTCTGTAAATGACCGTGAACATCTGTAAACCCGCATACACTTTATCCGAAAATCACTTTTCTTTGTAAACTCGTGTAAACCCCTTGCCAAGCCCTATTCAGGTGTTCTATAATCCCGCTTAACCGGTTGAAATTAAACGGCTTGCCTTTGCAGGCCGTTACGCCGGTCTCCATATCGGCAATTGCATACGAGGACCGTCGCTCCATGGCAACGCAGTACTATACCACAAACGAAGTCTGCAGAATTGTGGGTATTTCCCGAACAACTTTCTATAACTGGATCCGGCGGGGCCACTTCCCTGCCCCACCGCGAAACCACCGAGGACATCGACTCATCAGCGACGAGATGGTGCGAATCATGCTCGATCACAAAAACCGACTGATCTTCCCGGGTGAACAAGAATCATGAGGATTATCGCATTTCAAAACCTCAAGGGCGGAACCGGAAAAACCACTTCCGTCATCTCCATCGCCGCATACCTCGCTTTCAACAAGAACCAGCGTGTCCTCATCCTGGACTGCGATCCGCAAGGAAATATCAAGGAATCCTTCGGTCTCCGCAAACCCGAATACACCATGTATGACCTTATCATCAGTGACATGCTGCTCGAGGATTGCATTATCAATGCACGGAAAAGCGAGGGGCGCGGCCTGATTGATTGCATCATCTCCGACAACACCCTGGCTGCCTGTGAAATGCAACTCGTCTCCATGCCCAGGCGGGAAGAGGTCCTCAAACTCCGAATGCGCAATGTCGATGGATACGATTTCATCCTGACCGATTGCTCCCCTTCCCTCTCCATCTTGAACCAGAATGCCCTGCTCTATGCCCAGGACCTGGTGATCCCGATTTCCATGGATTACCTGGCCATGCTTGGAGCCACACAGATCATCGACAACTTGCACATGATCCAGAAATACTTTGAAAAAACCGTCCAGATCGCCGGCATCATTCCGACTTTCTTCAACGGACGAACAAACATGAGCAAAGAGGTCCTTAAAGCCCTGCATGATACGTACGGCGAAAAGGTCCTCCCCGCCGTCCGGATCGACACCAAGATCCAGCAGGCCTCCAGCGCACGAACCACGATCTATGAATACGCCAACACCAGCCGGGGCGCGGAAGACTATGCCCTGGTGACCGAGGCCCTGCTCGGAAACCGTGATTATGTCCGCGAGGCCGCAGGAATCGAAGCGGACGAGTCCACCAAGGAGGACGACATGAACGACGCCGCCTAGCGAAAAATCTCCTCCGGGCGAAGAGAAAATGGCCGTTTCTGCGCTACTCTCTCTAATGATAGAGGGCTTTTTTCGCTCTCTCTACACAATTATCCGGCGTAACGGAAACGGCCCGACAGGAACGTAAGTCCTTCATGGCTCACAGAGTAGAAAACAATGGTTCGAAAAGCGCTCAAGAACATTCCTCAGCCGGATGAAGAGAAACTGCGGGCACTCTATAGCGCTCCTCAACAAAAACCAGAACCCGCTCCTGTCGAGCAAAGTAAACAAGATTACGAGTTTACAAGTCGACAAACCCCTGAGTATACAAGTAAACAAGGGTACGAATCTCCAAGGAACCAAGTGGACTTATCAACAAGTACACAAGTACACACCCCACAGAATCCACAAGCATACAAAACCACAAGTCCACATGTTTACAATCAACATCCGGAATCTCCCATTCCCATCCAGCAACCTCCGGCCCCCTCTCCGGACTATCGTCCAATGTATCCTGCACCGGACGCGCGAGAGATTCCCGCGCAGCATGTTCTGCCTGGCCCGATACAAGCCCGTCATCCGCAGCCATCGCAACAACCGGACCTCTTCCGCCGACAGACCTATCATCTGCGGCCCGATCAAATCGAACAGATCCGCGTGGAGGCTTTCCACAGCCGACGGAAAATCTCCGAGGTCATCCGGGATATCATTGATGCCTACTACCAACGAGAAAGGAAATTCTGACCGAACTCAGATGAACTGGATATTCATCACGTGCCCGAAAGTCCCCGTAGCCGATCTCAGACAAGAACCTGCGGGGATTTTTTTACACACACAGTACGGAAGACCTTCTTCTCGTTCCTGTAAACTTGCACACATGTTTACTTTATTACCTTCTGCCGGGTTACATGTAAACATGTACACATCCAGAGAGGTACGGTAAACATGGAAACAAGTGTACATCAATCGGAACCTGTCAGGATCCAGGACCAACCTGTCCGTATCCCTGAAGAAACCGACCGATCCTCTCGAATCGATCCCGATATCAATCTTTTCCAAATGGAAAAAATGGCCTCCATCGGACAACTCTCCTCCAGCGTCGCACACGAAATGCGCAACCTCCTGGGAATGATCCGTACCGCCACATTCAACATCGACCGCGCTCTAAAAAATCCGGACCCCACAATTCAAAGCAACATGGAAATCATCACCCGAAGCATCACGCGCGCACGGGAGTTCATCGATAACCTGCTCAACCTCTCCCGGATTCCCACCGGAACAAAGGAAGAGGTTGATATCACTACGGTTATCGATGGTCTACTGACCCTTTTCTCCAAAGAGATCGAATGGAGGGGAATCCAACTGGTTCGCCGTTACCAACGGGTTGAACCCTCTCGCATTGATCGAAACATGCTTCAGGAATGTCTGCTCAACATCATCTTGAACGCAATCCAAAGCATGGAGGCAGGTGGCCAACTCACCGTCCGAACTGAACCGTGGAAGGGGGGAGTCCGAATCGCAATCAGCGATACCGGCTGCGGAATCCCAGCCGCGAACCTGGAACGAATCTTCAAGCAATTCTTCACCACCAAACGAGACGGCCCCGGAACCGGTCTCGGCCTGACCATCGCTCAAACCCTGGCGCGGGAAATGCACGGAGATATTGCAGTGGAAAGTCAGGTGGGAGTGGGAAGCACCTTCTATATTCTCCTCCCAAAATCTACGGAACAAACCGAAATCACCCCTTCTCCCAAAATTAGAAACTCCAATATAAGTGACGCTTTCAGAGGTACTTTTGAGGAAATATCATGACAAAAAAGAGACAGATCAAGAAACATACGTCCGAACTGTTTCCACAAATCCTCCGGGGGATCGTCGGAGTGGATCCGAATCTTAACCGCCGTCCTATCTTCGTGCCGGATAAGCGCGCCCGAAAGAAAGACCTGATCTACATTTACGAAAAAGAAGAAAACCATAACGGACGGATGGAGAAAATCGTCTGGAAAGTCTCTGCAAACCCGGAATATGGCACACCAACCGTCCTGGACCAGGATGTCCTGTTTGCACTCTATAAACTGTTGAATAACAAAGGGTTCGAGCGAATCAACGAAAAGGAGTGGCTTGGGGTATCCTGCTACGAAATCATTCGCGTCCTTGGACGAAATGACAGCGGAAAGAACTTTCGCGACGTTCAGGCTTGCCTTCGCAGACTGCTTTCGATCACGATTGAGGCAACTTTATCCTTTTTCCATAAGGAATCAGGGCGATGGATGGGGGAAATGGGGGAGGGATTCCACTTGATCGACCGAATTATCTGGCGCGGTGATCCGCTTCCAAATGGAGAAACCGCTTATAGGAATTATATTCTTTTTGGCTCCTTACTCCTTGATAACATTCGAGTTGGATATCTGGCTCCTCTGGATCTGGACTTCTACTATAGCCTCCCAAATCCCACTGATCGCGCGCTCTATCCCTATTTGGCGTTCTGTTTTCACGCTTTTGGCCAATCTCCAGGGTGTTTTCAGATCAAATACAGCACCCTCTGCCGGGAACTTCGTCTGACAAAACACCGCTATTTCTCCAGCGGAATCGTGCGTTTGAAGGATGTTTTTCTCCGCCTTGAAGAGAGAGATTTCCTCCGAAAAGGCTCTACGGAATTCCTTTCACACCCAACAGACAAGGGAGAAGGATACATCCATTGCCTTCCGGGAGAGCGTATTCTGCATCCGGATCGGTACAATCTGCGTTATCGACGCCGACAAACCTGGCAACCCCTGCTTTACGAATCCGACTCTAAGGATAACCATGAAATTTATTCTATTATCTCCCTGTTTTACAAGTACTTAGGCGTTGAATCTCCTGTCGAATCTCCCCATCCCAGAGACCTTCTTGCAGCCGAACGACTCAGCCGTAAAATGCCCTATTTACAGGACTTAGAGGTCTTTGTAAGCTATACGAAGGAACGATGGCCCTCCGTCTCCACTCTTTCCGGCGCTGTCGATAAATATCTCGACGTCTTTCTTGGAGATCAGACAATTCAAAAAAGACTCCATGCTTGCCGTCAATGGGATATGTTCCCAAAACTTCCTGAAGATTCCCAGAATTGACATCTTTGTTATTATGCTATATAAGTTCCTGATATATATATACTTATATAGTAATAATACTCTTTGGAACTTCTCCTCTGGCTGAATTGTTTTTTCTGAGCAGGGAAAACCCGTTCTGTATGATTAAAACCCGTTCCGTGTTTGTGAATTTACCGTTCCGGTCAATTAAAAACACCGTACTGTGATATTAGATTTGACGTACGATAAAAGTAAGAAATTTTTCATAAGTTGAGTGATCCGAGAATTTTTTTAGATTTATGTGCGTAAGACCTTTAAGTTCAATATATTAAACGATATATTAACGGCGTTGTTCTGTGGATTCGGTTGAATATTTGACTTTGAACCCTTCGGAACAACAACAGAAGAAACCAAGTTTCTTTCAGGGTAAAAGAATGGTCAATCGCCATACGCGAATTCTTGTCGTTGACGATGAGCCGGATATGGTCACAACTTTGAAAGACCTTCTTGTTGGAGAGGGTCATCAAGTTGATGTTGCCTATGGTGGGGATGAGGCCCTGAATATTTTGCAGAACAAAGAGTATGAGATTCTTTTGACGGATCTTTCGATGCCCCATGTAAATGGGGTGGATCTTCTGAGGCAGGGAAAAGAACATTATCCGGACTTGGAAGTAGTGATTATTACAGGGTATGGGACAATTGAAAGCGCTATAGAGGCAACGAGATTAGGTGCTTTCAATTATATGATTAAACCAGTCGAACCCCAGGATATTTTATCCAATATAACCCGAATCAAAGAGTTACTTTCTCTTAAGAAATGCAACGAATCGGACGATATCTTTCATGGGATGGTCGGGCAGTCCCAGGCCATGCAACGCGTATTTCGATTGATTCCAAAACTTGCGCAGCTGGAAAGCCCGATCCTGATTCAAGGAGAGACAGGGACCGGGAAAGAGCTTCTTGCGCGGGCACTTCATGCATGCAGTCGTCGACGCAACGAGCCTTTTATTCCGTTGGATTGTGGTGCATTGCCGGAGTCCTTATTGGAAAGCGAGCTCTTTGGGCATAAGCAAGGATCTTTTACGGGATCTCTTTCGGATCGTATGGGACTGATCGAGGCTGCCGATCATGGTTGTTTATTGTTGGACGAAATCGGGAATGCCTCATTTCACTTGCAGACAATGTTGCTTCGAGTGATCGAAGAGAAACGGGTGAGAAAAGTCGGTAATAACGCCTATAAGAATGTTGATTTCTGTGTGATCGCTGCTGCGAATATGCCCTTACTCTCGCAAGTGGAGGCGGGTGTGTTTCGTGAGGATCTTTATTATCGTTTATGTGGATTTGTTGTGGAATTGCCTTCATTGCGGGAACGCCAAGAGGATATCCCCCTATTAGCTGGCTATTTTCTTCGTCAGTTTGCCGAGTGTGCAGACCGACCGGTTGCAAAGGAAATTGCGCCGGAGGCTATGGACGTCTTGACATCTTACGCCTGGCCGGGGAATGTTCGCGAGCTTCGTTTGTTAATCGAGCGTGCGGCGGTTTTGGCGGAAGGCCCGGTGATTCGTCGCCGGGATCTGGTTTTTCTGGGTCCGAAAGCGGATACCGGACAAGGTTTCATGTTGGAAAAGAGTAGGAATTTGGCGGATTTGCCTTTTTATACAGTTGTGGAAGATGTGGAAAAGAGATATCTTTCGGATTTGTTGGAGAAAGTGGAGGGGAACATCTCCCAGGCGTCGAGGTTATCCGGAGCGTCTCGAAAGACGATTCGGGAAAAAGGAAAGCGATACGGTCTCCTGGATTAAGGAGAAGGTTGTTCTATAAAAGAATGGAAGGATATGAAATTATTGCCGGAAGAGGGGAGAAAATGTTCGACTGATTATTAAGAAAAATGATATATCTTAAACAAAACGCAAAGTTTTCTGTTGACAAGGTCTCTTGAGTTGTGTTAGAGTTGTGCCTAACAGCTTAGAATTGCCAGACATGCGCTCAGGAAGTAAAAGAAAAGGTGAAACAGAAGAGCGCACGGGTGGTATAGAAGTGCCGTATGTTGTAACATCTTGAATTTGAAGGACTTATACCCGGATTATTCGAGAGAAGGGCTGGGAAGAACGGAACGGACGAGA
>JAKPYU010000637.1 GCA_029568995.1 Candidatus Omnitrophota bacterium | reverse complement strand
ATCCGGGAGGGCGAGACTCCCGCCGAGCCGCAAGTCTCAGGGAAACGTCCAATCTCTCCCCCAAAGATTGGGGGAGACACAGAGGGGGTTGATATCACTCAGCCTGAGTCTCAAGCCACAGAAACCGTCAAAGTCCTCTTCTACCCGGAAACGTCTTTCAACGATTCGCGGAGAACCCTGCTGGCTCATAGCGCAATTCTGGAAGCCACACGCACCGGGTTCGATTTCCGTCAGACATTCAATTCGGTCACACTTCCTGTCGATCAGATCCGATCTCTTGCGGAAGAGGACAGCATGTTCTTGATCACCGAAATCGATCCTCCCGCAAAGCCTGCTAACCTTGACGCACAGGACACCTCGAATGTTGATGAAATCCAACCCGGCGGTATTGCAGGCTACAACCTGGACGGGACGGGCGTCACGGTCGGCATGTGGGACTTAGGGCGCGTACGTGTGACGCACGAACAGATCTCTGGTCGCGCAATATGGGAAGACTCGACAGCCACCGACAGTTACAATGCCCATTCGTGCCATGTTGCCGGGATTATTGCCGGAGATGGGACAGGGAATCCCCGAGCAGAGGGCATGGCTCCGAATGTCACTCTTCTCTGCTGGAACACACTGAACGACCTGAGTGAGATAGACACAAACGCGCACCGAATCTCCATATCGAATCATTCGTACTTATCCGGTGTCCATCCCCCGGAAGCCGGGAGTACAGGCGCAGTTCCTATGTCCAACAACTACGGCAGCTATACTTCACGGGCGCAGGCCTGGGACCAGGTTGTCGCGGATCATGACCTGATTATGGTCATGTCCGCCGGGAACTCACGAACGGGTTCCAGTATTGGCGGCTACGACACTTTGTTTTCCGGCATCGCTAAGAATGTGATTACGGTCGGGGCGATTCATGATCGAACCGAAGAACCACCGATTCCCGATGATGCCAGCATGACGGGTTTTTCGAGTTGGGGACCCACAGATGATGGTCGAGTCAAGCCGGATGTCGTAGCGAATGGGCAGAGTCTCTTATCCATGGGGGCAGATTCAGACGACGCCTACTATGAAAATTCCGGCACGTCTATGAGCACACCGGTCGTGAGTGGAATTGCCGCCTGCCTGGTGCAACAGTATCGCCGGTATTTCGGGGGCAAAGACCCCTCCGCCGCGACGATGAAAGGGATTCTGATTCACACGGCGCGCGATGGTGGTTCTCAGGTCGGGCCGGATTACCGATTCGGGTGGGGCCTTGTCGAGGCGCGAGCTGCCGGCGATTTTATCGCAGGTCAGGGAACAGGTGGAAATCGCCTGGTGTTGGATTCCGTTGCAGACTCTTTTCTTGAATACCCCGTGACCTATATTGGTACCGGTCCCATAAAGGCCACGCTGGTTTGGACCGATCCGCCCGGGATACCGGTTTCAGGAGGTGATGACACTCCCAATCTGGTCAACGATCTGGACTTGTTCATTTTCGGGCCGGACGGAACGCATTGCAGTTGGACTCTCGACCCGTCCAATCCGGCATTACCTGCCCGACAAGACCGGGAAAACCATCGAGACAATGCGGAGCAAGTTCTTATTGAATCCCCTGTTCCGGGCACATACACAATCTGGGTAGACGGCCAGGTTAACCTGGGAAATTCCCAGGAATTTGCACTCTGCATTTCCGGTCTGAGCCTGGCAGCGGATGCGCCACACTTCATCCACACAGAAATTCTCAGTCCGGCAAATCGGGAAGTGCTTTCGGGTGATATCGAGATTCGTGCGCGGATTCTCGACAATCTCGCCGCCTCTCGAATTGTAGCCATAGTCGATGGGGTAGTCATTGACGATATCCGCACCGACGAAATTGAAGGACAGGTAGACATTACTCCACCGCAAAGCCAAACGACGCAATCAATTCTCTGGAACACAACAATCATGCCGAACGGAATTCACACGCTCGAAGTCACGGCTGTGTCAACCGATGGTCTGACTTGCAGCAGAAGTCGGGAGATACTCGTCTGTAACGACAATCCGGGCGCTGTGACATTGCGCCTGGACGGTCCGGCGGAATTCGAAATCATCCAACCTTCCGGCGATGAAGACTGGTTCTCGTTCCATGTACCTGTGTCGGCTACCTGCACGGTAGAGACTCTCGCCGCGTGGGACCTTGAGAGTTCCCTGGACACCGTGATCGCTCTGTACGACGCCGACGATTTGGAGCACCCGATTTTCATAAACGATGATGGCGGGAATGGGAATCTGTCACGCATCACGCAGGTTCTCGAGGGAGACCGGACATATTATGTGAAGGTTACCGGGTACTCAGGCTCGACAGGTTATTACCATATTCAGTTACGCTCCACACCTGGCAATCAATCTCTGCCGGTTATCCCGCTCGTGGCAAATGGTCCGGCGGTGTCGAACGAGTTCATTGGCGACGCCTCGGAGCATCTGTACACATTCAGGACCAATGCTTTCGGAATATATGCCATCAGAACGTTGAAAATTCCGGGATATCCATATCCCCGTCCGCGTCCTCAAGTCCTGTTGTACAAAGCGGAGGATGAGAAGAACGTGACGGTGGAGGGTCACGCCGGACAGTTCTTCAGCAGGGTGCTTCCAGCTAACGAAGTATACCTGGCGAAAGTGGTGCCATCGAGCGGATCTACGGGGCGCTACAACATAGAACTCGATTGGCAGGAAATCGGTCCTCGCGTATATGTCAGGTCAAATGCCGTGACAGGCGAGGATGGCTTGACGTGGGAGACGGCGCTGAATTCCATCCCGGCAGCGCTGGAAGTGCTCACCGATGCGACCGGTGAAGTGTGGGTAGCCGGAGGAACTTACGATGAAAGGACCGAAGTGAAATCCGGCGTTCATCTCTACGGTGGATTTGCAGGAACAGAGAAAATCCGTGATGAACGGGACTGGGTGGCAAATGAGACGATCATCAACATGGGCGCACGTGTCAGCGGAGGAGCAATTCTGGACGGTTTCACTATATCTGGCGTGTACTGCGGAGATGCTGCACTATTCAATTGCACGATCACCGGGAGAAGGGGCGACGGTGTGTCTTGCCGTGGGACAGCCGCGCTGACCAACTGCCGGATCACCGCAAATGCGGGTAGCGGTGTGTCGTGTTCCTCGTCTTCTCTTACTCTGACGAACTGCACGATTGCAGGGAACACGCAAGCCGGTGTGTCGTGCTCCGATTCTTCTCTTACGCTGACGAATTGCATCCTGTGGAATTCCGGTGACGAGATTCGAGGCGCGTCCGGATCTTCAATTATGGCTACTTTCAGCTGCATTCAAGGCGGCTGGCCGGGCGAAGGAAACATCAATAGCCCTCCCCGGTTCATGGACTCCACAAATGGCGATTACCATCTACAGAACGGTTCGCCATGCATCGACAAGGGGCTTGTGTCCGCCGCACCGGATATGGATATGGAGGCAGTCGAGCGTCCCGGTGATGATTGTCTGGTAGACATGGGCGCGTACGAATCTCCGCCTGAATATGAGCCAGGCGGGGAACTTATATCGCCTCGTCATCTTTATGTCCGCTCTAATGCGATTCCCGGTGGAGACGGATCGTCCTGGGAGAAGGCATGTACCTCTATCTCTGCGGCCATTCGGATGATGTGGGCGAGCGGTGAAATTTGGGTGGCGGGTGGGACGTACCGTGAAAGTGTCTGTATGGAACCCGGGATCGCTCTCTACGGTGGATTCGCCGGAACCGAGGAGGAAGTTAGCGAAAGAAACTGGACGACTAATGTAACAGTCATTGATGCCACCGAAAGATCCGTGGCCGTGTTCTGCGCCGACGATACGATACTTGCCGGTTTCACGGTCACAGGGGCCTTATCCGGGATCGACTGCAACTTGTCCTCCCCAATTGTGGCCGACTGCACAATTACAGGGAATGGAAAAAATGGAGTTTCGTGCTCGTCTTCCTCCGCAATGTTAACTAACTGCACAATCATAGAGAACGGGGGGACTGGAATTTATTGCGGGTCTTCTTCCCCAACGCTGACCGACTGTACCATCTCAGAGAACCGGGGAAGCGGAATTTTCTGTGGAGATTCTTCTCCCACGTTAACCAAGTGCACAATTACCAGGAATGCGATTACGGCAATAGATATTATGGACGGCGGCGGGGTGTACTGTTACTTATCTTGTCCAACGCTGACCGACTGCACGATCATGGATAATGGGGAGAGCGGAATACTCTGCCGGGATTCTTCCCCGACACTGACGAGCTGCACAATCACAGGGAACGCTCACGACGGCGTGAGCTGTTTATCGTCTTCCCTGACACTGACGAACTGCACGATCACAGGGAACAGCAGCGACGGAGTATACTACTATCTCGGCGGATCTCCGGCTATGACGAACTGCACGATCAGCGAAAACGCCGGGTATGGTGTATACTGCGATTATGGGTCATCTCCGGCCATGACAAACTGCACAATCAGCGAGAACGCCGGCATCGGAGTTGTCTGCTATCGAGGTTGTTCCCCGATTTTGAATAACTGCACCATCTCCGGGAACGGGAATCGTGGGATCGCCTGCCAAAACGACTCATCCCCGGCGTTGAATAACTGCGCAATCATCGGGAATACAGGAGAACAGGGCGGCGGGATATACTGCTATGATCGGTCATCTTTGACGTTGTCGAATTGTTCCTTTTCCGGTAACTCCGCCAGGGACGGAAATGCCTTGGCCTGCTACTCTCGTAGTTCATCCCGTCCGAGCATCCTTAAAATCATCAATTGCATTCTCTGGGACGGGGGGAACGAGATCTGGAACAACAATTCAACAATCACTATCTCCTATTCCAACATCCAGGGCAGTTATCGGGGCGAAGGGAACATCGACGCCGATCCGTTATTCATTCAGCCGTGGGATGGTGAAAGTGCGGATCTTCATCTCATGCCCGGTTCTCCCTGCATTGACGCAGGCAATCCCGATCCTTCGTATAGCGACGCTTGCAGGCCGCCGGGATTGGGCACGGAACGTTGCGACATGGGTGCTTATGGCGGTGCGGAAAACTCCGGTTGGCCGGAGGAATCCGAACCGCCGGTTGGTGTCTCCGAGTGGGCATTGTACTGACGCTTATTTTGTAAACGA
>JAKPYU010000396.1 GCA_029568995.1 Candidatus Omnitrophota bacterium | reverse complement strand
TGGGAACAAGAAAGCATCGTGTCTCGCGCGATAGGCGAAGGAGTGCCGGATGTGCACAACCCCCTCTCTGTCTCCCCCACACTTTGGGCGAGAGGTCCCTCCCCCGAAGATCGGGGGAGGTCAGGTGGGGGTTGACCGGATAGCACAAGACTCCTCGCCATGACGGTTGCAGGCGAGCTTTCTTAGGAGGAGCCGGCCCGGAGTCTGCGAAGGGTGGCAACCTGGCGATCTCAGATAAATCACTTCCTGATCAGCCAGGCCTCGGAGACAAGCGTACTCCATCCGTTGGTATTCTTCCACTGCTCCACAATCGGGAGGCGGCCTTCGGCCACACCCGCGCTTTTGCGGAATTGGATGGTCAATTCCCCATCTGATGTGGCCTGCCTGGGAATGTCGAATTCGAACATCTCTGCCTCGTGCATCGGCAGCTCCAGGTCCTCCGCCAGGCAATGGTCGTCCGCGTAGATGGACTCTGTCTTCTGCGGTTGCAGCCCCGCATAGCGAGGCAGGTATTCCGGTCGAACCAGGCTGAACCGGATTTTGTATGCGGCTTTCTTGTCGAGATCGTCGTACTGAATCGTGACACCCTGCGGCTCGTCCGTCGTGAACACCATCGAGTTCTGCGAGGGATGATTCGAGAGGGAGAATGCCTGTGCGCTGAGTCGGCAGCAGTAGTCGAATCCGAACGCCAGGTGCGGTGCACGCCCCTCCTTCCACTCACCGAAATTGTCATAAAACCCGCCCTCTCCCGGATCTTCGTAATGAGCGATCAGGCGGACAATCTCCTGTTTCTGCTCGGCATTTGCTTCCAGTGCCTTTTTGAGTTGTTTCTCATACCAGCCCAGTCCGGCGAGGTCGATATCCAGGTTGAAAGAGGAGATATCGCGCACCCCGAAGATCTCGGCGCTCTCCTCGCCGAATCGTCCGGCCTCGGCGCGAAGGCGTTTCATCTCCGTTGTCTCGATATCCTGTGGGAGCAGTGCAAGACCGCGTTCCGGCGCGTCTTTCCAGGCATCCGTTTCCAGGGCCTCTCGGCACAGGGCTTCAATTTTGTCGCGGAATTCCACTTGTCTGCGCAACCGCATCTGAGTGTACTTGTCCAGGCAGGCCTTCTCCCTATGCTCTCGCCAGAGGTAGTCGTTCCTCATGCGCCATTCGGGCATCTTCCAACCGGCCTCGCGGACCAGCAGATAATACCGGTCGATCCCGTCATTCGTGGCAAGCGGAGCCTCCAGGTTCAGTTCCATCTGGTAGATGGCCTCTGCCATCAGTGGAGCGGCCTCCGGCCCGAACCAGAGTCGGCAGTACTCGTTCACCAGGTCTTCCAGTGCGGCATGAGGATTCCAGAGCATCCGCATCCACATCCATCGATTGAAATGGTCGTGATGACCTTCCGAATACACGACATCCCCTTCTCCGTAGCGCAGGATCTCATGGAAAATCCAGTAGTAGTGACGGGGCCGTGCAAAGAAGGCGCGACGATTATACAGTTGAAACAGGGCCGGATCGGGATGTCGGCGGTACTCGATATCGCACCAATGCGGAGGTAAATTTCCATCCCGGTCAGGAGGAACCGGATGCTGTACAAGTCCGTATTGCGAGCGCACCCAGTGCGTGACATCCGTAAAGAAGACGATATCTTGCTGCCGTGGTAACTGGTGCAGCATTTCCCGGAGGTAGCCGGATGTCGGGCCGAACGCGGGATACCGGAACAGGTCCATGCGGTGGTCCGCGCGGCGCGCCGAGGTCCAGGCCATCGCATTGGATCCGGGTGCGTAGCAGAGCGCCCAGAGCCAATCGCGAGGCTTCTCATTCAAGTAGTCGAAAATAGCCTGATCGCCCGCGTTGTCTAACTCCTGGTTGGTAGCCATGCATTTGGCGTTGGGGTGATATGCATGGATAATGTTAGCCATTTCCTCGCACATGCGGATATAGGTTTTTCCGTACGGGGCGCATTTCTCGCAAAGGCAGCCACCGGCATCCGCCGAATAAAACCGGACATAGTCGCATTTCTTCCAACTCTGTGCTTGCCCCCGGAGACTGTTCAGGATTTGCTGCCTGGCCTCCGGGATGGAGGGACACAGGTGTTCCGTGCGGCCGAGCGGGTCAATGGCGCACCATTCCGGGGGTCCCGATCCCGCGGAAGGACTCACGCCCGTCAGGTTGCTCAGACCGTACGCATTCAGAAAATCTGCGTCTCCGTACGCAAGCGTGTTGGCACCCGCGAGAACGAAATCAAGAACAACTTCCTCCAACTCCTGCGGGGTCCAATCGCGCACACCGGTGAGTTCTCTCATCGTTGCCCCTTGAGAGACTTCCGTTCCACGCATTCGAAACGCCGGGGCGGATCGAATGGACAAATCGGACGGAAATCCGATCGCCTCTTCGTGGTGGGTAATCTGCCGTAGGATTTCTCCGACCGCAAATAGCACACCGAGTTCATCCGTCCCCGCTGCGAGAACCTCAATCCCGTCGTTTCGGGCATAGCTTCGGATGGCAAATCCTTCCGCGCCGGGGTCCATCTCGTTCGGGAAGGCAATCCCGTTCACTTTGCAGCGCTTTGCCAGCTCGGCATGACGATCCGGCACACCGAGGTAGAGAATCAACAGATGCGCACCGGAATCCAGTCGGTCCTTTTCAGACAGAATCTTTACGTCCACCGGACTCTTCGCATGGATTCTCCTGGATAGCAGATCCGCATACAGGCGCTCCCGTTGGCCGGCCTGTTCGCCGGTGATAATGCGGACCTGGCGAATGTCATTACTCCCCAGGCCGTGAGCCGGGAGGCAAATGGAAGCAAGGTACAACAGGATGCTCACTCGAAGCGCATGATTCATGATCGCCCTCCGTGGGGATACTGTAGACGATTTACTGGAATAAGCAGATCAATCGCCCGGAGCGGGGATGATCCACCGGGATCATCCCCGCTCCGTATTTCCGAAGATAGAACGGATAATCAGGATCAATACAGCATGAAGTCCGACACCGCCTCTTCCCCAAACGTAAATGTTCGGAGAGTGCACATCTGGTTGGGATTCTCATCGAAGTTGGTCGTGACCCACGCGACAGCGATTTTGTTACCGCGCCAGACGACACGAGGACGTCGGGAGAGACCCGCTTGTTCCATGAGACCGATATCAAAATGATTATCAAGCGCAATCATTTTGGTAAGCGGAGTGCCATCTGCCTCGAAAATACGTCCCATGAGAATGCCGGCCTCCAGGCCAAGAAACGCTTTGTCCGCCCACACACAAATGAATCGCCCGGTGGCAGGATCCGATTGCAGCGCTGCGTCAATTCGTCCGTCATCCAGCGAGCCATCCACCCAACTCCAGCCGTCCGGCCCTCCGGTCACATGCACCGGACCGACGATGAGGTCTCCGAACTCGCTGAATATCCCGACAAACGGCGCACTGCCTATAATGTAACCGAGGTCAAGGTAATCCAGTGAGGCCAGGATATATCGGCTTCCGCCATCCCCGTGCCAGCCTTGCTGATCCCCTCGACCGGTACCGGTCCCGAGCACGCCGGCGATCTCGCCTTCGCCGAACTGGGTCAGGGGAACATCTCCAGTCAAAGGTGTCCCATCGTTCTGGAAGAAACGCAGAACAGCCCCCGTCGAGGCGCCTTTAAACACTCTGGCAGCAAAGCCGTTTTGAGTCACCCCCAGGCCATGCCAGGTCTCCGAACGCGTAGGCTCCTCCGTGAGCCGGCCGAAATGCACGGTCGGAAACTGCTCGTCCGGTTTCATTATACTCAGAACTATCACATTCCCCGCCAGAGCCTCTGGAACTCCAAACAGGTTGATGTTTTCATCGAGCTGGCGGCTTTCCCCGATTGTCACGATGTTCCCGTTCGAAAGGAAATCAAAATCGCCAATGCGGATATCGCCCGCTGCGGCGGCGAAATCCTCCGGTACGCCGCACTTCGCCGGCACGATGGGCGTGCCGTCGTTCTGAAACAACTGGAGAATCGGTGTCTGGCCGAGGGATTGCGCAACCGCGAGCGACGGCGTTTGTACGCTCGCAGTATACGAGCCGATGCCCCAGCCGGGACCGAACAGATTGGCTTTGATCTTTACTCCCGACGCTGACCCTTTGGGGAAAGGATTGCCTTCATCATCGAAATACAAGACCCAATTCGATCCGTCGGCATCCTTTGCCCATGGAATGTTGTTCATATGGATATCGTACATCCGGAGGCCGCCAACTCGATGGGCGGAATAAGCGACCTTGCCATCCTCCGTGATGCAGACACCGATACCCTCCTGTTTGCCGGACGGCACAAAGTCTACATCATCCACCATGATCGCGGGCCCCAGGGGGATCAACCCCTGTGACTCCGGAGAATACAAAACCAAATCTGCCGGGGTATCTTCTCCAAATGCACAAACAAAACACGGTGTCAGCATTACAACCACTGCGCCTAACAGAACCACGAAACAGGCCTTATTTCTCATGAGCTTCTCCTTGCACAAAGGATGGTTATTCGGTTTGCGTTAGACTACTCAATCCTCCCGGAGCCGGCAAATCGGAACACGAAGTTCCTCCGACGATTGCTGAACGACCGGGGCTTTCTTTCCCGAACCCGACGACGCTGATCGACTCGTTGGAAGACCTGGAATCCGGTCACCTCCTTATGGTTGAGATGAAGCAAGTCATCCTTGCGTTAGGAAACAGATCGAAACCAATTCCTTTTCCTGTCAATCAATAGTTGCTACTCAGACTCCTTGCCCACTCCGGAAGCTTGACACCACCCACCCGAAAGAAACCTCCTCCACTCGTCAGTCCGTTTGACTGATGATAAATGGCGCTTGATCCCGGGCCTTCCGGAAAAGCCGCCGAGTTGTATGGATCTTGCATCGTGGGCCCCCACGCCTCGAGTACCCATGTATCGTTCGGTACCATAATGGTGTAGCTCCTGCCCGAACTGGACTTGAAGGTGCCCAGCTCGAAGTATCGGTCTGTCTCGGTCGTGTTTCCCAACATCTCCTCGAACGCGGGATAGAATGCATTTTCAACGACGCTGAAACCCTGAATATACGCCACCGGAGTAGTGAGCTGGGCATATCCATCCCAACCGACGTCCTCGCGGGCCCATCTTGTGTAACTATGGTTGTCAAGATAGTACAACTCAAGGGCCTGGGTGGTCGTCTTCATGTTGGCGAGAACGCGCGCGATTTTCGCTTTCACCCGCGCATTCATGAAGTTGGGGACTGCAATCGCGGCGAGTATCCCGATGATCGCCACAACGATCAAAAGTTCTATCAGTGTGAACGCAGGTCGTCTCATTTTCTCATCTCCCAGGTTTGGGCCCACAGAAACAGCTTCTGACTGTTGAGAAAGAGATACCTTGTCAGGAGAAACGTGACATGGGACTCACGACCGCCCGGAAAGCATTGCTTTACCGGACAGCCTATCCGGAGTATAGGGTGCGATGCTCAACATGTCAATCCGAAAAATCCGCGTCACGCGCAAATTGTCCGACAAATTCTCAGATCCACTCATGGATTATGCAACATACTGAACGCATTAAACTTACGATTCGATCTGCACGGAACCTCTCCACTTTGTCTGGCCTTCTCTCCAGTCTGTTCCCGGGGGTGTGCTGACCTCTGGCGGGCTGGATCGCTCCCCGCGCCCGGAGCCATAAGGCGAATAGTGACAAGTAATAAAAAACAGACACTCGAATGGTGTGGTTTGTGATCCCCCTCCGTGGGGATACCGTATACGATTTACTGGAATTCGCAGATCAATCGCCCGGAGCGGGGATGACCCACCGGGATCATCCCCGCTCCGTATTTCCGAAGATAGAACGGATAAACAGGCTCAATACAGCATGAAGTCCGACACCGCCTCTTCCCCAAACGTAAACGTTCGGACGGTGCACTGTTGTGTGCTTGCGCGGTTCGTACTGACCCACGCCACGGCGATTTTGTTGCCACGCCACACGATCCGAGATCGGCGGTTATGGCCGTCCTGGATCATGGCGTTCACATCAAAGGCGCTGTCCATGGAGAACATCTTCGTGGCCGGAGTTCCATCCGCATTGAAGATTCGCCCCATCAGAATGCCGCCTTCGAAACCGAGGAACGAATTCTCGGTCCAGCAGACGATGAATCGGCCGTCCGGATGGATCGCCCCATCAATTCGTTCACAGGTGACCGTGCTCCAGCCATCGGGGCCTCCGGTCACATGAACGGGACCGACGATGAGATTGCCGTTCACATCGAAGATCCCCACAAACGGCGCACTGCCGGTCATGACACCGATATAATCCCGGGAAACCAGGATATAGCGATCCACGCCGTTGCCGTGCCAGCCCTGCTCATCGCCACGGATGGAGCCTTGGCCGCCCAGGACACCCACTGTCTCTCCTGTGCCCAGGCTGGCCAGGTCGATATCACCCGTAAGAGGCGTTCCGTTGTTTTCAAAGAAACGAAGCTTGGACCCACCGTTGTTGGGTTCGCTGAATCGGACCGCAAAACCATTCTGGGTGACACCAATGCCGTGCCAGGATTCCGACTTCGTTGCCGTTTCACTCAACCGAGTGAACAGAACAGTCGGAAACTGCTCGTCCGGCTTCAGGATGCTCAAAAAGTTCACATTGCCTGCCTGGTCTGCAGGCACACCAAAGCGGGCCGCATTTTCAGCCGCCTGACGGCTTTCGCCCATCGCGACGAGGTTCCCGTTGGAAAGGAAATCCCAATCCGCAAGACGGATATGATCGTCGATAGCGGCAAAATCTTCGGGGACCGCGCAGCGCACCGGCAGGATCGGGGTTCCGTCATTCTCAAACAGCTGAATGAGCGGAACCTGTCCGTTGGACAGGGCAACCGACAGCGATGGAATCATCGCGGGCGTAATCCCGTAGGCGTAGCCTCCGGCTCCCCAACCGGGACCGAAGAAATTCGCCTTCGTTTTCACCCCATATACCATATTCGTGTACGGCGTGGGATTTCCGCTGTCATCGAACATCAGGACCCAATTGCTTCCATCGTAATCCTTCGCCCAGGGGATGTTGTTGAGATTGATGTCATACAGGCGCAAGCCCCCGATGCGGTGCGCCGAATACGCCACCGTCTCATCGGAGGTAATGCAGGTGCTGATGCTCTCCTGGGGATTCTCGCTGACATAGTCATAATCGACCACAACGGGATCCGAAAGAGGAATCACGCCTTGCGATTCAGGGGAATAGACTTTGAGCTCGGTCGCCGTGCCTTCGCCAAATGCTTGCGCATACAGGGGAACAAAGCACAACACCGCCAGACCAAAAACGAGCATAACAGGGAAGGTACTTCTCATTACGGATATCCTTTCGGTTTTACATGATGTTTTCCGTATTCCCTGGAGGAATACGGACCCACGGATGAGACCAGTGATCCCGAATTCAACTTCCGTTCGGAACCGGTCTGAAGAACGCGCCGGGACCGTTGACGGACCTTCCGATAAATTTCTCGGCGAATCACCTCCTTCTGGCGGAGACCGCAACGATCTGCCGATGCTTGATCATACCGACGCCATCGAATCGGACGGCATCGATCGGGACCGTATCCGGAACCGACTGCCTGTCCGCGTGTTTCAGGAACCAACGGACAAATCCTTGCACAGATTGCCCGATTCTTCAATCCACGATACGGGCAAGCGGTTTGTCCTTTTTGGTATCATTCGAACACATGTCGGACATATTCGTTTGCCGAATCGGGCGTACAGACGGGCACGGATTAGAATCCCGGTCGAATGGAGACGGTTTTTGCCTGATTTTTGAGCCTTCCAGGGATGGGTTGCATTATCTTCCGAGTTGGAACAAGATGACGCGATTGTTGAAAATAAGAACAAAGCTGACATCCTGCGTCGATGCTGCGGAAATGACCGATGGAGGCTCCGACTGGGAAATGAGGGTCCGACAACAGAAAAAAGACAACAACAAAGGCTCGGCGACCGATGGGATCTTCCAATGGATCGGCGAGTATATCCGTAAGCAGCATATTGGCATCGGGGATGCCTTGCCGTCGGAGGATTACATCGTTCAACGGACCGGGATGAGTCGGACCAGTGTTCGTGAGGCGTTGACCCGCCTGCGGGCCATCGGGGTCATTGACAGCCGACGAAAACGGGGCATGCGACTCCAGCGTTCGTTCGCTCTGCTGGATTTTACCCGCCTGCTGACCGATAACAATATCCCGCAGGAACTGTACGGGCACATGGGCGGCTTCCGCAGTGCTCTCGAAATCGGATTGGCCCCGGAGATGTTTCGACGGGCCACATATCAAGATGTTGCCGACTTGCGGCAGATCTACAAGGAAATGGCGAATCGAGAGGTCTCCCAGAACACCTGGTATCTCCTGGACCGCAAATTTCACGAACGGTTGATTCAGATCACGGAAAATAAGATGGCCATCTGGTTCTGGCAGCTGCTCGATCCCTATTTCCAGTACATGGCTCCTTCCGCGATGCAATATCCCATCAGTGAATCGAACCTGGAGAAACATCGCTCGATCGTGACAGCCCTGGAGAATCGGGATCCCTATGCTTTCCTGAACGCCATACAAGCGCACCATCTTCATAAGATCGCCTTCGACCACCCGATCTACCGGGAGAAGAAGAAATAGGCCGCCTCACCGTTTTTTCCGCTCTTACCGTTCCCCCGCTTGTCGCTCTCGCATTCCACCTGGCATATTTCATCCATCATCGTGTTTGGGGATCGGGTATCGGTTGATTCCTGGACGCGACATGGACTATTATGTATGACCTAATCAATTCCCGGTTCGAATGCCGGTTCGTGGGAAAGCTCATCTCAGGCAGAATGATGGATGGGCCGATCCCAGAGTCTCGACCGAAAAGAGAATACTGATTCCATGCGGATCCCGGCGGGCGTATGGCCCGTTTTCCTGACCCCCTATCTGGAGGATTCCACGGTTGATCTCGCGGGTGTTGAAGCCCTGGCGGATTTCTATTTATCCGCCGGAGTCGAGGGTTTTTTTGTGTCCTGCCTGTCCAGCGAAGTTCACTTTCTCACGGAAGAGGAACGTCTGGCAATCAACCGTCGCATGGTGTCCCATCTGTCCGGAAAGGTGCCCGTCGTTGCGGGAGGGAATTTCGGAGACACGCTCTCGGAACAGGTCGAGAGCATGAAAAGGGTCTATGACACCGGGGTGAACGCCTCGGTTGTCTTTCTCTCCCACTTACCGAATGCCGACCATCTGGTGGATCAGGCATTGGAATTGGCGGACCGGGTCGATGCGCCGCTCGGCATCTATGAATGTCCCCTCCCGGTACACCGATTGCTGAGTCCCGATCAGGTAGGTACCCTTGCCCAAACGGGACGATTTGTCTTTATGAAAGAAACCAGCGCCGACTTGCAGATGTATCGTGCCAAAATCGAGGCAGCAAAAGGTACACCTCTGACCATCTTCCAGGCGAACCTTCCAAACCTGCCCATGTCTCTCGAGACAGGATGTCCGGGAATGTGTGGAGTGATCGGCAATGTCTGTCCCGAACTTACGGACCGTCTCTGCAAAGGGAACTTCGAGAGCGGCGAGACTCGGCAAAAGGTCTTCGAATCCCTGGTCGCTCTTCATACACTGATGAAGCAGCACACCTATCCCTCCTCCGCCAAATATATCCTTCAAAAACGTGGAGTGAATATCACCACACAAAGCCGGAGTGTAAACCCCAGGCTGTTTCTCGACGAGAACCGCGCAGCAATCGATGAATTCCTGAAGACATTCCGGTTCGATGGTGTTCACTAGACAGATCATATAGAATAGGCCGACTTTGGAAACTGACGATTTCTGGCTCTGCAAGGGAGTGCAAATCGAATGCCGGAACATGCCATCCTGACCGCGCTGAGGGACTTTGCGGAGAGTGTTGCCGCGAAGATGTCGCAGCTGACTGCCGGTGAGCCGGAAGATCAGCTGCGCGGACCGTTCGAGATCTTCATAGCCGAGGCCGCCCATGCTTTCGGCTGGGATGTTGTCTGCACAGGAGAGACCGCGCTGCCCAATCGCCTTGGCCGTCCCGATTACGCCGTTCATCTGAATCGGTTGCTTGCGGGCTATGTTGAGCTGAAAGCCCCCGGCGTCGGCGCAAACACCTTGCGTTTCAAGGCACACAATCGGGAACAATGGAAACGTTTTTCGGGCATTCCCAACATCCTGTATGCGGACGGCAACGAGTGGGCGCTTTACCGCAGCGGCGAACTTGTGGGCAAGATAGTCCGCCTTTCCGGAGATGTTACTGTCAACGGGAAGAAGGCCGTAGAATCGGATGATGCGCCTGCTATCGAACGTCTCCTGCGCGACTTTCTCTCCTGGCAGCCCATCATCCCCACCGACAGCCGGGGAAGACTCGATCTCAAGGGTTTCGCCGATCTTCTTGCCCCGCTTTGCCGAATGCTTCGTGACGATGTGACGGATGCGCTGAAGCGCCCCGACTCGCCCTTGCACCACCTTGCCAAAGACTGGCGCCAGTTACTTTTCCCGGATGCCTCCGACGAGCAATTTGCGGATGCCTACGCTCAAACCGTCACCTTTGCCTTGCTCCTGGGCCGCAGTGAAGGGGCTAACCCTCTCACACTCGAGAGTGCCGAAAGAAGCCTTGCCGCACAACACAACTTGCTTTCCCGTGCGCTCCAGGTACTCACCGATGCCGCCGCGCGCGTGGAAATGGCGGCTTCACTGGATTTGCTGTTGCGTGTCATTGCCGTTGTGCCATCCGCAACGCTCGGCGGTTCCAGGAATCCCTGGCTTTATTTCTACGAAGATTTTCTTGCCGCTTACGATCCGAAGCTGCGTAAGGATGTGGGAGCCTATTACACCCCCGTTGAAGTCGTGCGCGCCCAAGTTCGGCTCATAGATGATCTGCTTGTCAACCATCTCGATAGACCTTTGGGATTTGCTGATCCCAGCGTTGTAACTCTTGACCCAGCCATCGGTACGGGGACCTATCTGTTGGGTGTCATCGCACACGCGTTGAATCGAATTGAGGTCGAGGAGGGGACCGGAGCTGTGCCGGGACGGGCCGGCACTCTTGCCGCCAATCTGTATGGTTTTGAGCTGATGGTCGGCCCTTACGCGGTGGCCGAATTGCGGGTCAACCGCGCCCTGCGAGATCACGGTGCCCAATTGCCCGGAGATGGCACACACATCTACCTGACCGATACGTTGGAAAGCCCTGATGCCGAGCCGCCCTATTTGCCGTTTATTCTCCAGCCTATCGCCGAGCAACATGTCAAGGCACTCAAGGTGAAACGGGAGGTCCCGGTCCTCGTTTGCTTGGGGAATCCACCCTATGATCGCCATGAAGCAGCGGACAAGGACAACAAAGCACACACCGGCGGATGGGTGCGATGGGGTAATAACCGTCGGGGAGACACAGCGATCTTCAACGATTTTCTCAGCCCTGCCGTTGCTGCCGGGCATGGTGTCCACGTCAAGAATCTCTATAACCTCTATGTGTATTTCTGGCGCTGGGCGCTCTGGAAGGTGTTTGAGCAGACAACCGCTTCGGGGCCGGGGATTGTGAGCTTTATCAGTGCATCCAGCTACCTTGACGGAGATGCCTTTTGCGGGATGCGCGAGCATGTCCGGCGTGTGTGCGATGAGGTCTGGATTCTGGATCTGGGTGGGGAGGGACGCGGCACACGCAAAAGCGAGAACGTCTTCGCCATACGAACCCCTGTGGCTATCGCGATTGCCGTTCGCTACGGTAAACTCAAAAAGAGCCGACCGGCGAAAGTCCATTACGTTCACATCGACAGCACAAGAAGCGAGAAACTGAAAGCATTGGATGCTATTCAGTCCTTTACCGACGTGTCTTGGGAGGACTGCTCGAATGAGTGGCAGGCCGCCTTTCGCCCCGCCGGAGAGGGCCGGTATTTCAGTTGGCCTCTCCTGACCGACCTCATACCGTGGCAGCATTCGGGATGCGAATTCAAACGGACATGGCCGATCTGCCATGATCGAGAAACCCTGAAGGCCAGGTGGAGAATGCTTCTGGGTTCAAAAGATATGGCGCAGGCATTCCGTGAAACACGGGACCGGAAAATCATCTCGCCTTGTCCCCAGACACCCCCCAATGGCAATGGAGAAAAATCCCTGAAATCACTGCCGCGAAATACTCCGGAACCTCCCATAGTCCGCTATGCATATCGTAGTCTCGACCGACAGTGGATTCTGGCAGACAATCGTTTGGGCGATTATCTGCGCCCGGCTCTATGGTATTGCCGTGGACCAAGACAGGTATTCCTGGCCAGTTCAGTTGTTCTTGAGCTGGGAGCCGGAGCAGCCATCATGTGTTCATCCCACGTTCCCGACCGCCACTACTTTGCGGGGCGTGGTGGAAAGGACATTCTGCCCCTCTACCGTAACTCCGATGCAACCGAGCCAAATATCCTCCCCGGCTTGCTTGACTTGCTCGCAGAGACCTATAGCCGAAAAGTGACACCGGAGGATCTTCTGGCGTATGTTTATGGCATGCTGGCACAACCAACGTTCACCGCTCGCTATAAAAAGGAATTGGGAACCCGCGAACTACGAGTGCCCATCACCAAAGAGGCCGGATTGTTCAAAAAGGTTTGTGGGGTAGGGAAACGACTGCTCTGGTTGCATACGTACGGCGAACGCTTTGTCCCCAAGGGAAAACACCCCGGGAAAGTTCCCAGAGGGAAGGCGAGATGTGTCGAGGCCATTCCCGGCAACGCGGACGGCTATCCGGAATCGTTTCATTACGAAGAATTGACACGAACATTGCGCGTCGGTGAGGGTGAATTCCGCCCTGTCGTGCCCGAGGTATATGAGTATGAGGTTTCCGGCCTCAAGGTCGTTCAATCATGGCTCAAATACCGCATGAAGCATGGGGCAGGCAAGAAATCCTCCCCGTTGGACGACATTCGTCCCGAATGCTGGACCGGCGAATGTACAACGGAACTGCTGGAACTGCTGTGGGTACTGGAAGCCACTATCGAAGGGTATCCCGAACAGGCCCACCTTTTGCAGGCTGTATGCGAAGGACCATGCTTCTCAGCGAATGAGCTTCCTCCCGTTCCCCCGGAACTCCGAAAACCACCCACCCTGCCCAGCATGGAAAGAACCCTGTTCGACGACCCAAATCTGGAATGAAAGGGGGCGCACGGCCGTGCGCCCCTACGATTCAGATAGATTCCGCCCTGATCTCTCACGCCTTGATTTTCGGCGCTTTGGTAACGACTTTCTGTTTTTCCGCATCGAAATAGAGAACTTTGCCCTCCCGGAATGACTGAACGGACATCCCAATGGCCGCCATCG
>JAKPYU010000630.1 GCA_029568995.1 Candidatus Omnitrophota bacterium | reverse complement strand
TTCCGGGCAGGCACGGAGGCCTGCCCCTACGGCGCTTGGCAGGCACGGAGGCCTGCCCTACTGCTTGGCACGTGGGGGTATGCGCCTATCCCGGTCTGTGCTATTTTCCCGACACAAAAACGAACTGTTGGAAAGGAAGCCTGATGAAGTATTCAACCGGTCTGCATATTCCTCTTTTTATATTCCTGCTGGCATTCATTCCCGGTTCCTTTGCGGAATCCCTGGTGCTGGTGGAAGACGGCAAGGCACAGGCGAGTATTGTCATTGGCTCCGAGGCAAGCGACCAGGCCAACGAAGCCGCGCAGATCCTCCAGAAATACATCGAGAAAATCACCGGCGTGGTTTTGCCGATTGCCCGTGAAAACGAGCAGACAGCCGAGACCCGGATTCTTGTTGGGAGAAGCAAGGCGATAGCGGACCTGGGAGTGGAGGTCCCATCGGGATTCACGAACCGGATGAACGAAGAGGGCTTCGTATTCAAAACCATGGGCAAGAACCTGGTCCTGGCGGGAAATGAAGACAAGCATTACCGGGGAACGCTCTATGCGGTCTACGACTTCCTGGAAGAACTCGGCTGTCGGTGGTTTTTCCCCGGCCCCTACGGCGAAGTCCTTCCGCACCTGGATCGGATTGCTGTCGCGCCCACAGACAGGTTGGAGCGACCGGATTTCCGGTTTCGAAACCTCTGGTATTCCGGCTGGTTCCCCTCAAACGAGCAGGATCAAAAATGGATGCAAACCTGGTACGACCAGAACAAGATGTCGTCCCTGTCGTTTTTGAGCCTGCCGGGGGATGGCAGCATTATTCGACTGGCTCCGCCGGAGAAGTATTTCAAGAGCCACCCGCATATCTACGCGCTCGATGAAGAAGGCAACCGGGTTAACGACATGCTGTGCCTGTCGAATCCCGAGACGACAAGAATTGCCATCGAAACGATTCGGGAGACATTCCGGGAGGATCCGGACCAGTTGAGTTTCGGATTTGCGCCACCGGATGGATTTCCGATCTGTCACTGCAAAAACTGCCAGGCGGAAATTCCCGGATTTGAAGGCAAAGGGTATGGCGATCCAAGTTTGAGCGATGCATGGTTCCGGTTCGCCAACCGGATTGCCCAGGAGATCTACAAGGAGTTCCCGGACCGTTGGCTTTTCACAAATGGGTATGCCAACCGCGTTCGTCCCCCCGAAGGGATCGAATCGTTCAGCCCGAACCTGGGGATTCAGTCGGCGATCATCTCGGCCTGTTCCATCCACCGGATCGGCGATCCCAAGTGCTGGCAACGGGTTCTCTACAAACAGATTCTGGACCGCTGGACCGAGGATTTGGATTGCGTGTTCATTTACGATTACGATCCGGGGACATCCCTCATCAACCTGCCGTTTCCCTCCATTCACAACCTGAGATACGACATTCCGTATTTTAAAGAGAGAGGTGTGTGGGGTTTCTGGACCGAGGGGAACAACAGCTGGATGGTGACGCACTTGAATTACTATGTGCGGTCGAAACTGATGTGGGACTGCAAGACGGATGTCGATGCGCTGGTGCGCGATTACTGCGAGAAGTTCTATGGCGACGCGGCGGATGCCGTGGAGAAATATATGTGGACATTGGAGAAGGCGATTGAAGACACG
>JAKPYU010000621.1 GCA_029568995.1 Candidatus Omnitrophota bacterium | reverse complement strand
CCGCCGTGCTGTCCGATCCGTCCGCTTTCGCGCCAAAATCGGTTGCTGTCAGATCACACCATGCCACGCTCATACACAGGGTTACAACAAGAAGGATCCCATACAGTGTTTTCACAGCGAGAGTCCTCTTTTCTTTGAATTGTGCACAACATTCTAATTTACTGTATTTTTTTGAGGAAGGAATGGTCTCTTGGCCGATTTCGGAGAGACGTTACCTGATGCCTAAGCGACCACCGGCATGGTATTTTGAAAGGAAATTGATAACTTGATTATCTTGACCTCATATTGAAAGGAGTCTTGATGGCCGCCGGAATTCTGCTCGGATTGATTGCGGCTGCCTGCCAGTCGCTTTCCTATTTATTTTCCCGGTACTTCGTGGAGAAATACGACAAGAGCGCGTTTCATCTTCTCGCTCTATCCCACTGTATCATGGGAATATTCTCGATCATCCTGTTGCCGTTCATTCTTCCCGATGAAATGCCGACCTGGAAAAACTATGCCCTGCCTTTGGTTGGCAGCGCCCTGTCTTACTTGCTGGCCCAGGGATGTCTTTTTCTGGCGCTGGAACAGTCCGCTGCCTCGCGCGCCTCGCCGCTCCTGGGACTGAAGATCCTGATTGTGGCGCTGATATCCGCTTTTTTCCTGGGAAAGAGCTTCGCCTGGCCGCAATGGACAGCGGTGTTCCTGAGCGTTTGTGCGGCAGCGATGCTGAATTGGTCGGGTGGCAGCATGCCGCTCCGAAGCATTCTGTGGATTTTGCTGGCCTGTTTCGGCTATGCCATTTCGGATTTGAATATCGTCAGCCTGGTCGATCAATTCCAATATCTCGGACTGACTCACGCTTCTACGGTTAGCGTCTGTCTTTGCTACATTTTCTGTGGTCTGGTAAGCGCCGGGGTTCTGTGGTTCCTGCCCCATTTTTCTTCGACCATGTGGACCCATGCGGCTCCGTTCGCCATGGCCTGGTTTGTCGGGATGCTGTTTCTGTTCGCCTGTTTTGGGAGTATCGGCGTGGTGTTCGGGAACATTGTGCAATCCACGCGGGGATTGATTTCCATCCTGATGGGATCGTATGTGGCGTCGGCAGGACTGATTCATCTGGAAGAGAAATTGGCGGGGCACGTCTTTCTGCGCCGTTTCGGGGCCGGTTTCCTGATGGTGTGCGCAATTGCGCTTTTCTACCTGGGCGCATAGGCGGGTTTTCCCGACAGGGTAGAATGCTATAATCGCAAGGTGGAATCGACTTGCCCAATGCACGGATATGCAGAGGATCAGGACAATGCAAGAGAATGCGCAATCCCCGCACATTTCCAGGCCCTGTAAAGCCATCTCAATTCGATTCAAAGCGATAGTCAGTTGGCTCTTTCTTCTCGCGATTCTCCCCATCCTCGGATATGGCAGGGAGCCTGCCGGATCGGAAAAAGTCAACGATGGAACTTCTGTTACCTACCCGCCATCAATCTTCCGATGCGGGGCATGGAATCTTCTCCCCGTCACGCGAACAGTCTTTCTCGGTCGCACGGGGTATCAGCGATCTTTCTCAGATGGAAATATCGAACTACTTCTTCCAGATCTTGCCGAAGTGAAGAGACCGGAGATAATCGTGGGGGCAGGTCGCTATGAATCCAAATTGAAGACAGCCCTTCCGTCGGGGGCCGATTATACTATCGGACCGGATGAATGGGGGTTGAACCTTCAATATGACATTTTCTTGATGGACGCGGTGTATGACGGGATTCGTATTGTACAACAAGTACGTTTGCGCCCATCCAAACCCATTCATGAGAACTTTCAGGTGATCCTGCCTCTGATTGTACAACTGCCTTGCAGGGATCGGAGGGTCTTCGCACCCCGGAAGAACGGCGTCGGTGAGGAAAAACAGATTGCGTCTGAACGGCAGAAATGGTTCTACTACCTGACCGGAAGCGATTTGAAGAGAGACGTCCCGGCACTCGCAATTCCCATGATCTCGGAATACTCGCCCAGCTTCCCTTATCGGATCACGCTCTGCGCGGACCCGTACTATTCCACATTGCTCGAGATCGGAAGCACAGAACAGCCGGGGAGTTTTATCTGGGAGTATCAAGCCAAGGATGTTCCTTTGTCCGAGCCGGAAACACGAACGTTCTACACGA
>JAKPYU010000616.1 GCA_029568995.1 Candidatus Omnitrophota bacterium | reverse complement strand
TCGTTTTAGTGTTGTGCAACAGAATAGTCTTGACAACACCGTCATTGCGAGTCCCGGCCTTTCGACAGGCTCAGGAACCGGGACTGAGATCGCCACGTCGCCGCCCTTCGCAGACTCCGGGCGGCTCCTCGCGATGACGGGACGAGGCACGGGGAGCGGGAGCTGAGCCTGAGATCGCCACGTCGCCGCCCTTCGCAGACTTCGGGCGGCTCCTCGCGATGACGGGACGGGGCGCGGGAGCTGAGCCTGAGATCGCCACGTCGCCGCCCTTCGCGGACTTCGGGCGGCTCCTCGCGATGACGTGACGGGGCGCGGGGAGTGGGAATTTTCACACTAAACCACCACCTGTATATTGAACAACTGGCAGAATGTCTTGAGTTGTTTTGTGTAATTACCGTAGAAGATGCATTGATGCATCCCTTTCACATCGCAAACATCCTCTACCTCGTTGATGGTAATCTTGACATTCGTGCGGCATCCGCCGGTGGGCGGGACGCTGGGGCAGCTCATGACTTTGCCGGAATAGATCATCATGGAGGGTGTTTCACTGGATTGGTAAAGGGCCATGGTGACCTCCTCCCCCGGTCTCCAGAGAACGCGGGGAACGCATCCCCAGCCCGCCTCGGCGTGATTTCTCAGGATGTACGGCTCGGCGGGCAGATCCGTTCCGAACAGTTTTGTCGGGCAAGTGCAGTGTGCGCCGAAATAGAGATTGTTTTCGGTGTCCATGGAGGCGTTCTGCTGAAACGAGGGGCGGTTGAACAGCTGTTGAATCAGCATCATGGTAAGCGTCGGATTCAGATCCGCCTGGCAACCGGCAGCGATGCCCTCATCCCGAAGACTCATGAATCCCATGCAGGGCGGGACATGTTTTGGCGGTTTTGAAATGCCCGACAGGCAATCCATCATCACCGCATCGCCCTGTTCCTCCTCGAGAATCTGTTTGAACACGAAATAGGTCTTGGCGGCTTCGAGCACATCGGCGTCGGTCGGCTCCTCAATCCGAATGGCGTTCTTCAAATACCTGTCCGCCAATTCCCTGACAGGGCCGCCGGTTTCGGTCCGCTGGAAAATCTCGGCGAATCGGTCAATGGAAATGGTTCGAATTTCCGTTCCGAGATTTGGCACGTTGGTCGTTGGGGCTTCCTTTTTCACGATGTTGATAATTCGGCTTTCGCGCATCCATTGTGCGGTCCGGATCGCGTTCATGCCGGATTCGACCGCATCCAGATCGTCCAGGGCATTGATGAGATAAATGCCCGGAGTCTCATGGACTTGCCGGATATGATCGACCAACAGAATCCCAAGACTGGCGAGGATGACAGTGGGCTTCCGGATTTCTTTTTGAATCCGCATGACATGATCCCAGTGCCCCTTCTTGAAGAGGATCAGAAGAAGGCCGTCCGGCTGGGCTTTCTGTGCAGATTGGATGAACTGTGTGACGCCTGCCTCATCCTCCAGTGGCTTCTCCTCCATGCGAATCTGCATCCCCAGTTTCTCTTCGATTTTTCGAATGCGCCCCATGTATTCCGCTTGCCGGGCTTCCGCGTTGAATCCTGAACCGGGCCAGCTGTAATAGCCCACCTTGTCGAGTGATTTGGTGGACGGATATACGAATGCGCCCATCACCACGGCCGGGGGCTTTCTGCCCGGCGCACCCGGCTGCGATCCCAAGGCGCTTTGTGCTGCGAGTGACATACTCCCTGCCGTTGTTCCGAGTGTGATCATGAAATCGCGTCTTCGCATGGTGGAATACCTCCTATTGCGCTTGTATTCGGTCGAAACAGGCTTTGACAATCGGTGGGGGACGCGCCACGATGTCGAAAGGAAATTAGGATAGTTTGCCCGTCTTGTCCAGACGAGATATGCTTAGAGTTCCCAGCCTCCGAGATTCCCTGATCCGGATTCGGAAGGCGAACGCTTCACGACGTAAGCCTTGTTTTCAAAGAAAGGAAGATCGTGGTATGAGATCCGCCCTACATCGACGTGATTTCTGCAAGACCTGCACTCTCGCAGGAGGTTTGTCGCTTGTCCCGGTGATGATGAATCAATGTGCCCACCCGTCGCGGGTGAGTTCCAGCACACCGAGGAAATACGATATCTTTGCGGAGATCCGAGAGCCGAAACATCTTGTTCGATTCGATGTCTCCGATATACAGAAATGTTTTCCGGATGCCGACGGAAGAACGATCTGGATCTATCGGTCGATTCTGACCATCTTCCAGGGATTAGTCAACCGGCGAGAACCACAGTTGTTTCTGGAATACGAACGTCGTCACGTGGACTGGCTGTCGATTTACCAGGAGCAAGGATATTCATTTACATCCGAATTCCTGGATGATTATGAGCAGATTCTACGAATGTTTGCGTCTGAGGTAGACGGGTACATTATTATGGATCCGGAATGGATCCATACCATCAATGTTGCACAGACCTGGGGGAGTCTGGAGAATTGGATCGTGATTACGCCGGACCTGGAGCCGCTTGTACAAAAGGCAGGTCTTTCAAAACGTCAGGATTTGCGGGGAAGGTGGAAGGACCACGTGCAGGCGTATGAATGGGCATTTGAGAATCTCTTCGACCGATGTTCCAAACACATTGTGGGCAATGTCTCCTTGAATTATCCGTTTCATCCGTCACAGGACACCACGATTCGGGATTTTCTTGTACACAACAAAGCCTTTACCGTGGACCTGTCCGCCGCGCTGCGCCAGCGACGGGAGTATCGTCTACTGGATCGAATTTATGAACGACTGGAGTTTCCGTCCGGTATCTGGGGATGGCACAATACGCGGGACCATGAACATTACGCTGTTGCGCGTGCCGCCACCCACGGTGCGTATGTCATCTGTGCCCTGGGATGTCCAAATTTCTCCGTACATGGCGGATTTCGTCTGAAGAGTCCCGAACCGATGAAGCAGAAATGCAGCCTGAGGACCAACCATAAAGCCGAGAAGAACAAGATCTATATTGCATTCATGATGTCGGATGGCGATGCCCTGTGGCCGATGCACAGCCGGCAACTGGGGTATTGGGGAGCCGACAAGAACCGGGATTTTCCGTTGTCCTGGGGATTCCTTCCGCTTCTGATCGACATCGGTCCCGCCATGTATCGTCATTTCATTGAGGACATGGGTTCGAATGACTATATGGTTGCGGGACCGTCCGGGGCGGGATATACATATCCCCATATACACCCGAATCCGCGCAAGTTTCTCCGGTACACGAAGCATTACATGCAGCGTTGCGGATTGGAAATGGTCCATATCACCAATTGGAACGAGTATACGAACTGGCAGGAAGTCGATTTGCCGGAGTTTAATCCGATGCTGTTCAAGGAACTGGACAACTGCATTGGCTACATGAGGGGAATGGGTGAGTCCGCTTTTGAACCCCATTACAATGTTGGGGATCGGCCTTACATATTCTGTGGAGAAGGATTGCATGTTCCCGACAAAGACGATGTCGCCACGGTCAGGAATTTCATCGAGGCGAATCCGAATCGACCGTTGTTTGTTTATTGTCTCAGCAACATCTCCGTGGGGCCGGAACGGATCAAGGCCGTGATTGACGGATTGAAGGAATATGATATTAACTATGTGCGTCTGGACGATTTTGTCTATCTGCTGAAAGATGCGTATCGTCAGGGATTGATTACGGAGGACCTGTATCCGAATCGGAAAGGAAACGAGCAGATACTGGTTCAGGAAGCGCCCACGAACTGGGCGGCAACGAAAGAGGTATTTGATAGATTGGCTCCGATTGTGAATGCCGATACGATGGATGCGGCGCTGGACGCGATCAATGATAAGAAAGCCCGGCTTGCGCTTGGTCAGCCAATCCCAAGGGAGGAAATGGCGGATGTGCTTACCTTCGCGCTATGCGAGAGTATGTTCGCTCTGGTTCGGGATGTGTTGAATTGCAACGGAATCCACGTGAATTCCAAGGGAGAGTCTATCCTT
>JAKPYU010000388.1 GCA_029568995.1 Candidatus Omnitrophota bacterium | reverse complement strand
CAATCCAATCACCTTCAAGCCCGGGACCATGCTCGCGAACGGGTCATGCGACACCAATTCAGCGTCGGTCATATCTGTCTGGATTCCAGTTCCAGGATACAAGGACATCTTTCTTTTTACAATCACCGGCTCCGCCGGAGTGCCGCTCGCGATGACGTGTCTCTGTAAACATGATTCAGTTACAGGACACTGGTGGCGCGGATACTGGAAAATTTGCGCTCCAAGTCGTACCCTGCAAGGATTCAAATGATTTCCACGAAAGTGAGACCGGTGTAATGATCAAACCTCATGGAACGGATACATTGAATCCGTTATTCGTTCAGAATGAAAAGCAACGAACTCAATTCCTTCAGGAAGCGGACTCGCTTCCGTCCATCGTTATTTCCTCGGCTGCCGCGGCGAATGCGGTCATGCTGGGAAGCGGGTATTTTAATCCGCTCACAGGGTACATGAATCGAGCAGACAGCCTCGGTGTCGCGGAGAATATGCGCACAACCGATGGCCTGTTCTGGCCTGTGCCTATTGTGAACGTTGTGAAGAACACCGATGGGATTAAGGGCATAAAACGGATCGCCCTGCGAGATCCAAACTTGGATGGGAATCCGGTGCTCGCTATCCAGACCGTAGAAGCCATTGAGGAATTCACAGACAATGACATGAAGCTGATGACCGAGAAGGTTTTTCGGACAACCGATCCAAACCATCCGGGAGTTGCGGCGTTCAATTCTGTCGGCAAGATCGTCCTCTCCGGTCCGATTCAGGTTCTCAACTTTTCCTATTTTGAAAAGGAGTTCCCGGAGACATTCCGGACAGCCTACCAGATCCGCGAGGAAATGCAGGAACTCGGCTGGGAGAAAGTCGTTGCGTTCCAGACTCGGAATCCCATGCACCTGGCACACGAGGAACTGTGCCGCATGGCCCACAAAGCCGTGAACGGGGACGGCATTCTGATTCACATGCTTCTCGGCAGGCTGAAAAAAGGCGACATTCCGGCGGATGTGCGGGATGCCTGCATCCGCAAGATGGTGGATCTGTATTTCCCGCCGAACACGGTTCTCGTGACCGGCTATGGATTCGACATGCTCTATGCCGGGCCGCGTGAAGCCGTGCTTCATGCTGTCTTCCGTCAGAACGCGGGCTGCACTCACCTGATTGTCGGACGCGATCATGCGGGTGTGGGCGATTACTACGGGCCATTCGATGCGCAGACAATTTTCCGGGAGGAAGTCCCGCCCGGAGCGCTGGAAATCGAGATTTTCGAAGCGGACCACACTGCCTGGTCCAGGAAACTGGGGCGCGTGGTGATGATGCGCGATGTGCCGGATCATACGAAGGATGATTTCATTCTCCTTTCCGGCACGAAAGTCCGGGAGATGCTCTCGCGTGGCGAGGCTCCGCCGCCGGAGTTCTCTCGACCGGAAGTGGCCAAAATTCTGATGCAGTATTACCAGTCCACACAGGAATAATTGGAGCAAGGAGGATCGGCAATGTGGCATCCCGAAAGAACCGCTAAGATCTGTGCTGTGATTGCAGTGGGAATACTGATCTGTTCGGTTCAGACCGCAATTGCCGGTCCGCCCAACGGATCTTTCGAGGAGCTTCTGCCGGACGGTCGGCTGGAGGGATGGACCTGCACAACCGATGGGGAAGATCCGGCGGCCCTGATTGTCTATGCAACCGATACGGATTCCCGTGCCATCCGCATCACGTCTCGTGGGCATAGCGTGGAATGGACATCCGCAAAGATCGCAATCCAACCGGAGATGGATGCACGGCTGCGATTTCGCATTCATGCGTCCGGGGAACGGCATTGGGCGTTTGCCCTGAAGTCCTGTGATTGCGTTCTCACCTTTTTTAACGCCGATGGCGGGACCATCTCGGAAATTTCCAGGGAGATCCGTCTTCTGCGAACCGACGGCTGGGCGTATGACGCCTTTCGATTCACCACCCCGAAAGAAACGAATAAGGCGCAAATCTCGTTTCGTTCCTCCTGGCCACCCGTGGGAACACCGGAGGGTCCCGCCCCGGAACTCGCTCGGTTCTGGTATGGAACGGGTGACGGGCATCCGGGGGAATACCTGATTGACGAAATTGCGATGGAGCCAGCTGACAAGGATCTTTCGACTGACACAAAAACGGGAATTCTGCGTATTCGGATAGTGGATTCATGGATCGGAAAGGAGGTGCCAGCTCGAATCCTGGTTCCTAATTTCACATACCTCGACTTGGACACGTATCAATTCTCCAGAGTCGACGGTTTTATCCCACGCGAGGAAGGCCCGATTACGCTGGAATTGCCTGCCGGTCCGCATCGAATCCGCGCCATTCGCGGATTCCTACGGAAGCCGGCAGAGCAGGAAATCCGCGTTGCCGCCGGCGAGACAGTAGATGCGACTCTTGCCTTCACTGAAGTGGAGCCTGGGATTCGGCGTTGGTATGGGCAATGGCAAGCAGGCGATCATCACCTCCATTTGTTTTTCCACGGCCGCACGAAATATCCCCTGATGACTATCCCGGATGTGTGTCACATTGCGCAGGCCGAAGGGCTTGACTATATCTCCCTTCAGGCCGAAATGGCATGGGTGAAACAGAATGTAGAGAAGAATCCCGATTATGTCTACAACAATCTGATTTGCGAGGTGGCACATGAGATTACAACCGATTTCTGGGGACACGTCAACTATATTAACGTGAAACACATTCCCGATCTCCCTGCACCCCTCGCACTCTGGCCCGCGAATTACTCCTTCCGCGAAGAAGTAAAGAAATACGGCGGATTCCTAATTTATACCCATCCCTTCGGTCGTATGACGGATGAGAACACAGCGGAGCGATTAGCCGATCAGAAAATCGGCCTCATCGCACGCGAACTCCCCATCGACCTGCTTCTCGGCCAGAACACGTTAGTGGATATGCTGTCAAGCGAAGGAATCTATGACTTGCACTACAAAATGAAACTCCTCGAACGCCTCTGGAATCTCGGACTGCGGTGCGGCGTCGGTGGATCCTCGGATGCATATGTGGATCAAGGCCTCATTACCCCCGGCGGATTTCGAACTTATGTCCATACAGAGAAGAATGATTTCGATTCCATTGCCCAGGCATACCGAGAGGGAAAAACGTTCGCTACAAACGGTCCGCTGCTGGACCTGAAAGTAAACGATCAGATCCCGGGAGATGAGATTCGTCTCGATTCCCCCCGAGTGGTCGCCGTGAGAGCCATCGCCCATTCCTGGTGGGGACTTGATAGATTGGAGATTGTTAGAAACGGCGATGTGGTTTTTCACCGCGATAGCGCCCAGGAGATGGGAATCGAGCTGAACCACACATTAGATATTGAGGAAAGTGGCTGGATTTACGCACGTGCCTGGGGACCCGGCTCCGATGAACTGCGCAACGCGA
>JAKPYU010000609.1 GCA_029568995.1 Candidatus Omnitrophota bacterium | reverse complement strand
TTCCGGTCTCCGCCCCGCATCGGAGTCACGACGGGTCGTTCACGTAGAGATTCTCGAACCGATGGACAATGACGCGGTATCGGGTGAAGTGGCGATTTCAGCGCACCTTCTTGACAATCTCGGCACTTCTCAAGTTGTGTTTAAGGTCGATGGAGTGATAATTGATAGCACCAATACCGGCGAAATCGAAGGACAAATCGACTTGGCTCCGCCTCAAAGGGAGACAACACAAACCATTTTCTGGGACACAACGACAGTCCCGAACGGCCGCCATACCATCCGAGTGACGGCGGTATCTGCGGACGGCCTGACATTCTCCAGAAGTTGCGAAGTATTTGTCTGCAACGAGAACGAGGGCATCGTGGCTCTGGTCCCGGATGGCCCACCGGAATTCGAGCGTATTTGGCCTTCCGGCGATGAAGACTGGTTCTCATTTCAGCTACCGAATTCGGCAACATACACGGTGGAGACCCTGGACGTTTCAAATCGGGCGAATCACCCGGACACGGTAATTACTTTATACGGTCCAGATAGTCTGAGCAGTCCGCTTTTTGCGAATGATGACGGTGGGGATGCTAGGCTCTCAAGAATTACTCAGGTCTTGCAAGGGGATTGCGTCTATCATGTAAGAGTGAGCGGCTATTCCGGTTCAACGGGATTCTACCGCATCCGGTTGAGGACGGTGCCCGACAATGAGCCGCTTTCGGCCATTCCTCTTACGGTCAATGCTCCCATGACATCGGGTGTCTTTGTCGGCGGTGCTTCGGAACACCTGTATACATTTCGAACAACCGTTTCCGGAATACATTCCATAAGGATTTTTCAATCTTCGCAATCCGGAGATTCTCCACTTCAGATTGTGCTGTATAGGGCCGATGATGAGAAGAACTGTCTGTCCCCTATCTTCCCGGACTCCTCTCTCACGAAAGTCCTTCCGGACAACCAGGTGTACGTGGTGAAAGTGATTCCTTCAGCTCAACTTGCGGGGCACTATCGCATCGGTGTCGAAGCAGGAGCGACGGGTTCCCACGTTTATGTGCGTGCGGATGCCATGCCGGGAGGGGATGGTTTCTCGTGGGAAAAGGCTTTTAACTCAATCGGCTCCGCCTTGGAGGTGATGTGGGCGACGGGTGAAGTGTGGGCGGCTGCGGGAACATATTCTGAGAGTGTAGAAATGAAACCGGGCATTGCCATCTATGGAGGATTCACCGGAACAGAGCAAACTCGCGAAGATCGGGATTGGGCTGGAAATGAAACAGTCATCAATGCGGGAAGATTGTTCGCCTCTGCCGTGACAGGGGCGGACGGTGCACTTCTCGACGGATTTACAGTAACCGGCGGGCAAAGAAGCGGAGTGTTCTGTCCATCGGGATCTTCCCCCACATTCTCCAACTGTATCCTTAGGACAAATAAGTCTTTTGGGGTGCACTGCCCGGGATCTTCCCCAACCTTGATTAACTGCACGATCAGTGAGAATCCGGGCGGTGCGATCTACTGCTCGGATTCTCGCCTGACGCTGACCAACTGCATGATCAGCGAAAATTCGGCTAGACAAGGAGGCGGGATTCGTTGCTCGCGTTCTTCCCTGACACTCACCAACTCCACTGTCGCCCTTAATTCGGTGGAAGTCAGCGGGGGCGGGATCTATTGCGAGGATTCATCTGCGATGCTGACCAACTGCATAATCACTGGGAATTCAGCGGAAGGTGGCGGGGGCGGAATCTACTCCACGAAGTCATTTCCGACGCTGACGAATTGTACGATCGCCCGGAATGTGGCAGGGAGAGGCAGCGGGCTTTGGAGTGAGTCGGGATCTCTAAGTCTAACGAACTGTATTCTGTGGAATCCAGGGAGTGAAATTGAGGGATCGGTTGTCGCGACATACAGCTGTATCCAGGGCGGTTGGCCGGGACAAGGGAATATCAGTCACTATCCGGAGTTCGTAGATTCGACAAACGGCGATTATCATCTAAGGAATGGTTCTCCATGTGTTGACACGGGTCTCGTGTCCGTAGCGCCTGCTGAAGATATCGAAGAACACAACCGTCCCGGCGCGGATGGTCTTGTGGATATGGGAGCGTACGAGTCACCAGCCGAATATGAGTCGGGCATCGGACGGGAACCACTCCGTCTTGCTTATGTATGCGCCGATGCAGATCCGGGCGGAGACGGCTTATCGTGGGAAAGTGCGTTCAATTCCATCGGAGCGGCCTTGGAGATGATCCGGGTGACCGGCGAAATTTGGGTGGCTGCCGGGAGGTATTCTGAGAGCATCGGAATGGAACCCGGCCTTACATTATATGGCGGCTTCTCGGGAGTTGAAAAAACGCAAAAGGAACGTGACTGGAAAAGGAATGAAACGATCATCGACGCTGCCGGTTTGGGGTCGGTTGCAGTGACCGGTGCTCAGGGTAGCAGTCTCGACGGATTTACTGTGACAGGTGGAAAGAATGGCGGTGTCCGCTGTCACGAATCATCCCCGAAGGTAATCAACTGCACAATCCATAAGAATCCGGGCGGCGGGGTGTGCTGCATGGGCGAGGCATCGCCGATGCTGATCCACTGCACAATCCGCGAAAACTCGGACAGCGGCGTGTTTTGTGACAGTGGGGCTTCTCCGATAGTAATCGACTGCACCATCACAGGCAATTCTACTCTGTACGGCGGCGGGGTGTACTGTGACGGCGGGTCTTCTCCGACACTTACCGACTGTACGATCACGGGGAATTTCTCCTCGTATGGCGGTGGTGGTGTGTGCTGCCAGGAATCTTCTTCACCGATATTTGCAAACTGCACGATCAGTGACAACGGCGGTTCAGGCGACCGACCCTCCAGGGACGGTGGCGGAGTATATTGTCGGCGTTCCTCGCCGACACTGACTAACTGCATAATTGCCGGGAATAAAGCGCGAAACGGCGGGGGGATATACTGCGAAAGCGGAGCATTTCCGAAGCTGATTAACTGCTCTTTTTCGGGAAATTCCGCTAACAATGGAAATGCCTTGGCCTGTGTACCCCGATGGCCGCCAAGCGAGCCGGAGTTTACGAATTGCATCCTCTGGGATGGCGGAAACGAAATCTCGATCTATGAGAATCCGACAATCACTGTCTCCTATTCAAACATCCAGGGCGGCTGGTCGGGTGAAGGCAACATCGACAGGGATCCGCTGTTTGTCCGACCGTGGGATGGGGAAGGTGCGGATCTCCATCTGATGCCGGATTCACCTTGCATCGACGCAGGCAATCCCGATTCATCATACAACGACGCTTCTTTGCCGCCTGGTTTGTGCAGAGAGCGCGGCGACATGGGCGCTTATGGCGGACCACAGAACTCCGGTTGGCCGGAAGAACCCGGACTGCCGGTGGGTATATCCGAGTGGACACTATATTGAGAGGGAACACCGGTACGGATTGATCCGCATTCGGACTCCGGGAGAGGTCCCGGGGCTTGCTACAGGAAGACGACAACATTGCGACACGATTTTGATCTGTCTTCAGGACGATCATGTCAGGTAGAGAATATCTTCCTGCGGTCGCGGCGCTCTTCTGTATCGACTTGAATATATATGCCGCCAGCCAAGTCTCGGAACCGATTGCATTGAACGGCATCGAGATTGATGTTACCACGCTTGCGAATAGGGAATATCCCGAAACAAAGTTCGGATTCGAGGCTATATGGCCCGCGCTACTATGAGCCATTCGCTTCAATCCGTCGCAAACAATCGGAGCCGGTCGATCACGAGGCTCCCCGATACATTCGGGCCTCCCAGTTGAACCGCTGCCATTGGAGACAGTGCCTTCCCGGCGATTTCGAAATTTCCCCCCATCTGAATCATCTTGAATTCGTTTAACGGCAAGCGGCTGATGTTTAGAAAATAGCCGACGCTTTGCTCCCCATCCGTAATCACAAAACCGAATGTGCCCTCTTCGCCGGATTCCCGTTTGACCAACATACTACCGTGAACCATCGCGGGGAAATCGGGCCGCATCGAGAATAAAACCACATTGGCGGCCAATTCATGGGGATCCAATTGGAGCCGGACTCCCTGACCCGCAAAACCGCTTGTCAAGGAGACTTCTCCCGCCGTTTCTCCCTCTGGAACGAGGAAATTCGGATTCAGCCCGGAGAGCGTCGAATCGATCGAATCGAACGATCCGTCGCTTTCCATTTCAATGGGAATTTCGACTGAGGAAGAGAATGGCGCGACCCACCAATTATCCATATAGACGGTAATCGGTTCGGAGGCTGTCTCAAGAGGTACTACCAGCTGGAGTGCGGGCAAGATCCGGGAGGTCGGGGGATCGTATACGAAACGCAATTTGCCCCATTGATCGACCGGAATCTCGCGCTTCGTTGGATTGACATATCCATAACTCCCATCGAACGGATCGGCAAAGGCCACCAGCCCCATGTGAATCGCTCCACCGGTCGAGCGGACTGCAACGGATAATTCGACAAGACCCTGGGAGATATCTATGGGATCTTTCAAAAGAAAAAATGCCCCGTCGCCCGGATTTAATGTCACAATCATTCCATTCCCGTCGGTTGCGTTTGGATAGGCATGGTCTTGTGGAACTGCACCGAAATCTACTTCCACACCGGCATGAAATCCGTTCACAGGCTGCTGCGACAAATCGGCCAATTCCACAACTTGAGCATTCCATGGCGGTGTCGGCCTCGGAGTGGGGATCGGTGTCGGCGTCGGCGGGTACCCCATCGGGATTTCCACTTCCAACAGATATTTTCGGCGGAGCGTTACATAATCGCGTAGTTCCTGTCGCTGCAAATCAAAGATCTCATTATCTTCCCATTTCCTGGGATCGTCGAAAACCGCCTGACGAATCTGTTGATGGATTTCTTCGATGCGGGGCCACCAAATATCCTCACGAAATACATCCTGAAGCGCCGCTGCAAGCCGTTCATAATACCGGGCGCGGAGAATCGGATTATCGCGGATAGCTCCCATAATCCGGTTGGTCCGCACATTGAAAAAGGAAGGCGAGTCCAGAATGAATTTTCGATTGAGCAATCCCAATTCCTCATCCCACAAATGCCCCCATGACAGATCCCAGTCATGGGGAATGATTTGCCAGGCTCCGTCCAGCAACAGAAAATGATTCTTCCGCTGGTCGTCGGCATTGGACAACAATGCCCGCGCCACCATATAATTCAGAAGCGAATCCACATCGAAAACCGACTCCAAATAGTTGCTGTTTTCCGCTGGCGGTTGGGCGTTCAGGTTTTCGACAAACTGACGGATGGTGGTGTAATCTTCCTGATCTTCCCCTGCTTTCTTTTCGTAGAGAATCGGGTAATCAGAGGACGATTCCGGGATCGTGTGATCGTGATAGCACTTATACAGATCCGCATCCGGGTCTTTTCCCACGCGGACCAACCAATCCTCGTTGATCTGTTCGAGACAGTAATACAAGCCGTAATATTCCCCGTTAAAATGGAGGCGCATATACTGTGTTTTCGCCGTGGGCAAGCCCAGACGGGCAAGCAGTTCCATGCTGAGTACGTTTCGCATATGGGAGACGTCATGATAGTCGCAATTAAAATTAAGGCGGCGCTGAGCGTCATCGAAAAGATGGGATTTCGGGAAATCGAGTCGCCAGTTCTTCTTGGGAAAATCGCGTGCCGCCCCGCCGCGCAAGCGAATTCGAACGTTGTCATATAGAACTCCGTCCGTGATGTAGGATCCGTAAGCCTCTCTCGAAAGGTCGTAAGGGAAATTAATGAGTCCCTTGAGTTCAAGGGGGTCCAAGAGGATTTCGTTATGTGCCAACGGAGATTTATTCTCCGGGTTTGGTACGCGCCAGCCCCGGCCATAAAGCGGAGCTTCCGGCGGAAACCGTCTCACAGCACTTTCCCAGCCTGTGACTTCGACATAATAACGGACAAGCGTCCCAGCAGGTTGGGCGGGAACAACAGCAGTATAACGACCGTCCCCGACTGCCGTATCCGGCCACATACCGTCATCGAACATAGGCCATGATGTATACCCGTCCCCGGTATCGAAAAAAAGAGTGACGGAAAACGGGCGTATATCTTCAACCGATGCGATGACCCGAACCGATTCGCTTGCGCTGGGAACGAGGGGTTCGTGAAAAACACCGGCAATAAGAGGGGGCACATTCGGTTGCGCCGCGCTATTCCGGCGCCCCGGAGTTCCGTATCTGGAATCATCGTTCAAGGCGCTGGGCTGCCAGTTGCGGTAATGATCGTTCGGGGAGGTGGGGGCGATGCATTCCAGGGAACGTCCGGAGCCGTCCGCGTCCGGATTCCAGGGCCATTGATCCGAATAGCGAACGCGGTCATGCACCCGCCGATTGGAGGCGACCAGCACAATTAACTCACCGGCGTTCGATAATTGTCCGCTGAAATCGCCGAGTACCGGGCAAGGAACGGTTCCATAGGTTTCGAGAAATTTTGCCCGGTTTCGCGCGACAATGAGATATCCCTGCGGCGGAATGGTCGTTTCGGACGGAAAGGCGAATTGGATGCCTTCCATGAAAAACCAGCGCGTGAGATCCACAGTGGAATCGGAGATATTGACCAGTTCGATGAATTCTTCATTGGAATCATCGGACGCGGGATGATAAAGAATCTCGTTGATGACCACTTGCGCAGGTGTCGGGGCTGCGACGGATAATAAAAAGCAGACAATAGACGTGTGTTTGAAAAGTGTCCTGTCTTTGTATGGGCGGCGGAAAGGATAACGTATGACACGAATCATCGCGGACGCAAATCGGACATTGTAAAGACTATTCATTTGTGCAATCTCCGGTTGGCTGTCCTCCCCGCAAATTTCGAAGAAAGAAGTATGGCATGTCCCGGTCGAAAAGTGAGGCATTCGACGTAAAGTTGGTGGGGTTTCCGGATTTTGTCAAGTCTGTTCTTCTTTTTTTGTTTTTCGGGGGCGTTTTTAATCGGAATACGGTGATTCTCAAGATATTTATGGATTATGTGGAAAACCGAACACAGACTGTCTTTGCGCACAAGGTCTCGATGGCTGAGGCGATCCGGCAGCAATGCGGTCAATTGCCGCTATCCAGGTCTATGGCCTCGATCCGTTCGGGAGACAGGAGGTTGCCTGCGACCGGGAGCCTCGGCAGTGGACCAACCGGCGCGGTCGAGGATTGGGGGCTGTATGAGCAGCAAATTGCATGATTGCTCCACAGTGACGGCTCTCTTTGCTTCCTTATTTGTTGTCAACAAGAATCGCCGTCAACCGTATCCGTCAACAGCGTATAGGCAAAACGGAGTAGGTATCAAATGGGAGTGATTCGCGAAAAAGCCTTGTTTTTGTGGGTTTGTGATACACGCCAGGCAGGACTTGAACCTGCGGCCTGCTGATTAGAAGTCAGCTGCTCTATCCGGCTGAGCTACTGGCGCATACGCCGTGCGAACAGCACGGTGACATTATAGCCTCGCGGATCGTTTGATAAAGCTGGGGTCTTACAAAGCGGCTCCACTCATGGGAATCCAGCGGTATACTATTCAGTGATCCCAATCCAATCCCAGGCAAAGGAATAGGAGGCGTCATCATGACCAACAAACTGTTCACTTTTCTGCTCGCGGGTATCTTCATCGCCTCAGCCGCTCTGAGCTGGGGAGATGTGGAACCCCTGGTCAAACAAACCCAGAACGGGATCGCATTTATCACGGGCGGGGTCGGCACGGACGAACGGTCCGAGCTCAAGAAGGTGTTTTCGGAATACACCTTGCGTCTTGAATTGGCCAACAAAAAAGGCGAATACCTGTCCAGGGGTCAAGTATCCGTGGTGGACTCAGCAGGCAAAGAAGTCCTGCAAACACGTGTGTGCGGCCCATGGCTCCTGGTGAACCTGGCTGACGGTCAATACAAAGTGACGGTCACCCAAAAGGACGCCAAAAAGGACACAACCATCACAATCGAGCACGGCAAAGCCAAACTGATCGTGATTCGGTTCTGAGATATGACCGAAAGCAGGATCTCAGCCGGAAATCACCTTGTGCTCGATCTTGTCTTTCTGGAAATTGCCCAATCCCAGTTTCTCCGCCGTGGCCAGGTACCGAACAGGGCGTTGTGCTTCGGCAAGAGTCGGCAGGCCCTTCTCCTTGCGACGGGCCTCGATTCGTTCCGTGCACAGCGTGTCCATCGCCACACGGTCGGTTGAAACAAGGATCGACTCCCAATTACAGGCGAACTCATCGCCCTTATACCCCGGTCCGCCATCGAAGCATCCCCGAAGCGCGTCCATGATAATCAGCCGGTGCTTGGCCTGAACCGCTTCCAGCGCATTGATCTCCGCGATGAACGGATCGCACCCGTTGGCGTGGTGTTTCCCCGGATTGTCGGTGATTCCATGGGAGATATTCTTCAGGGAAAGAGTAGACCCGGCAATCGCGTGATCCTTCAGAATGGGCATGTTGATCATGACCGTGGTCTGTTCGGTCAGGATCTTGGATAAGTGCGTGGAGCCAGCCGGAAAAGTCGTCTCTTTCTCATCGTGGCCCGCCACATCGGACCCGCTATGATAGACCCGAAAACCGGTCTTGCCGGTATTCATGTCCAATCCGATTGCTTTCATGTGACCTTCGTTGTTCTCCCAGACAATGATGTTGTTCTCCGGGACACCGACGTCCAGAAGTCCCTGGATAACGGCACGGATCAGCTCGTGTTTCGTGCACATCTGGGGTCCGCCCAGGCCGTTCACTTTCAATCCCACAACATCCTTGGGGGTCACAAAGGCAGCCCACTGGTCTCGCCGCGATTTTTCGCCCGTGAACGCCTGCATCACACGGTCGAGCATTTCCTGTGTCCCTGCGGCGTCAGGGCGGTTCGTCTCCTTGTTGATGACTCCCGGTCGATGGACCTCAAAAATCCGGCTTTTTTCTTCCGCCGCGAACGGCGACAGCGCCGATGCTCCGACCGCAAATGCGGTGGTCTGAATGAACCGGCGTCGTGTCATGTCCGAATCTTGTCTGTGCGATGTCATGTGTGTCTCCTCCTATCCATACGAATTCGGATATTTTCCCACTTCCGCAAGCGGAAGCAAGCAAGACCGCCGTTTGATGTCTTGTCCGGCGTGTTACGATTCCGTATCTCATGTTACGGCTC